>CALFXA010000283.1 GCA_937928015.1 uncultured Anaerolineales bacterium | reverse complement strand
CATGGCGGGCGGCGCGCTGGTGGACCTGGCATTGTCCTTCCCACAGGAGACGCGCGTTGTGGTCGGGCGTCCCTACCTGCGCTGGGTGGGTCTCTACGTTGCCATCGGGCTGACGATCAACGCCTATCTCACCCTCTTCGATTTCGAACATCCCACGGCCTACATCCTGCCCTGGCGTTACATCTATTTGTTCGTGGCCGTGGCCGTGCTGCTATTCCTCAGCATGAACGTGTATCATCGTCTCACCGCGCCTTCGCCCGTGGTGCGGGCCCAGGCACAGACCATCCTGCTCGGGACCCTGGTCGGGCTGGGACCGCTCACGCTTTGGCTGGTGACTTCTCCCTGGAACATTTTCCCATTCTCTCCCCTTCTCTTTTTGCCCATTGTGCTCTTCCCTGCCTCCATCGGATACACTATCCTGCGCTTCCGCTTCCTGCGCACGGACGCCTGGGTACGCAGCGGATTAATCTACGGCGCGCTGGCGCTGATTGTCCTGCTCGGCTACGGATTGATCGCTGGCGGGATGAGTCTGATCTTCCTGACCTTCACCTCCCTCCCCGCCAATAATCTCTGGGTGGGCATCTTCGTCTTTGCCGTGGTCATCCTGCTGGAGCCGATTCGCAACCGCCTGCAAACATTGGTGGACGCCACCTTCTTCCGCGGCCAGCGTGTGTACGCCGAGCGCCTTTCCAACTTCAGCCACGATATGACCACCGCGCTGGACCTCAACAAGATCGGAGAGATCCTGCGCGAACAGGTCAATTCCTCCCTCGCCCCAGACCGTATCCACCTGTACGTGTACGACAAGGTCAATGATCAATTTACGGCCCTGCCCGGCGAGGACGGTCGACCCACCAGCGATGTGCGCTTCGGGTCCACCAGTCCACTGGCGCGTTACTTTGCACAGGAACATCTGCCGCTCTACCTGGACGGTGTCACCCTTCCGCCTGCTCTCGAACCCGAGAAATCGCGTCTGGACCTGCTCGGGGCGCGTCTGTTCCTGGCATTGCCCGGCAAGGGTGAAATTCCAGCGGGCTGGCTGGCGCTGGGACCCCGCCGCTCGGGCCAGCCGTACACCCCGCAGGACCTGACCTTCCTGGATAACCTCAGCGACCAGGCCTCGGTGGGAATCGAGCGCGTCCAAACGGTGGCCGACCTCGAGCGGCGCATCCTCGAAACCGACGCGCTGGTACGCGTCTCGCAGGGCGTCAACGTTACGCTCACCTTCGACGATGTGCTGGAGCTTATCAACGCGCAGACCGCGCAGATCATCCCGCTGACTCATTTCCATATCACGCTCCACAACAAAGAAAACGATTTCTACTATTACGGCTTCTGCGTGGAGGATGGCGACCGCCTGCCCGAACGCGAGAACCTGCCCCTGCCCCCCAAAAGCGGCCTGGCCCCCGAGATCATTCGCAAGGGACGCCCGATCCTCACCCAGGATTACATCCGCGAATGCCAGACCCGTAACGTGACCCCGTCCTTCGACGGAGTCTACGCCTGGATCGGCGTGCCGCTCAATGCCGCCGCCGAGACCATCGGCGTGTTGAGCATCGGTAACCGCGACACAGGCGTCACCTACACCCAAAGCCAGTCGCAACTTCTGCAAGCCATCGCCGACCAGACCGCAGGCGCCATTGTCAAGGCACGCCTGCTTTCCGAGACCCAGCAGCGCGCGCATCAACTCTCCACGTTGAACGAGATCGCCCGTCAATTGTCCGGGACGCTGGACCTCGAACCCCTGCTCCAGAGCATGCTCGAAAGCGCGGTCACCATTCTGAACGGTGAAGCGGGCAGCCTCTTCCTCGTGGACGAACAGACGGGCGACCTGGTCTTCAAAGTGACGGTCGGTCCCGTGGCCGCCAACCTCGTCGGGCAGCGCCTACCCTCGGGCAGCGGCATCGTCGGCCGCGCCGTGCAGACGCGCATGCCCGTCATCGAAAACGAGGCCCAAAGCTCGCCTTCGCGCTTCAGCGCCACCGACCAGCAGACAGGCTTCGTCACCCGCTCGATCCTGGCCGTGCCCTTGCAAGCCAAGGGAAGGGTCATCGGCGTGGTGGAAGTCGTCAACCGCCGCGATGGCATGCCCTTCGCAGAAGGCGACCAGGACCTGTTGACGGCCTTCGCAGGCCAGGCGGCGGTGGCCCTCGAAAACGCCCGCCTCTATACCCTGACCGACCTGGAACTGGCCAACCGCGTGGAAGAGTTGCAGGTTATGCAGCGTATCGACCGCGAACTGAACGCCAGCCTCGAAATCGACCGCGCCATGCGCATCACGCTCGATTGGGCCCTGCGCCAGTCTCATGCCGAAGCGGGTCTAATCGGCATGTTGGAAGATAACAACCTGAGCATCATGGCCGAACAGGGCTATGACGAACGTTCCGCAACCGTCACCGAACAGGTTACACGCCTGCAACTGCCCGCCTTCCGCAGCGCTCTGGAATCGGGTCAGCCGCAGCGTCTGGCGTTGGCGGCGGGTGGCGGCTCCGGCGGCGGCCTCTTGACCGGGGCACACATCCAGATGGTCATCCCCATCCGCCGCGAAGCGCAGGTCATCGGCTTGATCCTGCTCGAAAGCACCAGTGACTCCCAAGTGGACCTGGCCTTCCTCAACCGTTTGAGCGACCATGCCGCCATCGCCATTTCGAATGCACAACTATACGGCGAGGTGCAGCGCGCCAACCTGGCCAAGAGCGAATTCGTTTCGTTCGTGGCGCACGAGTTGAAGAATCCGATGACCTCCATCAAAGGCTACACCGAATTGCTCGCCAGTGGCGCAGTGGGCGGCATCAACGAGATGCAGACTAACTTCCTCAACACCATCCGCTCGAACGTCGAGCGCATGTCCACCCTGGTCTCGGACCTGAACGACAACTCCAAAATCGAAGCCGGCCGTCTGCGCCTCGACTTCAAAGCCATGGAAGTGTCTGATCTGGTGGACGAGGTCTTGCGCTCCACCAAACGTCAGCTCGAAGACAAGAAGCAGACCGTCGACGTGGAACTGTCGGGTAAACTTCCGCAGGTGTGGGCCGACCGCACCCGTGTGGGACAGGTACTCACCAACCTGGTCAGCAACGCGCACAAGTACACCCCCGAGGGTGGCACGCTTCGAGTCGGCGCCGAAGACACGGTCAACTTGTGGGACCGCGAAGGCGCGGGGCGCGTGGTGCATCTGTGGGTCAAGGACAATGGGATCGGCATCAGCGCCGAAGACCAGGCCAAGATCTTCCAGAAATTCTTCCGCTCTGAAGACTCGAAGGCGCGCGAAGCGCCCGGCACTGGTCTGGGCTTGAACATCACCAAGAGCCTGGTGGAAATGCAAGGCGGCCGCATCTGGTTCGAGAGCGAATACCGCAAAGGTACCACCTTCCACTTCACCATCCCGGTGGCCGAAGGATAAATCGACATGACCCTGCTTGCCTCTGTTGGACATGCCCAGGCCCTCGATGGCCGCGAAGCGGGATTGCAGGCCGCTCATCACGCGCTCAACAAATTGGGCGCGGCTTCACCCAGCCTCGCGCTGGTCGTCTCGTCGCATCAATATCAGCCGCGCGAAGTCGCCAGCGGAGTCTCCAGCCTGTTGGGCGACGCGCCGCTGATCGGATTCAGTGCCCCGGCAGGACTCACCTCCGATGGGCTGCATCCGCACTCGGTGGTGGTGGCCCTGCTCAGCGGCGACTTCCAGGCCGAGGCCCACTGGCTGCCCGGCTACGCCCAATCTGGACGTGAGACGGCCACCCGTTTAATGAGTCTGGTCAACACCCGCAGCGAACCCCAGTCCCTGCTCTTCTTCGCGGACGGCTTCAACGGCGACGCGGAGCAATTGTGCAGCGGACTCCTCAACAACCTGACGCTGGCGGGCGCCCTCTCCAGCGGAGACCTGCACACAGGCAGCACCTATCAGATGTCGGGCGTGCAGACCGGCTCGGGCGCACTGACGGCCGCCCTGTTGCGCGGCAACCTGCGCATGGGCGTCGGGTTTGCCCACGGCTGGAATCCCGTCGGCAGTCAGTTCCGCGTCACGCGTTCGCGCGGCTTCTGGCTGCGCACCCTGGACGGGCGTCCCGCCTCGGAGACGTACGCGGGCTTGTTCGGCTTCCCCGCCCGCGAATGGGCCTTCCCACCCCTCAGCCATCTGGCCCGCCTGTATCCGCTGGGCGTGGAACAGGGTGATGCGATGATGCTGCGCGCGCCCATCCGCGTGGAGGCCGACGGCAGCTTCCGCATGAACGGCAGCGTCCGCGATGGCATCGACGCCTACGTACTGGTCGGCACCCGCACCGATTGCGAGAAGGCTGCCCAGCAGGCCACCCAGCAAGCCTTGAGCGGATTGGGCAATGTCAAACCTGCCTTCGCCCTGGTGCTGGTAGACATCGCCTGGCAGATGCTGCTCAAGGCCAACCCGGGCGCGGAGGTCGCCGCGGTGCAGGATTTGCTCGGCCCGTCCGTGCCGGTGGCAGGCGGATATACCCTCGGACAAATCGTCCAGGGCAAAGAGACTCCCAACTTCCTCAACCAACACATCGTGGTGGTCCTCTTCGGCGAAGAATAATCCAAGAAAAAGTAAAAAGCCCGACTCGCATGAGTCGGGCTTTTTTGTGTCTCGATTTCGATTACGCAGGGACCGACACCTTGGGCAGTCTCGTCATGGCATCGGCCACGGCCTCGGCAGGATATTCGTAATCCTCCAGTTTGCCGTGCAGGTAGGACTCGTAGGCGGTCATGTCGAAGTTGCCATGACCCGACAGGTTGAACAGGATGACGCGCTTCTCGCCTTTGGCCTTGGCATCCAGCGCCTCATCGATCGCGGCGCGGATGGCGTGCGAGGACTCGGGCGCAGGCACGATGCCCTCGGCGCGCGCAAACTGGATGGCCGCCTCGAAAGTCGCATTCTGCGGGACGGCCAGCGCATCGATCAGGTTCGCGTCCACCAGGGTGCTGACCATCGGCGCCATGCCGTGATAGCGCAATCCGCCCGCGTGGATGGACGGCGGCACGAAGTCGTGGCCGAGGGTGTGCATCTTGACCACGGGCGCCATCTTGGCTGTGTCACCATAGTCGAAGGTGTAGGTGCCCTTGGTCAGGGAAGGAGTCGCGGTCGGCTCGACGGCTACCAGGCGTGTGCGCTTTCCGTTCTTCAGGTTCTCGCGCAGGAAGGGGAAGGCGATTCCCGCGAAGTTCGATCCGCCGCCCACACAGCCGAAGACCACGTCGGGATACTCGTCGGCCATGTCCATTTGCTTGAGGGCTTCCTCGCCGATGACGGTCTGGTGCATCAGCACGTGGTTCAGCACCGAGCCGAGGCTGTACTTCTTCGCGCCACCCGAGGTGGCCGCCACCTCCACCGCCTCCGAAATGGCGATGCCCAGCGAGCCCGGGCTTTGCGGATTGGAAGCCAGCACCGAGCGGCCATAGTTGGTGCGGTCGGTGGGGCTGGCAAAGACCTGCGCGCCGAAGGTCTCCATCAGGATACGGCGATATGGCTTCTGGGTGTACGAAACCTTGACCATGTACACTTCCAGGTCGAGGCCGAACATCTGACAGGCCATCGAGAGCGCCGAACCCCACTGCCCCGCCCCGGTTTCGGTGGTCAAGGCCTTGGTCCCGGCCGCCTTGTTGAAGAAGGCCTGCGGAACAGCCGTGTTGGATTTGTGACTGCCCGAGGGTGAAGCGCCTTCGTACTTGTAATAGATATGCGCGGGCGTACCAAGCGCCTGTTCCAGGCGACGGGCACGGATCAGCGGGGTGGGCCGATACAGCTTGTAGATTTCGCGCACCTCCTCGGGGATCGGGATGTAGCGTTCGGCCGAGACTTCCTGCATGATCAACTCCATCGGGAACAGTACGGAGAGGAAGTCGGGGGTGACAGGCTCCAGGGTGCCCGGGTGCAGGACAGGGGTCGGCGGCACGGGGCTGTCGGCCTGGACGTTGTACCAGAACTTCGGCAGGTCGGTCTCGTTCAAGAGAAAGCGGGTTTGGTCAGACATGGTGGACTCCTTCGATGAGTGGATGGTTTCGTTACGGCACAAAGACGGCAGGACGGTTCTCTTCCTCGCTCTGCTCCTTGAGGATCTGTTCGGCAGGGCGAGAGCGGTCTTCGACGACCTCGCTCATGCGTTCCTGCAGGGGCGTGACTTCGGGTTCGGAAATCAGGTTCGTGTTCATCTCTTCTCCTTTTGGTCCAAACAAAAACAGCGTTCATCCCAATATGGGACGAACGCTGTCGCATCCGTGGTGCCACCCAAATGAAGCTATAAAAAAATCCCGTTATGATGCAACGGGACGCCAGCTTCACTCTTTTCGAGTACGGCCGAAAAGGCTTATACTCTAGCCCTGTAACGGGGGCAATCCGTCATCGGTTACTCGCCATGGGCTTTCGCCTTGCAGCTCGGAGGTCCATTCGGCTTCATCGTTTCGGGCAGGTCTCTCACCACGTTCCGCCTGCTCTCTGGGTGGTAGATGCTTTCTCTACCAAAACCGTCGTGTGACGCGTACTCGTCCTCGTCTTCGCTTTCTGATTTTGGCCGATTATATGCCAACCAAAGGAATTGTCAATAGTCGCGAGGAGATTTCACCATGAAAACCAGATCGATTGCAATCAGCCTGCTGACCCTGATCCTGCTGGCGGGATGTTCGCTCCCAAGCGGGACCGGGCCCACCGCCACCCCCACCGTCATCCCGCTCATCTTTCCCACCCAGACCGCGGTGCCGATCCAAACCGTCACCCCGGCCGTGTTCGGGACCTTCACGCCGACCGGCGTCTTCGTGCCCGCCACCGTCCCCAACGCGGGCGGCGCCGTCGGCGGGACGCCCGTCCCTTCGGCCACTTTCTGCGCGGACCCGCAGGTGACTACCACCATCGACAGCTTCAAGACCGCCCTGCAGACTTCGAACGGTCCGTTGCTGGCGGCGCTCGTCAGCCCGTTGCGTGGCATGGAGGTCCGCTATTATCGCGACGGGCGGACGGTGGTCTACGACCAGCCCCACGCCGAATTCCTGTTCGACTCCACTTTCGAGGTGAACTGGGGCGATGCGCCCGGCAGCGGCCTGCCCACCACAGGCGCATTCCATGAAGTGGTCGCCCCTGATTTGCTAAAGCTCTTCAACGCCCCCTATACGTTGACTTGTGACCAGCTCCAGGTCGGTGGCACTACCTACCAGGCCACCTGGCCGTATGAAGGGAATTATTACTCGGTCTATTACGGCGGGACGCAGGCCAACGGCAACCTGGATTGGATGACCTGGGTGCTTGGCTTCGAGTACGTCAGCGGCAGGCCATATCTCTTCGCGCTGATGCCCTTCCGCTAGGAACCGTTAGTAAAAGATGACAGTCATCTACGCCCCGCATGTATTTTCTCTGCGGGGCCTTTTGATATTTTTTGGCAGGACTTATCGGTAAGAATGTGCCCTGTTGGAACTATAATATAATATATACAATTGTAAGTAATTGCAATAAGGACCTTTTATGAGCTGTGTGAGCGAGTTTGCCCCCGAATTCCGTGCCCAGGGTTTCCGCATGACCCCCCAGCGGATGACCATCCTGCATGTGCTGCGGCACGCGGGCGGACACCTGACCCCGTCCCAGGTCTACGAGCAGGCCCGCGCAGAATTGCCCGGGCTGACGGAGCCCACCGTCTACCGCACGCTGGAGTTCCTGGCGGCCAATGGATTCGTGTTGGCAGCGCATATGGGCAACGGCAGAACAGTCTACGAACTCGCCAGCGACAATCATCATCACCTCATCTGCCGCGCCTGCGGCGGCTCCATGCAGATCGAACATGCCCCGTTGGAAGAACTGTATCGCCAGCTTGAAACATCCACGGGCTACAAACTGGACTCCAGCCACGTCACACTGTACGGGCTATGTCCAGGCTGCCAATAAGAGAGTTGGTTCTACAAAAGGAGAGACGATGTTATATTCCCCCACCCCGCTACACATTCCCGACGGTTTTCTCAGCGTAATCATTGCAGTCATATTCTGGGTCATCACGGCGGCGGCCGTCGGTGTCGCGATCACAAAGACCAACAAAACCCTGGGCGAGAAGCAGGTCCCGTTGATGGGCATCATGGCGGCCTTCATCTTTGCAGCGCAAATGCTGAACTTCCCCGTGCTGGGCGGGACCTCGGGTCACTTCCTGGGCGGCGCGCTGGCCGCCATCGTGCTGGGACCCTGGGCGGGCATCCTGGTGATGACCGCGGTCATCGCGTTGCAGGGATTGCTCTTCCAGGACGGCGGCCTGCTGGCGATGGGCGCCAACATCTTCAACATGGGACTGCTGACGGCCATGATTGGGTACGGCCTGTACCGCAGCGTCCTCAACCAGAACAAGACCGTCCGTCTGGCAGTGGCGGGAGTGGCGGCCTGGCTCTCGACCGTGGCCTCCGCGTTGACGGCGTCGCTGCAGTTGTGGCTGAGCGGCGCAACCCAATTGCAGATCGTGGTCCCCGCCATGCTGGGTGTGCATGTGCTGATCGGCCTGGGCGAAGCAGTCGTTACCGTGACGGCGCTGGCTTTCATCCTGCAGACCCGTCCTGACCTGCTCGACTCGCAAGCCGTGGCTGACAAGGGCGGGCGTGGATGGGTGGTCGTCGGCGGAATCGTGGCTCTGGCTACGGTGTTGCTCTCGCCGCTGGCCTCCGCCGATCCCGACGGGTTGGAGCGCGTGGCAACCGACATGGGCTTCCTGCGCTTGAGCCAGTCCGCGCCATACAAGCTCATGCCCGATTACACCATCCCCTTCCTCGGGCAGACGGCCCTCTCGACCGTCGTGGCGGGCGCAGTAGGGGCGCTGGTCGTGCTGGGCCTGATGATCGTGCTCGGCAACGCGCTGCGCCGTAAGTCGAAGACCTCCTGATGCACGCCGAAGCCTTCGACCGTTTTCACGAAGCGGAGAGTCCGCTGCACCGCCTCGATCCGCGCGTCAAGGTGACGGTGACGGTGCTGCTCATCCTCTCGAACGCGCTGCTGCCCGACGGCGCCTGGGCCGCGTTCGGACTCTCCTGGTTGCTCCTGTTGGGACTTAACGCCCTCTCACGACTGGGCGTTGACTTCACCTTCCGCCGCTCGTTCGTGGCGCTGCCCTTTGCGTTGGCGGCGATCTCGGCCATCTTCTCTCCGCTCGGGCATCCGCTCGCCACATGGACGCTGGGTCCGCTCACGTTGGTCCCCACCGACTTCGGGCTGGTCAAGTTCGCCAGCATCCTGCTACGCTCGTGGATCTCGGTGCAGGCGGCCATCCTGCTGGTGGCCACCACGCGCTTCCCAGACATGATCCACGCCTTCGAGCATTTGCGCGTGCCGGGCATCCTGACCACCATCGTTTCGTTTCTGTACCGCTACCTATTCGTGCTGACCGACGAGGTCCTCCGTCTGCTGCGGGCGCGCGATTCGCGCTCGGCAGCGGAACCGGGCCGAAGGTCCGGGCGAAATGTCTTTTGGCGGGCGCGCATGACGGGCAACATGGCGGGGCAGCTCTTCCTGCGCAGTTACGAACGCAGCGACCGCATCTACAACGCCATGCTGGCGCGCGGTTACGACGGCCACCTGCGCACGCTCAATCCGCACATCCTGCGTCCGCGAGATTGGACCTACGGCGCGGCGGCGGCCATCCTTCTCCTCCTCATCCAACTGGTTGGACGGTTCTAATGCCTGTGATGCATCCTGTCAAACACTACGAATTTCCCGAATGCGAAGGTGACGTGCTGAGCGTCAAAGACCTGCATTTCCATTATCCCGACGGCCACACCGCGCTGCGCGGCGTCTCGTTGAAGTTGTGTGCGGGCGACAAGGTGGCGCTGGTCGGGCCGAACGGCGCGGGCAAGAGCACGCTGATGCTACACCTGAACGGGATTCTGGGTGGGCACGGCGAGATCGAGGTGGGCGGTCTGCGCCTCAGCCCGGACCGTCTGCCTGTTATCCGCGCGATGGTCGGGCTCGTGTTCCAGAACCCCGACGACCAACTCTTCTCCCCCACCGTCTTCGAGGACGTGGCCTTCGGCCCGCTGCACATGGGCCTGCCCGAAGACGAGGTCCGCGCGCGGGTGGACTCGGCGCTGGAAGCCGTGCGCATGTCCGCCTATCGCGACCGTCTCTCCCATCATCTGAGCGTAGGCGAAAAGAAACGCATCGCCATCGCCACGGTGCTCTCGATGAACCCCAAGATCCTGGTCCTCGACGAACCCTCGGCGGGACTCGACCCGCGCGCCCGCCGCACCCTGATCCACCTGCTGCGCGACCTGCCCATCACCATGCTGGTCTCCACGCACGACATGGCCCTGGTCCGCGAGTTATTTCCGCGCACCGTGGTCATGGACGAGGGCCAGGTCGTAGCCGATGGCCTGACGATGGAAATTCTGGAGGATGAGAAGTTATTGGAGGCGCACGGGTTGGAGAAGGCGTAAGTTTCAACAGTATACAAAAATCCCTGAGTTGAGTTCAGGGATTTTTTTGATTCTGAGCATATTTTTGTTGTCAGGAAATAAAGGTGATTTTTATCAATTGATAGGGAAATTTACTCAGCCTATAATATCATCGATAAGTGGGATACAAAGTCTTCCCTATCCCAATCCAATCCGTCAGGAGGAATGCTGTATGAAAACTTCGCGTTCCAAGTTTGGTTCTCGTTTAGTTCCAATCCTTACCCTGCTTGCCTTGCTAACTAGTTTGTTAACAGCATCGCCCGTACAAGCAAAAGCATCTGCCAATTCATCTCTTACGAAAGACCCGTTTTATACTCTACCCGTTCAACACACATCATCGAGTGAATGGGTCGTCACAAATACGAATGATAGTGGAGCAGGTTCGCTTCGAGCAGCAATAACTTCCGCCTCAGGCGGAGATACAATTAGATTTGACACTATCCTGAGTGGCCAGACTATTCTGCTTTCTTCAACAATCCCGATCAATAAAAGTATAACAATAGATGGGGCAGGACTAAGTACGCATGTAGAAATCAGCGGAGGTAATACCGTCACAATTTTCTATGTATCTACATCAGAATTCACCATAAAGAATCTAGATATTATTAATGGCGGAGATTCTGGCATAATAATTAATTATGCAAATGCGAATATAACCAACGTCAACTTTATCAATAACAACAAACTTTCAGGTGGATATGGGGGCGCAATATTTAACCAAGGTGTCTTGAATGTCAATAGCTGTACTTTTAGTGGTAACTCTAGTGGTAGTGGTGGTGCAATCTATAACTGGGGAACAATCACCATTAATAATTCATCTTTTAAAAATAATAGTAGTACTATGAATGGTGGTGCTATCTACAATGCAAACAAAATGATAATCAATGAAAGTACTTTTTTTAACAATACGGCAGATTGGAGTGGGGGTGCAATTTATACCTATATTGGATCGAATATGGCATATGTTAGTATAAGCGCAAGCACTTTCTTTAATAACAGTGCTGTCACTTCAGGTGGAGGTATATCTGCCGCAGGCGGCACCAACGATAATAATACAAACACAATAACCATCACAAATTCTACAATCGCAAACAACATAAATACCGGAATCTATGGTGGTGGTTATTTAACCATCAAAAATAGTACAATTACCAATAATACAAGAACTACAGCCAGTGATACTGGCAGCGGATTGGCCTATAGTGGTGCAGCACTTTCAATTATAAATACTATCCTTGCAAATAATACGAATGGAGCGGATTGCTATAACGGAATTAGCACAGGCATCCTTCTGAATACTGGAAACATCATAGAAAACAATGCAATTGGAGAGCATACTTGCGGGACTCCTGCAAGTAGCGAAGATCCGAATCTCGGTCTACTTGCAGATAACGGTGGACCGACTCAGACCATGGCTCTTCTAACAGGTTCCCCTGCAATTGACGCAGGAGATGATGCGAATTGTGCAATAAGTGACCAGCGTGGGGTCCCTCGTCCACAGGATGCACATTGCGATATTGGCGCATATGAGTATGGCACCCAGGTCTTCTCCGATGTCCCGCTGACCTATTGGGCCAGCAATTTTATTCACCGCCTGTATACCTCAGGCATCACCGGCGGATGCTCCACCTCCCCGCTCATGTACTGCCCCGAAACCAGCGTCACCCGCGCACAAATGGCCGTCTTCCTCCTGCGCGGGGAGCATGGTTCCGCCTACAATCCGCCAGACGCCACACGAACCGTCTTCGGTGATGTTCCGCTGGGTCACTGGGCGGGACCCTGGATCGAGCAACTAGCCGCCGAAGGCATCACTGGCGGCTGCGGAAACGGCAACTTCTGTCCCGACCTGCCCGTCACCCGTGACCAGATGGCCGTCTTCCTGCTCCGTGCGGAACACGGCGCCTCCTACGCCCCGCCCGACCCAACGGGCGTATTCACCGATGTCCCAACCAACCATTGGGCCGCCGCCTGGATCGAGCAACTCGCAACAGAAGGTATCACGGGCGGATGCTCCGCTTCTCCGATGATGTACTGCCCAGCCACGGTTGTCAACCGCGCCCAGATGGCCGTCTTCCTCGTCAGGGCCTTCAATTTACCGTAACCCAGTTACAGCCTCCCAGGATACAGGGAGGCTGTTTTTCTTCTTTACATGACTTACGAATCGGATCAAAATAAGAATTTTCTGGAAACGCACGGGACCATATAGGTTATCTTGATTTCAAGAAAAAATGTTCTCATCCAGAGGTATTTTTGTGTTTGGGAACTCTTTCCCCGATAGGAACGTCAAATTATTGTATTCCGCTTTGCCTTGCAATATCGCAAACCCGTCAAAATAAAAGAAAAAGGGGTACTGTACAACCAGGGTTATAATAAATTTACAGGACAGGTGGGCTTGATAAGAACACATCCGTCCCAACAAACTATAAAAGAATCGGCTCTTGCAGGAGGTTATTCATGTCAACCAAAAGCACTATTTTCACGATGCGCATCCTAAGCGTGTTCTTGATCATGGTCCTAGCCATTGGACCGATGGGTATCACCCCCGTGCATGCGGCAGGGATTCTGTACGTCACCCCCGATGGGAGTGGAGATTGTTCCGACTGGGCCAATGCCTGCTCCCTGCAAACTGCACTGGCGAATGCTGTCAGCGGGGATGAGATTTGGGTCCAGATGGGCGTCTACAAACCCACCACAGGCACCGACCGCACCGCCACTTTTCAACTCAAGGGCGGGGTAGCGGTCTACGGCGGATTTGCGGGGACAGAATCCGCCCGCGACGAGCGCAATTTTACGGTCAATATCACCACCCTCAGTGGAGATTTACTTGGGAACGACAACGACATCATTCTAGCGGATGAACCTACCCGGGCCGATAATTCCTATCATGTGGTCACAGGCGCGAGCGGAGCGATTTTAGATGGTTTCACGGTCACAGCAGGAAATGCGAACGGCGGTGCATTCCCCGATGATAGCGGGGGCGGCTTCCTAGAGTTTTATAGTAACTCCATCCTGACAAACATCCTCTTCCTACGAAACACCACATCCATGGGTGGGGGCGGGATGTTTAGTTTGAACAGCGACGCAATTTTGACAGATATCACCTTTCGTGAAGATAATGCGCTATCTGGCGGCGGGATGTATAGCGCTGCCAGTAACCTGACCATTACAAGAGTGATCTTTGACGGCAACTCCTCGGCGAGCACTGGCGGTGGCATGGTTGCTACCCAAGGAAACCTCTCTTTGACGGATATCACCTTTGTCGGCAACACTGCGGATATGGGTGGAGGCCTATACAATGAGTCGGAACTGGTGATGAACAACATTGCCTTTTTCGACAACTCGGCGGCCACTTATGGGGGTGGTATGATGGATCATGGGCATGCGACTCTAACCAATGCTACCTTTGCAGGCAACTCAGCCCAAAACGGCGGCGGGCTTGGAAACGCGGTCTCCAACAAACACGAACCTTCAATCCTGGCAAACATCACCTTCACCGCAAATGCAGCCGAAGCCGACGGTGGCGGTATTTACAATGTCGGCTATGTGACGATTCGCAATACGATCCTATGGGAAAACACCGATCTGAGCGGGCTGCAAGTCTACGACACGGGCATTGCCACGATCAGCGATAGCGTGATCCAGGGAGAATGTTCGGTCTATAGTATGTGCTCGAACATCATTACTGACAATCCCCTGCTCGGTACGCTCGGGTATTATGGCGGATATACCCAAACAATACCCATTCAGACGGGTTCCTCGGCCATTGATGCCACCAGCAACAACTGTCCCGCTACCGACCAGCGTGGGATAACACGCTCCACTCCAGCCTGTGACATTGGAGCCTATGAAGCGCAGCCATCCGATGTACTATATGCGGCCTCAGGCGGCCTGACCAGCGGAGCTTGTTCCAGTTGGGCCGAGGCTTGTGACCTTCAGTACGCGCTGACCAATGCCGCCTCTGGGCAAGAGATTTGGGTCAAGGCTGGGACCCATAAGCCAACCTCGGGCGCTGACCGTACCGCCACCTTCCAACTCAAGAGCGGGGTGGCCGTCTACGGCGGATTTAATGGCACAGAGTCAGCGCGTGACCAACGTGATTTTGGTATCAATGTCACCACCCTGAGTGGCGACTTGAGCGGAAATGACAACAGTCATGTGGCATACAATGAACCGACCCGCGCAGATAATTCTTATCATGTGGTAATAGGGGCAGAAGGCGCAACCCTGGATGGCTTTACCATTACAGCGGGAAATGCCGACGGCGCCACCTCTTGTCCGGGTTTGGGATGCGGTGGTGGAATGGTTGACGCCGCGAACATGGACCTTTCCAATCTCATCTTTAGCAAGAACTCGGCTAATCACGGAGGGGCAGGCCTGCTCATTTCGACTGGCGCTCCCGATTTGACCAATGTGGCTTTCATCGGAAATGTGGTCGAGGTGGATGGGGGCGGAATTCTTGCCATATATAGTAGCCTTACTCTTCAGAATGTTACATTTAGTGGGAATTCAGCAGGTTTTGGCGGTGGAATGTGTAACTACTTTGGCCAACCGATCTTGACCAACGTAACTTTTAGCGGCAATTCGGCAGAAGTTGGCGGAGGCGGGATTATTAACAATGAGAGCAGTCCAGTTTTGACAAATGTGACGGTCAGTGGAAATACTGCAGATTTTGGTGGCGGCCTAATTACTAACAACAATTCTGCCAGCGGCCCCCATATCTATAATTCCATTATTTGGGGCAATATAGCTAATACTAATGCGCAAATTGATAATTACTCTGGAAATCCTAGCATTGATGACAGCATTATCCAGGACGGTTGTCCGACGGGCTCTGTATGTTCAAATATTATTACAACCAACCCATTGCTGGGGACCACGGGCAATTATGGTGGGTTTACTCCCACAACCCCACTGTTGGCTGGCTCATCTGCGATTGATACTGGGAATGATGCCACCTGTGCTGAAATGGATCAACGCGGTGTGACTCGTCCACAGGGATTGCATTGTGACATTGGTGCTTATGAGGCCATCGAAGATACAATACCTCCCGAGACTTCCATCTTGAGTGCTCCGTCTGCATTTGACCATGACAATACTCCCACTTTCACATTTAGTGGAGACGATGGATTAAATAGCGGCATCTCAGCCTTCTTCTGTAGCGTGGATGGCAGTCCCTACACAACCTGCACCAGTCCTTATACTTTAAGCGAACTTTCCGATGGCCCACACACCTTTGATGTATACGCCATCGACCTGATGGGAAACTCGGACGCTTCGCCCGCATCCCATGCCTGGGCAGTGGATACCATCGCCCCTGAAACCTCCCTCCTGACCACTCCGCCTGCGCTGGACAATGACAACACGCCCACATTCACCTTCGATGGCAACGACGGTGGAGGCAGTGGCGTGGCTTCTTTCATGTGCAAGCTTGACAATGATCCATTTGCAGCTTGCATCAGTCCGTTGACATTACCCGCTCTGGTGGATGGTCCTCACAGCCTTGAGGTCTACGCCCTCGACTTAGCTGGAAATGCAGACCCATCTCCTGCTACCTATAGCTGGAACATAGAAACGACATCCCCTATTGTTATTTCCATTACCCGCGTCAACCCTAATCCGACAAATCTTGCCAGCGTAAAATTCACGGTGACTTTTTCCAAGCCAGTGATAGGCGTAGATTTTAGCGACTTCAGCCTTATGGCTACTGATGGCATCAATGGCGCTTCGGTCACTGATGTAAACGGGGCAGGAACAGTCTATGTCGTGACTGTAAATACAGGCACATATAATGTAAATAGTGCTGATTTAATAAATATAAATACTGCCACTTTGGAACAACTAGACTCTCTCCCGGGAATTGGACCCACCACAGCCCAGAAAATTATCGATTATCGCACCACACATGGCCCATTCCAGCGTATCGAAGACATCATGAATGTATCAGATATTGGTCCATCTACATTTGAAAAGATAAAGAATTTGATTACTGTAGGTTTGTTTTTGCGCTTAGACGTGATCGATGACGATACGATTATGGATGCCAGCAATAATAAATTAGGTGGGCCGGGCTTGGGCAATGGAGATTTCATCAGCGGTGAATACTATACGCTCACCGACTCGCCAGTATTTTCTGATGTACCATCTATGTATTGGGCTTGGAGTTTCATCGAACGTCTCTACAATGCAGGCATCACGGGTGGCTGCTCCACCTCCCCACTCATGTACTGTCCAGAGACCAGCGTCACCCGTGCGCAAATGGCCATCTTCCTCCTGCGCGGCGAACACGGCTCCGCCTACAATCCACCTGACGCCACAGGGACCATCTTCGGTGATGTTCCCCTGGGTCACTGGGCGGGCCCCTGGATCGAGCAACTGGCCGCCGAAGGCATTACCGGCGGTTGTGGAAATGGGAATTACTGCCCTGACCTGCCGGTCACCCGCGACCAGATGGCCGTCTTCCTGCTCCGTGCGGAACACGGCGCCTCCTACGCCCCGCCCACCCCAACGGGCGTATTCACCGATGTCCCGACCGACCATTGGGCCGCCGCCTGGATCGAGCAACTCGCAGCAGAGGGTATCACCGGCGGCTGTGGGAGCGGGATCTACTGTCCCGCCACCATCGTCAATCGCGCGCAGATGGCCGTCTTCCTCGTCAGGGCTTTCAATCTGCCGTAATCATTGTAAGAGCTATCGCCCTTTTTCAACAAAAGGGCGATAGCTCTCTTTGAGGAGGTCTGCTAATCACAAGAAATAAATTACTTTCCTCCATTATCAAAGGAAAGCACGTAGATATAATATAAATTATGCAGGTGGGATACATGATTTCCCCCTCCAAATCTAATATATCAGGAGAAGACCACATGAAATCCTCCCCTCTAAAAATGAGGTTATTGAATCTTGTTTCTGTGTTGGCCTTATTACTCGGCACGCAAGGAATCATCCCAGTGCATGCAGCAGGGATTCTGTACGTCAAATCGGTTGCACTCGGAACCGGAAATTGTTCAAACTGGGATAACGCTTGTACACTGCAAACTGCATTGACCAATTCTGTCAGTGGGAATGAGATTTGGGTAGTAGCAGGGGTTTACAAACCCACCTTATCCAGTACAGACCGTACCGCCACATTCCAACTTAAGAGCGGGGTGGCTGTCTACGGCGGGTTCGATGGGACAGAGACGGCACAGGATCAGCGAGACTATATCCTTAATACTACGATTCTCAGTGGGGATATCGACAATAACGACAGCCAGACGCCGATCATTACAGACCTCAATACGGTCACAGGAAATGACACGAATAGTAACAATGTGATTGTTGGCAGCAATACGGATAATACTGCTCTTCTAGACGGATTTACTATTACCGGTGCCAGTAATAGTGGGATGTATAATCTAAATGGTAATCCAACCCTAGTAAATATTAAATTTAACGGTAATGAGAACGCTTCCCATGATGGGGGTGGAATGTATAATATTAACAGTAGTCCGCAGTTAGCTAATGTGACATTCAGCGGAAACGCGGCTTATGATGGAGGCGGGATGTATAACTACCACAGCAACCCGACAATAGAGAATTCCTCCTTCAACGGCAACACTGCTGGAAATAGCGGTGGGGGAATTTATAATGACAACGGAAGCGCCCCATCATTGACGAATGTTGCATTTAGTAGCAATATCGCGGGAAACAGCGGCGGTGCTATGCTTAATGTTTGGAGCAGCCCAACTTTAACAAATGTAGCCTTTACTGGCAATTCAGCTAAGGGTGGTGGCGCGATAAACAATCGATATGAAAGCAATCCAACGTTGGTCAATGTCACTTTCAGCAATAACACAGCCCTTGAAGGTGGCGGAATGGTCAACAGTAGTAGTAGTCCTATATTAGCAGGTGTGACTTTCAATAACAACACTGCAAAAGGTAACTATGGCGGAGGAATGTACAATGATAACGGAGGCAATCCAACGCTGACGGATGTGTTGTTCAGTGAAAACTCTGCCTATAGGGGCGGAGGAATGTACAATCATATCGGAAGCAATCCAACGCTGACGGATGTAACCTTTATTGGGAATCATGCAGACAAAGATGGCGGTGGACTGTTCAATTCTTTTAGCAACCTGGCAATAGCAGATAGCACTTTCGAGCAAAATTATACTGTTGATGGAAATGGCGGTGGCATCAACGCGACAGGGGGCACGGTAACCATTACGAACAGTACATTCTCCGGAAACCATGCCACCAATGGAGGTGCCATCTACCATGGTGCATCTGATCCAGCCGGAGAAATGACTATAACAAATAGTACAATTTACAATAACGCTGCAGATAATTATGGTGGCGGTATTATTAATGGCGACTCATTAACCATTGTCAACAGCACCCTATCCGGAAATGCAGCAGGGCTGAATGGCGGTGGCCTTGATAATGCCTGGCGTACGGCAACCATTATAAACAGTACGTTCTCCGCAAATAGCGCAAATGGGACCGGCGGCGGCATTCAAAATGAAGACAAATTGCTATTCTCAAATACGCTTGTAGCTAATTCGATCTCTGGCGGAGACTGCTCCAATACTGGGACTATATCGAAAAATATCAATAATCTAGTAGAAGACGGAAGTTGCGGTGCGTCGTTGAATGGTGATCCCATTCTCGCTCCACTAGGAAATTATGGAGGTGGCACACAAACCCTGGCACTGCTCCAAGGCTCTTCCGCTATTGATGCAGGGGATGACGCAACCTGTGCAGCTATGCCTGTGAATAACACTTCACAAAATGGAGTCACTCGTCCGCAAGGCGTGCATTGTGATATTGGTGCTTTTGAATATTGGCCAACTACCTTTTTTGATGTACCAATAACATATTGGGCACGAAGTTTCATCGAACGTCTCCACAATGCAGGCGTCACGGGCGGATGCTCCACCTCCCCACTCATGTACTGTCCCGAGGCCAGCGTCACCCGTGCGCAGATGGCCGTCTTCCTCCTGCGCGGCGAACATGGTTCTGCTTACACCCCGCCCAACGCCACAGGGACTGTCTTCGGCGACGTTCCTCTGGGTCACTGGGCGGGCGCCTGGATCGAGCAACTGGCCGCCGAAGGCATCACCGGCGGATGCGGCAACGGCAACTTCTGCCCCGATACGCCCGTCACCCGTGACCAGATGGCCGTCTTCCTGCTCCGCGCGGAACATGGCGCTTCCTACGCCCCACCCACCCCAACGGGCGTGTTCACCGATGTCCCGACCGATCATTGGGCCGCCGCCTGGATCGAGCAACTCGCAACAGAGGGCATCACCGGCGGCTGCGGGAGTGGAATCTACTGCCCCGCCACCGTAGTCAATCGCGCACAAATGGCCGTCTTCCTCGTCCGAGCTTTCAATCTGCCGTAACCCATCAACACAAAACAACCGCCCCTGTTTTGCAGGGGCGGTTTTGATTCGGCTATTTAGGCTGGGCAGGCTTGCGGGTGAACCATTTCAACAGGCCCCAGAGAATCAGGATGGGCGGGAGGACGATGGGCACAACGACCACGAAGACCCAGATTAGGAAGTCGGTGATGCCCTGGTAGGCTTTGGTCAGGCTTTTGGACGCCTTGCCAAAGGTCCTGCTTGGGTCCCAGACTTGCGGCGTGGGGGTCGGGACGGGGGTGGAGACGATCTCGGGCAGGACCGGCTCAAAGTTGACGGTGATGGTCGAATAGGCGGAGCGATCCTTCAGGTAGTTCATCTGCCCCTTGAGTTGCTCGATCTGACCCTCGATCTCGGAGAGCTGTTGGTTGACGCGCAGGGCCTCATCCACGGTCTTGGCCTCGTCGAGGAAGGACTTGATGCGGTCGCGGGTAGCTTCGAGGTTGACGATCTGCGATTGCAGGTCCACGTACTGGTCGGTGACATCCTCACCCGAGGCGGTCTCGTCGAGCACCTTGACCGAGAAGCCGCGCAGACGGCTGAGCGCACGCTCGAACTGGTCCACGGGTAAGCCAATGGTCAGGGTGGCGTACTTGAGGTTGTACTTGTCATAGGCCTGATACCACGAGCGCGAACTGACGATATACCCGCCCAGGTCACCGACCATCTGCGTGGTGCGGTCGATGGCCACGTCGGTGTCTTCGACTTGCAGACGCATATCCGAATTCTTGATGATCATGCGGCCCAGGCTGGGGTTGGCGGGGTCAGAGGCGCTGACATCCGCCTGGCCATCGGGGGAAATGGAGACGGTCGGCATGGCTACCATACTATAGTCGGTTTTTTCCAAGACCGGGGCCGCGGTGGCGGCGGCCGCTTCCATCATAGGGGCCTCCGTCGCGGGAGCCTCCGTCGCGGCTGGTTCCAGCGGGGCATTAGAGGCACGAGACCCGCAGGCGCTGAGCAAGAGCAAGGCGGCGATCACAAGAGATAGGAAGGGCAAGGGACGTTTCATGACTTCTCCTCTTCACAGCCAGGGATTTTAGGCGTGGGGCTGTGTTTGTCCCGAGGACGAAGCCAGACTACATTTGGTTCCCCCATTCGCGATTCTTACAAGTACTTCTCCCCTTCCGCCCGTCGGCGGATGACACGGGCGGGGACGCCATAGGCCACGCAATGGTCGGGAAGGTCCTCGCGCACCAATGCTCCAGCACCGACCACCGTATGCGCGCCGACCGTCTTGCCATGCAGGATGTTCGCGCCCAACGAGACAGCGCTATACGCGCCGATGGTCACCGTGCCGCCCGTGGTGACGCCAGGCGCGAGGCTGGAGCAATCGTCCATGACGCAATCGTGATCAAGCGAGACGCGGGTGTTGAGGATGCAATGCGCCCCGATGCGGCTGTCGCTGTTGACGACCACGCCCGCCATGAGGACCGTCCCCGCGCCGACGCTCACACCGCGCGCGATCTGCACCGACGGATGCACTGCCGTGACGAAAGTGAAGTCAGCCGCGAGGGAGCGGATCTTTTCTACCATGCGGCCTCGCGACCAGTTATCGCCGATGGCGATCAGACCACCGACGATCTCGCGCTGTTGCCACAGGTCGAGCAGGACATCCTCGGCGCCCAATACAGGATAGCCGAAAAACTCTCCGCCCGCGGGCTTGTACGAGTCGATCCAGCCGAGGATGGCGTATCTGCCCTCGCGCTCGACCACGTCGGCCACCACCTTGCCGTGGCCCGAAGCGCCAACGATGACGATCTTGTCCATCACGACTTCCTTTCAGCAGTCATGGCTTCCAGCATCTTCAATAGATTCGCGGCCATCGTCTCGCGGTTGAAATGCGCTTTGAGATAGGCGCGTCCGCGCAGGCCCATGACTCGGCTGCGTTGACGGTCGCGCGCAAGCTGACGAATGGCCTCCGCCAGCGCAGACGGATTCCCGGGCGCGGCGAACAGGCCGCAGTCGGCGGCTTCGACCACTTCGCGGATCACGCCGTCGATGGCGAGCGCCACGGGGCGTCCTGCCGCCATGTAATCGAAGACCTTGTTCGGGTAGGTCCACTTGTATTCTTCGAGCGGCTTGAGGATGGCGAGGCAGGCATCGGCGGCAGCCAACGCCTCGGCCATACCCGCCTTCGGCACGGGCGGCAGGAAGGTCACGTTGGGCAGGCTCATCGCCGCCGCACGCGCCATCAACGCGGATTTCTCCTTGCCGTCGCCCACCAGCACAATCTCGACCTCGGGCGTATCCTCCGCCAGTTGGCGCGCAGCTTCCAACACGACATCCAGATCGTTCGACATGCCGTGCGCGCCCGCATACATAACCACGAACTTTTCGGTGAGATGATGTGCCTGACGGAAGTCCGCGCCATCGTCAGCGGGATCGAACATCGACGGGTCCGCGCCGTTGGGGATCAACTCCACATTCCAGGCTTTTGACTTCGGCTGCCAGCCTCCGCTCAGGGTGATTTCTTTAACATAGCTGACATACGCAGGGCTGTTGACCATCACCCGATCCGCCGAGCGATAGAGCGTACGTTCCAGCCACTCCGTAGCGCGGATCAGCCAGACGTTGCGCAACACGCCCACCGCGATGGCAAAACGCGGCCACAGATCGCGGACCTCGAACAGGAACTTCGCCCCTTTGAGCCGCGCCAGTACCCAGGCCGTGACTCCCTGGAAGATCGGCGGCGACGTACCCCAGACCACGTCCACATTCTTGACCCCCAACCCGATCCAGAACGAGGACAGCATAAACGAGAGGAAGGCCAGCACACGGTGAAGGAAGGATTTGTGATGGGCATCGTATACGGCGACACGTAGAATCGTGAGCACCCCCCCCTCTTTCTCTCCCCCCATTTTCTCCGAAATTGGGGGGAGACGGAGGGGGGTCCCGGTGAGATAACTGACAGGTGACGCGATGACCGTCACGCGATGACCGCGCGCGGTGAGAACCTGCGCCAACTCGTGGTGACGCGTGCCGCCCGGTTCGTTAATGGAGGCAAAGGCTTGATGGATGATAAGGATATGCATGTTGGTCCATGTCATTGCGAGGAGGCCGTAGGCCGACGAAGCAATCTCATGGTTGGTGGTTACTTGAGATTGCTTCGTCGCCTCTTCGAGGTTCCTCGCAATGACATCATTTTATTTCTCTGGTTCGGAGATTATAACTGGCTTCTCGGGCCAGGCGTCGGGGTGGGATTTGACCAGCAATATCACCATCTCGGTGGGAACCAGAGGCTGATTGAACGCCTCGGAGATCGGCATCCACATCGGCAGATAGGTTCCCACGTTCGGGTCGTCAGGGGCGGAGCGGGTGTATTCTTCGCCTGTCCCCGTGCCAAACACTCCGCTGATTCTATGCACGAGAAAATATTCCTGGCGATTGCCGCGAAACCAGATCTCGGCTACCTTGCGGTCAATGCCTACGCGCAAGCCAAGTTCCTCTTCCACCTCGCGGACGACAGCCTGCTCGACCGTTTCTCCCGTGTCCACGCCGCCACCGGGGAAGGTGAAATAGTGACGTCCCATGCGATGACGTTCGATCACGGCGACCTGGTCGTCTTCGATCAGGATGGCGACGGCACGGATTCTCATGAACCAACTCCAGTGGGATTTCCAGCCACCAAAGGCGACGATTGGAGCGGTGGAAAGATGAACTCGGTCACGAAACCTGCAAAGCTGGAAGAAGCCGCCGTCATGGAAAACGACAGGGCTGGTTCTTTTTTCCCGTAGGTGGTGGAAACCCAGCCATCCACCACGGAAAGGTCGGCGTTGCCCCACAGCCGTTCGCTCGCCCGCGCCAGGCCTGCCGAGAATTTGTCATCGTGCGTGGCAGCGAAGAAGTAATCCACCCACAAGCGAACAGTCAGCCAGCCATGCGGCGACAGGAGGCGCAGGTCATAGCCGATGCCATCCACATCCTCAGGAATCGCAGCGACCTCCCATTTCCAATCGGGCAGCAGCCACTGGATACGATAGGTGTGCAGCGCGGCGCGTGCAGGCAGGGGGCCGAACTGATCGAGCACGGTCCAGCGCTCGTCGCGGAAAACGCTCACGGTGCGCTCGTGCTTTACATCGCGATAGCCCTTGAAGGTGGCCTTCGCGCGTCCCAGCACGTTCTCGTCCGAGGCGATCTCGCTCTTCGAATAAGCATTGACCCAATCAAGCGCCATGAAGCGGCCCGCGCGCGTCATCTGCTCGCGGCCGTCGACCGTCACGGTGTTGTGCACGCGCGTCGTGACCAGCGCGTTGTCCCACGGGGCGGGAGCATTATAAAGATACGTGCCAGCATCCTGCGCGATGTTCAGTCCGCGCCACCACAGGTCGAGGTGCAACTGGTCCATGTGCGAGAGGCGCGAGCGAAAGCGCGAGGCACGCAGGTAAGCCCACGAGTTAGGTCCGCGCAGATTGTCGGTCATGTAATGCTCGGAGGTGTAGGTCTTTTGCGCGGGCGCGAATCCCAGCCACAGCGCCATCTCGTCCCAGACACCCGCGGGCATCTGCGTCTTGAGGAAGGCGCGTGCGGCGGCCTGCACCGTCGGGCGGAAGTCGTTAAACGGAGTCACGCTGAGGGACAGGATCAAGGCCCCGTCATTGGAACCCAGATTCGGTACTCGTCCCGAAGCGGAATCCAGCATCGAGAACAGGAAATGCGTCGTGCGACCGAGCGCCTGCTTCGTGGCCCCAGGCCAATCCTCATCCCGAACCACTTCCGCCAAAAGCGCGGCCTGAAGCATCACGCGCTGATAATTGGTGGAATGCTGAATGTATTCGCCATAGCTGCCGATCTGATTCTGGAAGGCCCAGTTGAGCCACTTCCAGCCAAGGTCACGCCATTCATGATTCTTTAACGTTCGGCCTGCCACGTACAGTGCCGCCGACTCCGTGACGAGATGATTGTTGTTCTGCGACCGCGCGTACACCAGCGTGGGCGGGATGCGCGCCGCATGTTGGGCAATGGACGTGACGAGACTCGTTTTGCGCTTTTCGTCCTGCGTCTCAAAGACCTGCGCCGCCCAGATCAATGCCATCAAGCGGACAGCCACTTCCTGACCGTTCATCCAGTGCGGGCCGAGGTTGGCGGGGTTGGACGCGCTGAAGGTTTCGAAATATTTCCAGAAGGCCTCGGCGTATTTTGCATCTTGCGTGAGATGATAGGCGCGCCCGAGGATAAAGGCCCAGCCGAAGCGGGTGGGTTCCCAAAGGAATTTGATATCGTTGTGTGGAACGTGAAATGCTGAAAGAAGTTTATGATTGGATTCGTAGGCCGTCCAGTGCTGGAGTGGCTGCGGAAGCGTGAGATCGATTTCTGCTAGTTCATCGCCAAACCTGCGGAATTGGCCTGCCACGATCTCATCGGCTTCGGCGAGGAGGGCGGCTCGGCCATCTTCGCCGAGGATTTGCGAAAGCTGCTCGCGGGAGGGAAGAGGGAACAGACTGTGGACAGCGGACGATGGACGGTCCACGGTCTGTGGTCCGCGGTCCAACCGTCGATAATGCCCCGTCCACAACCCGAACTTGTATAGCGCCAACAACGCCAGCGGACGAGGTCCAAACTGACGCAGATATTTCAGCGCGACGGAGACTCGCGAAGCCATCAGCGGATGCGGTCTAGGTAGAGCAGCGCCTGATACAGTCCCGCCACTTGAAGCGCGTGCAGGAACTCTCCACGCCGCGACATGGCGATGAGTTCATCCAGCGGTACGAGATGAACTTCGATATCCTCGGCCTCATCGAGGTGCTGACCGCCGATCTTCTCGGCATCCAAGGCGAGGAAGAAATAAATACTGTTGGTCTGGATGGCGGGATTGGGGTACAGCCGACCAACCTGGATGAACTTCGTTGCGGTAAAGCCTGTTTCCTCAAGCAGCTCACGCCGCACCCCATCGATGGGCTGCTCGCCATCCTCCACCACCCCGCCGGGGAACTCGTACAACACCTCTTGCACGCCGTGACGATACTGGCGCACGAGCACCACCTGGCGGTCATGCGTCAGCGCCAGGACGTTGGCCCACGAGCGGAACTCGAAGATGGTCGGCTCAAAGACCTTTCCGCTCGGCAGCTCGACCTTGTCGGTGCGAAAGCGCGGACGAAAATATTGCGATTCAAGAATCTTCCAAGGGATGATGGTCATAATTCTCCGCTGAATCAAAAATGGGAGGCAACGCCGTGATTATACAGTGTCGCTTCCCATTTTTTAGGGTTCAGTTTTTATCAATGAGGGCGCTTCGACTTCATTCGGACAAAGAGCATGTCCTCACTCCGCTCAGCGCGGACTCGCCCCTAAAACCGCTCGGCCCGGAGCGGACTCAGGTCGAAGGCAGGCTTCCGCCCTGTGAGCAGGTCCGCCACGACCTGGCCCGTGCCCGGCCCGAGCGACAGTCCCAGCATGGCATGGCCCGTGGCGAGGGCCAGGTTCTGATAACGCGGTGAACGTCCGATGATGGGCATCCCGTCGGGCGTGGTGGGACGCAGCCCGGCCCAGGTCTCTTGGATGTCAAGCTTGTCGTCAAGCTGGATATACTCCCGCACCGCCGCCTCGATCTGACGAATCCAGCGCGGCTCGGGCTCGGTGCCGAACTGGCCGACTTCGAGTCGGCCCGTGAAGCGCAGCAAATCGCCCATCGGCGTGACGGCCACACGGCGTTCGCCTAACAGCAGCGCCTGGGCAGGCATCTGCTTCGTTGCAGACATGGTCAGGCTGAACCCGCGCGCAGGCTGGACGGGGATGTTCAGGCGCAGGTCGCGGGCCACACCAGCACTCCACGCGCCCGCCGCCAGGATGACCTCATCCGCTTCGAAGTCGCCCGCGCCCGTCTTCACCGCACGGATTTTTCCGTCCGCCATGTCGAAGCCTGTGACGGGCGTATGCTCATGCAACTCTGCGCCCAACGCAAGGACGCGCTCCTTCAGCAGTTGCAAAAAACGCGCGGGGTCGAGGAAGGAGTCGCCCGTAAAATGGACTCCGCCCACAACGTCAGCGCGCGCCAGCGGTTCGCGGGCATGGACAGCGGCCTGGTCCAGCACGTCGGTGGGAATGCCGTGCTTGTTCATCTCCTCGGCTTCGTGCCGTCCGCTCGCAAAGGCTTCGGCCGATTTATAGAGGAAGAGCAAACCCTTCTCGCGATAGTGACAATCGAAATTCTCCTCGGCGATTATCTGCGCGAAGTTGCGCGCGCTCAACTGGCCGAGACTGTTCAACGGCGGGATGCCGCGCTGCACATTGGCGTCATTGCACGCGAAGACAAATTGCAGCAGCCAGGAAATGTAACTCGGCTCCAGGCTGATCTTCATGCCGAAAGGCGTGTTCTGCGGGTCGAGCATCCACTTGAGGGCGGTGGGCACGATCCCAGGCGCGGCCAGCGGGACGATGTGACTCGGCACGATGTGCCCCGCGTTGCCCGAGGAGCTGCCTTTGCCGATCTCCTTGGCATCCACAATGGTGACTCTCCGCCCCGCTTTGAGAAGGTAATAGGCGCAGTTCAAGCCGATCGAACCACCGCCGATGATCAATACGTCATGTTTTGAATTCATTTAGACTCCCAAAGATTCAACCACTGAGATCACGGCGTTCACAGAGTTCTTTTAAGGATTTCTCCGCGTTCTTTGTGTTCTCCGTGGTAATGTTTTTCAAATACCCTTTCCAAATGGATCACGCTCGTCCACGAGAATCGTCCCCTCAGACATGACCCAGGCTTCGCCCGTGATGGTGGGGATGATTCTGTCGCCGTCGAGTTGGATGCTGCCTTCGAAGATGCTGCCGACGATGCTCTGCTGTCTCCAAGTTTGACCAACTTGTAATTTTCCATCGCCATACAGGCAGGCAAGCTTGGCGCTGGTACCTGTGCCACAGGGAGAGCGGTCGTAGGCCTTACCAGGACAGAGGACGAAGCTGCGACTGTCTGCATCAGGTGTGGATGCAAATAACTCGACGTGGTCGATCTCTACGCCGTTTGCGCCGGTAATGCCGTTGGCAGTCAACTGCTCGCGGATGCACCACGAGAAATCGGTCAGCACTTCGAGGTTTTGCATGTTGACTTCAAGTCCGTGATCGTGGACGAGAAAGAACCAGTTGCCCCCCCACGCCACATCGCCGTGGACAGTTTTGCCATCGACAGTGACGGGGATGTGAGACAGATGGCGGTAGGCGGGGATGTTGCGGACGGAGACTTTGTTGGGATAGGGGGCCCTCATCCCTGGCCCCTCTCCCAGTGGGAGAAGGGAATGCAAGGTTGCCTCCACCACCCCAACAGGAGTCTCCACCCGAATGACTCCAGGTTGGACTTTTCCTAAATAGGCTAGCGACGCAATGAGACCGATGGTTCCATGTCCGCACATGCCGAGGTAGCCGACGTTGTTGAAGTAGATGACTCCGAATTGACAGGTTGGGTCGGCGGGCGGGACGAGGTACGCGCCGACAAGCACGTCTGAGCCGCGGGGTTCGAGCAGGACGGTGCGGCGCAGGTCATCGTGATCCTTTTTCAGCGTGGATAATTTGTCAGCAACTGAACCAATTCCAAGGTCAAAGGGAAGCGATGTGATTAATCGCGTGGGTTCGCCGCCGGTGTGGGAGTCCAAAAAGGGGATACGTTTCATAGGGTGAAGGTCAAAGGTTAAAAGTCTAAAGTCGGGAGCGATACTCGATATTGGATAATTCGAATATCGAGTATCGAATATAGTTTTAGATCGCCTTGAAGATTCTTTCGAATTCAGCTTTATCTTCAGCGGACAGGGGCAGCAGCGGCTGGCGCGGATTTCCAACGGGGATGCCGCGCAGTTCACAGCCGAGTTTGACCTTTTGGGTATAACCGCCGCTTTCCATGTTGCGCAGGAGCGGGAGGAGTTTATCCATGTGTTTGCGGGCCGTGACGAAGTCGTTGGCGAGAGCGGCTTCGAGAACGTTGTGATGTTCGAGCGGAGCGCAGGAAGCGGCGCCGCCGATCCATGATGTGGTGCCCCACAGGAAGTAGTCGAGCGCCTGATCGTCGGAGCCGCAGATCATTTGATAGCGGTCGCCGTAGCGCAGACGGAACTCGTAGACGCGGGACATGTCGCCGCTGGCTTCTTTGATGCCGATGATGTGATCGTATTTGGTCAAACCGTCCATCACTTCGTAGCTGACTTCGGTGCCCGCGCGCCAGGGGAAGTTGTAAAGCACGATGGGAATTTTGACGGCTTTGGCGACGGCTTCGTAATGCGCGAGCAGTTCGCGCTGGTTGGGACGTGAATACGGCGGGACGGCGACCATGAGCGCGTCGTAGCCCATCTCTTCGGCGATCTGCGAGTAGCGGACCACGTCACGCGTGGCGCCAGAGTTGGTGCCTGCAATGAGCGTGACCCGCCCGTTGACTCTCTCTTTGACGAATTTGAAAATCTCCAGCCGTTCCTGCTCGCTGAAGGCGTAGACTTCGCCCGTGGTGCCGCCGGGGACGAGACCCGCGATCTTGTTGGCGATCAAGTATTCGATCAGTTGTTCGAGGACGGGATAGTTGATGGATTCGTCTTGATTGAAAGGCGTTACGATGGGGGCGTATATTCCTTTGAG
Source organism: uncultured Anaerolineales bacterium (assembly GCA_937928015.1). Classification (GTDB taxonomy): domain Bacteria; phylum Chloroflexota; class Anaerolineae; order Anaerolineales; family Villigracilaceae; genus JACPVF01. The sequence continues at coordinate 9,813 of CALFXA010000283.1, read as the reverse complement.
GTGCATGAAGGCTCCTGAAAAGTGGAAAGTAGGAAGTGGTGTGAGTTTACTTCCCCCGATGGAAGTGGGCAAGAGTATTTAGGAGAGAATAGGGGACGCCACCACCACACGAAAACCGACGCCGTCGTTGAAGTCGTCGACGATGAGGTTGACGGTGCGGGACGCACAGCGCGCGTACCTACCACGATAGACGAAGGAACCACCGCGCAGCACATGGGCGCCAGAGGCTGTTGCATCTTCGCGCCCATCCTTAACATTGTATGGATACGCTTTCTTCAAGCTATGAGTCCACTCCCAGACATTGCCGCTCATGTCGGCGCAACCGTAAGGCGAATTGCCGCGCGAAGAATAGGAACCTGTCGGCATCGTACCCTCTTTTCCGCCTTCGTCGGTATTACAATTATTTTTATCGAACTCATTTCCCCAGGGATATTCGCGCCCATCGGTTCCGCGCGCAGCTTTTTCCCATTCTGCTTCGGTGGGGATGCGAATTTGCAAATTCCGTATTCTGAATTCTTCATTCTGCATTGTTTCATTCAGCCACTGGCAATAGGACATGGCATCCTGCCATGACACACGCACAACGGGATGATCTCTTTTCTTTTCCCAGCCATTCACAGGATGTTTGATTCCTTTGGTTTTGGCATAGGCGTTATACAGTTCATTGGTAACGGGGAAGCGCGCCATCCAGTAATCATAGGGAATATCCACGCTGTGTTGTGGCTTTTCATTATCGAAGGCGAGCTTGTTATCTTTCTTACTACCCATAAGAAATTTTCCAGCAGGGACGCGCACAAATTCCATACCGCTCAGGATTTCGACCAGAATGCCATCATGCGTATATTGATGCTTAGACGAAATTTGAGGGACGGGCGCAGGTTTTGGAGTCGCAAGAATCGGCTTCTTTTCTTCCCGAATCTTCTCTTGCTGTGCCTCGAATTCCTTGCGAGCGCGTTCCTCGGCTTCCGCGCGCAGGCGGTCCTCCATTTCACGGCGGACCTTCTCTCTGGCCTCCCGCTGAATCCGCTCTTCCATTTCTTTAAGAGCCTGCTCCTCGGCCCGCTGTTTTGCTAATGCCTCGGCATCCACGATTTCAATCCCCAGGCTCTCGGCACGGCGTTTCAGGCTTTGCAGCACGAACCGATAGGCTGTCTCCTGCTGCGCCTGGGGGAAATAGTCCACGTAGTGAAAAGCACGCAAACGGCGCGGGGGCTGGCAGCCTTCCAAGCGCAGGGGGATGATGAAAATTTCATCTTCGGGTTTGGTCAGAGCAATATCCAAAATAAAGCGCAATTCCTTCTGGATGTAGCCTTCCTTCGTGACCGAACTGTTGGAAATAAAGGCTATAACCGCATCCGACTCTTCCACGGCTTTTTCGATAGCCAGGTCCCAATCCTGCCCGGGTAGCAGTTTTTTCTCGTCCAACCAGGGCTGAATCCACGGCTCGGCGCTCAATTTCTGATACAGCTCGCGAACGGCAGGCTTATCTTGTGAGGAGTGACAGAGGAAGACGCGGAGCGGACAATTAGTGGTCATAAATGGGATTCCCAAGCAAGTTTACATCACTTGCTTTCCTTTGGTTTTTTCATCCCTCAACCCATTGACCTGATTCTCGTTCCCAACCACCACGTTGCCCGATACGTTTCCGTGGATGGTGATGTTGATGTCGCCCGTATGAAGCGTGGGCTGGGATTGAGGTTCAGGGGCGGGAACCGCCCTGAGTGGTTGGCCTGTCACGGAATCCGCGCGCAGGCGCAGGCTGGCGAGGACGCGCTCGTAGGCGCGCTCCTGCCGGTCGGCGGGGAAGGCGTCCACAGGCGACCAGCCTCCCAGTCGGTGCGGCAGTGAGCAATTGTCCAAACGGATGGGAATGACGAAGACCGCGCCTTCGGGTTTCTCGTAGGCCACATCCAGGGCCAGCTTGAGCTGGCGTTGGACCTGTCCCTCCTGTGAGACCGAGCGGCTGGAGAGAAAGACCAGCACCGCGTCCGCGTTGCGCACGGCCCTTTCGATCTCCAGGCGCGAGTCCTGCCCAGGCAGCAGGTCCTCCTCTTCCAGCCAGGGTTGGATCCAGCCTGCGGCGCGGAACTTCTCGTAATACACGCGCGCGGCGTTCAGGTCATGTGCGGAACAGGATAGAAAAACACGCAGGGGATGTTGGGTGAGCATGGGAATTCCTCCCTGTGATTATAAAATACCTTTGGACATAAACGGGGTCGGGCGGACCTTGCGGCCTCACCCGACCCCGTGCATTAACCGACCTCGACCAGCGCCCCGCTTCGAATCGACTCGACCGCCGCAAACGTGGCCTTCGTCACACCGAGCAGTTGCTCGTACGGGATGGGCGGCGTCCCACCCTCGCGGATGGTCCGCGCGAAGGCCTCCATCTCGGACCTCCAGCCTTTGTCCTGCGCCCGTCTTTCCTCTTTCTTCTTCCCATCCTTGACCGTGACCAGCGAAACGAAGTCGTCCAGAATGGCGATGCTCCCGCCGCAGAAGACCTCGACCCGCTCCTTGGGGAAAGACTTGTCGCCGTTGGCGAGATAGTCCACCACGCCGATGGAGCCGTCGGGGAAGGTGAAGGTCATCGAGACGTTGTCCTCGCGGTACTTGCCGCCGTTGGGCAAGGCATACGCGCTGACGCGCATAGGCGCTGCACCGACCAGGAAGGTCAGGAAGTCCACAAAGTGACAGCCCTCGCCGATGATGCGTCCGCCGCCGAGGACTTCGTCGTGAGTCCAATGATTGAGCGGGATGTAGCCCGCGTTGACGCGGTAATGCGCGTGCAAAGGCTCCTTGCGATTCGATAGAAAAGCGGAAAGAGATTGGGCCAACGGCGCAAAGCGGCGGTTGAAACCGACGGTCAAGAGACCGCGGGCGGAGGTCAACACATCGGTGACCTGCGCAAGCTGCTCCGCGTTGACCGCCAGCGGCTTTTCCACAAAGACATGCTTGCCCGCGTTCAGCGCCTTGACCACCAACTCTGCATGCGCGTCATGTCGGGTGAGGATCGCCACGGTGTTGATGTTCGGGTCGTTGAGGATTTCCTCGTCCGATGAGGTGGCATATTTGAAGCCGAACTTCTGGCCCGAGTGCTGCGCGTGCAGTCCGCCCGACGAGGCGATGCCGACCAGCTCGATGTCCGCGATGTTCTTGATGGCGGGCAGCAGCGTGGCGTTGGCGTAGAGGCCTGCACCCAAGACGCCGAGTTTGACAGAGCCTGTCTTCGATGTAGAAAGCGGAAAGTGGACCGTTCTACTTTCTACTTTCCACTCGCCGCCAGGATACGTCAACAACACCCCGAGGAACGGTTCCTTCTTCTTGCCCGTGATGACCTCGTACGCCTGGGCCGCCTCGTCGATGGGGAAACGATGCGAGATCAACGGCCCGACCTTGAGCTTGTCCCTCGCCATCAGCTCGACGATCGACTCGATATTGCGGCCTTCCGTCCAGCGCACGAAGCCGATGGGGTAGTCGCGGCCTTCCTCTTCGTAGGAGACATCGTAGCGGCCAGGACCATACGAACGCGAGTTGATGAAGGAGAGTTCCTTCTCGTAATAGACTTTGCGCGGGATGTTCAATCCCACCGCACCGACAGCCACCACACGCGCGCGGTCGCGGGCGATGGCTCCCGCCAGCTCGACGGGGTCGTTCGAGGGGGTGTCCGCGCAAATCAGCACCACGTCGAAGCCGCGGTTGGCGGTAAAGGCCACAGCCGAGTCCGCGGCCCCTTCGCGGGTGACCGCTTCCAGTCCGAGCAAATGGGCCAGGTCGATGCGCTGAGGGTCAATGTCAATGCCCATCACGCGGCATCCCGCTGCCGCCGCAATCTGCGCTCCCAGCAATCCCAGCAGGCCCATGCCGATGACGGCCACCCGCTCCCCCACCTGCGGCTGCGCCAGGCGGAATCCGTGCATGGCGATGGCGCCCAGCGTGGCAAAGGCCGCCGACTCGAAATCCACCGAGTCAGGCAACGGGACGAGCAGGTTACGCGGCACGACGTTGTACTCGGCATGGACGGCGAACCCGCCGCCCGCGCAGGCCACGCGCTGCCCGACCTGGAAGCCCTGCATGTTGGCGCCCAGCCCGATGATCGTCCCTGCCGAGGAATAGCCCAGCGCCATCGGCTGGTCGAGGCGGTTGAAGACCGCCTGCACCGTAGGCAGGATGCCTTCCCGTTTGGCCTTATCCAGCGTTTGCTTGACCAGATCAGGGCGCGAACGCGCCTTTCCAAGATAATTTTTTTCCGCGAACTCGACCACCATGCGCTCGGTCCCCGCGGATACGAGACTGGCCGCCGTTTTGACGAGGGCCATCCCCGCACGGGGAGTCGGCACGGGCACATCCACGATGGTGGTCGCACCGTTTTTCATGTTTTGTAATAACTGTTTCATTGTCTCTGCAATTTCATTTCAGGATTGAGTTGGAGAAAGTATACCCGAAATCATCTTGAGTCACTTCACTTGTGAAAAATAACTCAACTATGACAATCCTCCTCTTTACGATTAAGTTTTTCCTTAATTATTGACTCTCATTTTTGCAAATGCTATTCTGAACTAGAGTTAACGCCGCGGAACATCGGCGCATTTTTTTAATTTCCCCAAAGGAGATGACTATGGCACTCGGTGGATATGCAAACAATTTGGCCTGGGTAGACCTGACGGCGGGACAGGTCGAGTACAAGCCCATCCCAGAGGAGGACGCCCGCAAGTATATTGGCGGCCGCGGTCTGGGCGTCAAGTTCGTGTTCGATAACGGCCCGCAAGTGGACCCACTCTCCCCTGACAATATCCTGTGCTTCATGAATGGCCCATTGACAGGCTCGGAAGCCAACATGAGCGGCCGCATGGCCATCGTCACCAAGTCTCCGTTGACAGGCACCGTGACCGACAGCCATCACGGCGGCTGGTCGGCGGCGCGCCTGCGCTGGGCAGGTTTCGACGGCCTGATCTTCAAGGGCAAGGCTGCCAAGCCCTCCTATGTCTACATTCATGATGGGCAGATCGAGATCCTCGACGCTGCCGAAGTCTGGGGCAAGGGCGTCCACGACACCGTCAAGCATTTCAAGGAAAAATACGGCGAGAAGGATTTGACCGTCATCACCATCGGTCCCGCTGGCGAGAACCTGGTCAAGTTTGCCTGCTGGGTCAACGAGAATGACCGCGCCTCTGGCCGCGGCGGGACGGGCTGCGTGGGCGGCTCGAAGAACCTCAAGGCCGTGGTCATCAAGGCCGAGAAGAAGATCGTCAAGGCCCAGGATCGCGAAAAGTGGAAAGCCGCGCACACCAAGGCGCTGGCCGAGATCATGGACGAGCGCGTGGTCACCTCCCCGCGCAAGGGCGGCCTTTCCGTCTATGGCACGAACGTGCTGATGAACATGACCAACGTCATCGGCGGCCTGCCCGCCAAGAACAGTCAGTTTACTGGCTGGGATCATGCGGAAAAGGTCAGCGGCGAATATGTCAACGACAACATCCTGGTCGACAACCCCACCTGCCACGCCTGCCCCGTCGCTTGCAAAAAGGAAGTCGAGATCAAGGATGGCCCGTACGCCGGCCTGCGCATGGAGTCGGTCGAGTATGAACCCGCCTGGTCGGTGGGCACGAACTGCGGCAACGACGACATCCGCGTAGTGGCCAAGATGATCGACTGCGCCAACGATTTCGGCTTCGACGCCATCGAGATCGGTCACCCGCTCTCCGTCTGGATGGAAGCCACCGAAAAGGGCTACACCAAGGCCGACGAAAAACTGGACTGGGGCGACGGCACCAAGATGGTCGCGACGACTGAACTGATCGCCCAGCGCAAGGGCATCGGAAACATCCTGGCCGACGGCGCCAACGCCGCCGCCGCTTACTTCGGCCACCCTGAGCTGGCCATGACCGTCAAGGGTCAGGGCGTGCCCGCTTACGATCCGCGCGGCATCAAGGGCATGGGCCTCGGCTACGCCACCAGCAACCGCGGCGCCTGCCACCTGCGCGGCTACACTCCCGCTGCCGAAGTGGTCGGTAACGTGCTGGGTCCGTCCACTGTGGCCGACCCGTTGGCCTGGAAGGGCAAGGGCGAGATGAACATGATCTTCCAGAACGTCCACGCGGTGACCGACTGCCTGGACCTGTGCAAGTTCTCCACCTTCGCCGAGTCGCTGGACTCGTTCGCGGCCCAATACGAAGCCATGACGGGCATCCCGTCTGACCCCGGACACCTGCTCAAGGTCGGTGAGCGCGTCTATAACCTGGAACGCCACTACAACAACCTGAACGGGTTCCGCGAAGGCAGCGACACCCTGCCCAAGCGGTTCACCACCGAGCCCTCCACCTATGGCGGCAGCAAGGGCCAGGTCTGCGAACTGGACGACATGCTGGCCGAATACTATGAAAAGCGCGGCTGGGTCAATGGCGTAGTACCCGAGGCCAAGCTCAAGGAACTGGAGATCATCTAGTTTCCGCTCCCCCACATCAAGACAAACACGGACGGCCTGATGGCCGTCCGTGTTATTTCTCATGTCAATGCGAGGATTGGCTATCCACCGCCCACGGCAGGGAAGACGTTGATCACGTCGTCAGCCTGGATGACCGTTTGGAATTCGTTGTCCATGAACTGAACATCCCGTCCGTTGATGAAGAAATGCACGTGACCGTACATGCGGCCGTCCGCATTCAACAGTTCCTTCCTCATCGGGGGGAAACGTTCGATGATCGAGTCCAGCAATTCTTTGGCCGTGACGCCGTGATCGACAGGGATTTCTACTGTCTTGCCGCCTGCAATGTCGCGCAATGTTGCAAAGAAATTTACCTTCATAAGATTTTCTCCTGTAAAGTAGAAGCCCTAAAAGGGTTTATTTATCACGCATCACTTCCACATTCATTTTACCGCTGGAGATCGGAGAGAACAGGCTGATTACATCGTCCGCGTGAAGCAGGGCTTCCATCGCGCCATCGAGGCGCGGATTGCGTCCATTCACGAAGATAGGCACATCCTGTCGCAGGCTATTATCAGGGTTGAAAAGTTGGGGGTGAAGTTCGGGGAATCGTTCCACCAGGTCCGTGAAGAGATCGCGCAAGGTCATGTCGCGACCAAGGTCAGCGACATCGATGGCTTCCCTTCCCACCAACCCACGCATGTTGGCGTAGAAACGAATCTGCATACTCTCTCCAAAAGGGAGTATATCAAAAATGCGACGTCATTGCGAGATGATTACGGACACTGGATGATGCCCTGCGCCCACAGGCATCCGCCGCAGACAGGAGGAAGGGCGTTGCCCAGACAATCTTCCTCGTTGGCTTCAGAGAGGTCACAGCCACCACAGAAGGTGCAAGGCGCAAAGACGAAGTTGTGCAGGCGCTCGCGATAAGACAGGTACTCGGGATCGAGCCAGATATCCTGCAAGGACTTTTCGCGCACGTTGCCAATGACGTGTTTCTTGGAAAGGCGTGGCTTGCCGTGCAGGTAGTTCATGTGAGTGTGCATCAGCGGCCAGCAGGGACTGACCTCCCCCGTCCACGCAATGGACATGGTGCCGCTCTCGACAAAGTTACACACGTCGTTCGCGCCGCCCCAGTTGTTGCCTGCGTAACTGACGTTGCAGCCGCTGTTGAAGGCTTCGGTCAAGGCAGCCTGGGTTTCCTCATTGAAGTCTATCTTGGGTAGGCTGAGTTTCGGCAGGACGGGTGAAGGCATGTAGGCGATGTTGCGCATGGTGCGCGTGTAGAGCCGCTCGGCCTGCATCTCTTCCGTGGCAGGCTGGACATTGCTGACCGAGTAATAACGCGCGCCGAAGGTGTGTCCCAGTTTGATGATCTTCGGCAGATCGTCGATATTGCGCTTCATAGCCACGAAAGCCACGCCAATCTCGGGGACGGGGAAATGGCCCTTTTTACGGAGCCCGGCCAGGCGGCGGATGTTCGCCAGCACAGTGGGCAACTCCGCCCCGAGACGCACATCCTCGTAATGCTCGGGGGTGGCCCCATCCAGGGAAATCCACAAAATATCCAGGCCTGCATCGATCAATTGACGGGCGATCTTCTCGGTCAGGATGGTGCCGTTGGTGATGAGTTCCACCTTGACGCCCAGTTCCTTGACGCGCCGAATCCATTCGACCGTCTTCGGATGAAAGAGCGGTTCGCCGATTCCGCCAAAATAGACATCGGGGATCGGGGATAATTTTTTCAGGCCTTCCAGGATGCGCTCGAAGGTTTCTTCACTCATGCGACCGATGGGTTGGTCCCAGGCGTTACGGAAGCAGGTGATGCAATCCAGGTTGCAGGCCACCGTCGGCTCGATGTAAATCTTGGTAAGATGCGTGATGGGACGGTGCATGCGCACAAAGTTATGCCCCTCGTCGAGGCGGACCTTCGAGCCTGGCAGCAGACCAAACTGGCGCGCCACCTCGGGCGGCAGGATCAGGTGTCCATTCTCGTCGACTTCGGCCCAGGCCGTGGTGGATTTGGTGGAAACGGTCATGCGTGCTCCTTACAGCTACATCAATTCACACTAATCATATCTATTTTTGGTGAAAAAGCACGTGATATAAGTTACAAAAAAATAAATGACAAACCGCCTCACATTGGGGCGGTTTGTCTAGGTTTATGCGCAAGTTTAACGATTCAAGAATTCCTGTAACAAACTATGAAAGTGATGTACGCCATTTTCTCGCTTGACCGAGTAACGGCCCTGACGATAGACGCCCGTTTGCAAGTTGCGCCAGACATCCTCGCAAATCTGGATGTCTTCCTTCTGGACGTTGTCGCTGAAGGCGATGCCATCCTGCAAGGTGTTCCAGGCTTCGGGCGTGCCAGGGTCGGCAAAGTACCACTCGAAGATCGTCAGGGTCTTGTCGTGGCTGAGCGGCACGATGACGTTGATCTGCACGTTGCCAGGGTAGATGTTGACCATGAAGTTGGGAAAAATCCAATAATAGAAGGCTTTCTCGTCGCCTTTGAGCTCGGTGAAGAGACGGCCCGCCGCGTCCTCGCTGCGCACAGGGCGGATGGGCGCATACTGTGAAGAGTAATAGCGGAAGGTGTCGACGCGATACTTTTCGTAATCCACTTCCTTGAACAGGCCAGGATGCGCGATGGGGATGTGATAGCCTTCGAGGTAGTTGTCGATGTAGACCTTCCAGTTGGCGTTGACGATGTAGTCGCGGCGTTCCACTTTGCGCAGGCTTGCAAAATCCATGCTTGCGGTCTCTTCGGGGATTCTGCCGAGCACCTCCATCAGCGGCGGCGCGGAATTGTCCATGTTGACGAAGGCAAACATACCCCAGGTCTCCACACGGATCGGCACCAGACCGAAGTCGTCCTTGTTGAAATTCTCCACGCCGTCGAATTCGGGCGCGTTCTTCAACTTCCCATCCAGGCCGTAGAGCCAGCCGTGATACTGACATTGCAACGACTTGCGATTGCCGCATCCGTGCGCCACCACGCCCGCGCGGTGACGGCAGACGTTATAGAAGGCGCGGACTTCGTTGTCCAGTCCGCGCACGAGCACCACGGGAATGCCATTCACGTCCACGGCGGCGAAGTTGCCAGGCAGACGCAGCACGTCGAGCGAGGCCGCGTACTGCCAGGTGGAGCGGAACACCTTCTGGCGTTCCAGGTCCAACATGGCGGGATCGGTGTACCAGCCGGCGGGCGGCGTCGAAGCGGTGGCAAGATTGGGGTCCAGGGAAAAAGTGTTAACGGTCATGTCAAAGCTCCTCATTTGGCTTGGTCGAGATGATATAATTTTACCGTCACATCCAACAAGGAGAATTTCAGTGACCAGATCGGAAGAGCGTCGTGTAGGGAAAGAGTGTAGATCTCGGTGGTC
>CALFXA010000282.1 GCA_937928015.1 uncultured Anaerolineales bacterium | reverse complement strand
CAGGAAGTATTTGGTCTGCAATATTTCCTCCTCCTACAGCCGCATACCCACCCTGCCGACGATACGCCAGATACGCATCGCGCGCTTTTACCCAGGCGGCACGGGCGGCGGTGGGATCCCCTGTTGCTTCTTCGATACCTTGCAAAATGGCGAAAGAGTTCCATGGCGTAGCCGCAAGCCCAACCTGATTTTTACACTCAATCGCCCGCATGATCTCGGCGCGGGCTTCGTCGTAGCGTTTGAGTTTGCGCAGTGAAACGGCGATATTGTTGCGCGCACGTCCTTCATTTGCCAAGTCATTTGTTTCAACGTAAATATCCGCCGCCTGTCGATAAAAGACAACTGCTTCTTCTGTACGATTCAATTCACCATCATAAAGATTTCCCAATTGCCCCAAACTACTCGCCTGCCCAGCCCGATCATCATTCTGGGACTTGATCTCCAGCGAGCGGCGGTAGGCGGCTTCGGCGCTTTCGTAATCGCCCGCTTCTTGATACACTATCCCGATCTGGTGCCAGGAGATGGCGACGGATTTGGGTTCATCCTGTTTTTCGAAGATGTCCAACGCGCCCTGATATTCAGCCAGCGCTTCGGTATATTTTTTCTGTTGCAGGCGCACCGTTGCCAGTTGCCCCTTCACTGCCGCTACTTGCCGTAAATCGTTTTGGTCTTCACTCCTTTTAATAGCTTTAGCGTATCTGTCAACAGCTTCATCCAACTGCCCCAAACCCGTTAGACTATCAGCCTGTCGAGCTAACGCTACTGATGCCATGCGTTTTGCATTTTCTCCTAATGCATCGAAAACATGCTGCGCTTTGGTAAATGCGTCTAACGCAGGAGCCGCTTGTCCCGCCATAAACAGAACTTCACCTAGCAAATACGTTGCTATCCCCAAATCAAAATCTGCGCCTTGATAGGTAGCAATTCTCGCCTTCTCCAGCAGCGCTCCCGCTTTTTCGTAGGCAGGCTGGAGTTGCCCTGCTGCGAGCAGGCGTTCGATCAGCAGGCGTTCATTTTCAAAGCGGGTTCTCCCCCACTCAGGAACTTTGCTCGCCGATTCTGCGCGCAACTTCACAGCTTTCGCCAGCGCGCTGGGACGGTTCAGGTTTGCCAGAAGGGACTCGATGGAACCCGCAATATCGCTGACGGTTTCGGCGCTTGAAGAATCTCGTTCGAGCAAATCCGCCAGCCAGTCGAGCAGTGCCAGCAGGTTCGGCAGTTCGAGCAGGGTCAGGTTTAATGCCATTTTGCTGTCTTTGAAAAATTGCTGGTAAAGAAAATTAACTAACTGCATCATGGCTTCTGCCCAGGCATTTTCGAGTTGGGCGAGGGTTTCTTGTTCCATGCCAAGCTTCAAATAGGCGGGCAGGGCGGGGTCGAGGCGCAGGTAGTTGTAGTCCTGAATTTCTGCCATGCCTGTGCCGATCAGCATCGTAGCAATGGGTTCTATTTCTTTCGGGTCAACACCCATCACAACAGCCATATTGACCAAATGCCCGCCGCCATGAAAAACTGCCAATTTATTCACGTGCTGGCGCACTTCCTCAGGCAGGCGGCGCAGGGAGAGTTCCACGCTGGCGTAGAGCGAGTTTTCGCGGTCGCCCGTGTTCTCGGCTTCGAGTTTCCCCATTAAGGCGGCGATATGCTGGGTGGTGTACCCCACGCCTTCCTTCACTTCGCGGGCTAACAGCACCAAAGCCCGCGGGTGGCAGTTTACAGCCTCCACTAGGGCTTCGATCTCTTCAGGCGTGCGGGCGTCGTCGCTTTCAGGCGGCTGCCAGCCCTGCCGCGCCATAACCTTTTCGACCAGTTGGATGGCTTCGTCTTTGTGCAAGCGTCCCAGTTCCACCGTGTTTGTATCAAAAGGTTTTGGCAAAACTTCGCGGCTGGTGAAGAGCAGGCGCGTATTCGTGGAGGCTTTTAGTAGATTTGTGCAAAGGTCGAGCAATTCGGTCACATCTGCGGCGCCCGCGGGGTTCACGCCCGCGCTATCGGGCAGGACGCTTTCGAGATTGTCGAGCAGGATTAGCGTGGGATGGTCGCGCAAGGCGCGTTCCACAGGCTGGAGGGCCTCGTCGAGAGTCTTGTATTGAGCAACGGTATATTTGGGGGTCAACTGCCTGCCGATCACATCCAGCACGCCGCGCACATCCTACACGTTTTGGGGCTCCACACTCACGAACGCCGCCCGCTCGAAACGGTTCGAGCGCACCAACCAGCGCACCAACTCGGCGGCAAGAGCCGTTTTTCCCATCCCACCACTGCCGCGGATCACGGCGTAATTCGTCAGTTCCAGCAGACGCTCCAGATGCAGGAGCATCCGACTGCGTCCGACGAAGGAATGCTCAGGGGCTTCGGGGAGGGTACCCAATTTGAGTTCGTTCCGCTTCGCTGCCAGACGGGTAGCTGTTTCGCCCGCTTTGACGGTAAACAACTGCGGGTCGGCTTCATCCTGATAAAGCACAGGCACGAACCAGTCCCGCAGATCCAGTTTGCCCGCGCCCATGATCTTGAAACGGTAGGGGTCATCATACAGGGCGATCTGTCCCGCCAGCATCGCATCGCCCACCCGTTGTCCCTGCGCCAGGCTTTTGTAAAACGGCTCGACAAAACGGCGGGCGGTCTCGACCAACACGCTGTGACTCATCGCCACCACCGAGCCGACGCCCTCCTCCAGCAATTTGGCAGCGACGGAAGCTTTCGGGTCAGTCACCGACTGCGCCGTTTGGCAGGCATCCAGATAAATGAGAGGGACACCATACTGCCTCAGCTCGGCGGCTAATTCACTGGCATGGACGAGCGCCATCAGGCGTTGCCCCAGTTTTTCGCCATCCTGCGGCGCTTCGAAGCACAACGCGCCCAGCCCCACACGACGGTCGTAAACCCCATGTCCATCAAAGTGGACAATATCGTAGGGATTTTTCGCCTCCTTTGCCTTCTTGAGCGCATCTTTCAAGGCGGGGAGTGTGGGCGGATGCAGGATGTCCACCTGGACGAGTTCGCCCAGATTTTCAACCGCCTGAATGAGCGGAAGCGCGCTGCTGCGATGGTCGAGATACCCGACGGGTTGCCCCGCCTCATCCACTTCGGGACGCGGGCTGAGCAGAAGCACCCGAATCGGGAGTTCGGCTTGCTGGCTTTTCACAGACTTTCGGTTTGGCAAACGTCGCCGCACCCGCGCCGCGTCCGCTCCCTGCGAGAGAAACCCGGCTCCATCATGCATGATCTCCCACGGCAGTGAAAGCAGGTCACTGGCGGCTTCACGGATCAGCGCGGCTTGGGCATCGTCCGTGCCTTCGAGCGGTTCCCCATCCACCTGTACCGAAAAACGACGGCTGCCAGTTGCGCGCTTCCAAGCCTCAAAAGGCTCACGGGCAGATTCCCCACCCAAGGCAGCCTTATATAACGCATTGCCCCATTCTGGCAGAAATTTCTCGGTCTTCTCGGCTCGCGTCTTGAAAACGCCTGTAGGCCACTGATAATACTTCTCGATATACCAGCGGATTTCGCCCAACTCCACGGCTCCCAATGGCGCAGTGAAATGATAGCGTTTGCTTTCGATGGCTCGACTGTTATCAGCAGGGTTGTAGGTCAATACGGCAGTGGCAGTCGCGCGACGTATGCCATCTTTCTCTTCGATGAGCGGGTCGGTCAATTCGAGAATCAATTCTTCAACGGGTGCGGCTTTAATAGGTGTAGGGGGTTCCCAGTCATTTGGCAATTCTTTCCCCAACGCTGCAAGGATATGGGGCATCTTGGAATCCAGGTCAGGACCCGTCGCGCCTTCTTCTAAAAAAATATGGATCGGTTCTTTCGGGAAAAATGGTTTCAACAAACCAGCGGGCACGCCAGGCATGATGATCGAAATGACTTTATAGCCTTCATCCTTGCGTTCCTTGGCAACCTTGTGGGCTAACTTCAACTCTTTTTGCACCCACTCCGAACTAAGAGCTTCTATACTCAAAAGGATAATGAAAGATTTGGCGGTTTTTATCTTCTCTTGCAGGGTATCTTCGAGAATATCCCCGCCTGTGAATTCTCGCGAGTCAGCCCAAACAAGAAATCCTTCGAGTTCAAGAATTTCACGCAATCTCTTAACTACGTTATCGTTCTTGGAAGAGTGAGAGATGAAGATATGTTCCTGTCCCATCGAATTGCCTCCGTAAAGATGTCCAGCCTACAGGCTGGAACGTCGCGCTGCGCCTATTATAGCCTTTCTCCCATCCTGGGCAGACAACGACTTTTGTCCGAGCCGCGCCGCCTGGTCGACTTCATGCCCGGGGTACGCGGCGGAAAGTCCGCCTACTGGGTCACCTTCGACAAGGACGAGGCCTGGATGGTCAAGCTGCTCGACGTGTTGGGACGATTGGGTGATGGATAGCGCGGCGAACTTCCCTTAAGATGCGCGGAACTTGACTGCGGCGGATGCACATCCGCCGCAAGTTTTATCGAGGAGAATGAAATGAGAAAAAGATTGACCTTCGGATTTTTATTGTTTGCCCTGTTGTTGTCCGCCTGCAACGTGGCTGCGCCTGCCCAACCCACTCAGGGCATCGACGATATCGTCCAGCAGACCTTCGTGGCGCTGACGGTGCAGGCCGCCATCGCCACCACGCCCGCGCCGTCCACTCCGACCATTGCGGCTGCTCAGCCCGTGTCCGATGGGCAGATGGGCTCGATCGCTGGCTCCCTCAACTATCCTGCCGATGCCCTGCCCGCCATGCGCGTGGTGGCGTTCAGTACCACCAGCGATCTGTTTTCCTATGTCGACACGCTGCTGGGCCAGAACTACTATCAGATCGACAACCTGCCCGCTGGCACCTATCATGTGGTGGCGTATAGTTTGGGCGGCGGTTCTTTTCCCGTTGGATTGTCGGGCGGGTTCACGCAGGAGATGCGCGGCAACACAGGTGACCATACGCTGGTGTCTGTCGAGGTGAAGGGCAATCAGATTACGCAGAGTATCAATCTCGGTGACTGGAACGCGCCCGCGGGGGCCTATCCCGCCATGCCGGGCCAGGTCCCGCCCACGCCCGACGGCCCCAAGCCGCTCAAACCCGAGGGCGGCATCACAGGTCATCTGTCCTATCCCGCCGAGGGACGCCCCGACATCATGGTCGTGGCCTTCAGTACGCAGTATTATCCGAACGGCAATTTCTACTACATCTTTACCACGCCCAGCCAGGATAGTTATGAACTGGTCCTGCCGCAGGGCGAATACTACATCGTGGCCTATGCGTTGGACCCGCTAGGGAAACCGATGGGGGTGGTGGGTGGTTACACCCAGGCCGTCCCCTGCGGCTTGAGTGTCAGTTGCACCGACCATAGCCTGATCCCCGTCCCCGTGGCGGCAGGGGGAGCGATGGGCGACATCGACCCCGCAGATTGGTATGCTCCCGAAGGAAGTTTCCCGCCTTATCCGTTGAAATAAATGGATTACGAAAACAGGAGATGGATATCCATCTCCTGTTTTTTTACTCACACTTCAACAATTGTTTCACCTCGGACCCCGGGCCTGATTCCGTTTTCCCAGCCTCCAGCCAGGGACGGCAAAGAGTCTGCCGCATGGCCTGCGAACTGGTCAGACGGTTGGCGGATTCGGTCAAGGCTTGCGCCTTGTCAGTATCGCCCACGGCCAGATATGCGCGGATGAAGGGCAGATATTCCATGCCATGCGAGGGATGAAAGCCCTGTTCCTGTGCCGTATTCCATAGCTTGAGCACTTGCTCGGTCTGGCCGAATTGCTCGGCTAACTCGGCCTTCTCGAAGAAGTAGCACCAGGTCTGCGGGGTGTTCAAGGCCTGCGCGAAAAACTCCTCGTTGACGTTCGACTCTGGCGAGATCCGTCCCAGCGCGGATTTGGGCGCAAGCTGTTTCAGATAATCGGAGTACAGCCGCGACTCTGCATCCAGGGGAGTCAGGATATGCAAACACGCGCTGACCGTCGGCTCGTACCACAGCACCAGGCTATTCGCCGCGTCGCCTTCGAAGCGCGTGGAGAACTTGACCTCGCGCAGTGTCCCGCCCATCAGCAACTTTTCCGCCACGGGATCATCCCCATAGGTTGGGAAGAACCACGTCACGGCCTGGGTCGAATCTTTGGGCTGGTTGTAGACCATGTTGACGGCGAAGCCCGTTGGGTAATCGCCCATGTAGGAGAGAATCTCGCCTTCCGAGACGAAGGCCGTGCCTGCCTCGATGGACGGCGCGCGCCACGCCAGTTGATTGAGGAAATCCACCTGCGATTCCCAGGCGTGGCGATAATTATTCTCCGAGCGGATCAGGTATCCAACCGATAATGCCAGCAACAAACTATAGATGACCACCCGCTGGGTCTTGGTTCGCGCCAGCCACTCGACGGCGGCGACGATGATCAGCGCCGCGCCGAACATGGCTGCCATGCCGAGGCGACTGTTCCATAGCGGATTGGTATCGTACAGCGGCTGGCGGGTCACCCAGGCGGGGATGGGGCCGAGGATGAGTCCCAGCAGGCCGAGCAGCAGCATCGGGCGGACGGGCGCGTCCTCTTCGAGGTCGAGGCGTTTGAGATAGGTGTAAAACCCGATGAAGCTCAAGGCGCTGACGAGCAAAGCAAACAAGCCCGCAGGCGAGAAGTCCACCAGGTCGGGCGCCAGCGTCTCGCTCCACGCGCCGACCTGAATGAGCAGCGTGTCTTTGAGTCCCGCCGTGACGAGATAGAACAGCGTGGATATTGGCGAACTGATCAGGTCACGCAGCACGGTCGGGGCGTTGTTATCCTGGGCGGGGGACTGGAAGATGAATCCGCGCCAGAGCACGAAAGCGGCCAGCACGCCGAGATAAGGGAGCCAGGCCAGGGCCGCGGACTTGAGTCGGGGTCTGGGGTCCGCTTGTGGCGCGGAAAGCGCCATCCACAACACGAGCGGACGCAGCAATTCGATCCCGTTGAAATATTCGATGGTGAAGAGTTGCAGTCCATCCAGCAGCACGGAGAGGATCAGCAGCGGCCACAGTCGCTGGATGTCGCGCACGGCCAGGATCATCAGCCAGAGCGAAAGCGCATAGAGCAGGAACGCGACCCAGTGCGTAATGTAGGTCACGGCCATCGGTTGCAGCGTGTAGAGTGGATAAACCGCAAACAGCAGTGCAGGTACCACAGCCAGCTTGGCATGGTTGGGCCACAGGCTGCGGAAGACCATCCAGAAGGCCACGGTCGCCAGCCAGCGCAGGGCCAGCACGCCAATCTGCCAGGCCAGCGGATGAAAGCCGAAGACGGTGAAGCCTGCAATATACGGCCACGACGCGAACGGTCGGTTGTCGTAGGCCGAGAGTTCCCAAAGTTTGCTCAACCCGTGCTGGGCATAAAAAATAAAATGCCAGTCATCCTGGAAAAATCCCAGCGACGGACTGAGCAATCCGAAGGCGACCAGGCAGGTGCTGAGCAGGGCCAGCGGCGCGTGGTTGGCTTGCAGGAAGGCTTTGAACTTGGTCATCGGGTTGAATTATACTCTTGCCCATTGTGTGGCCCGGTGCGGGTAGGGTGATATAAATTTGGAATGTTTTCAAGTTGACCTGTTTTCACAGAGTACATATAATTTACTTATTCGTTCTCAATCTACGGCCGCCTACTGTCTCACATGAATTAGGCGGTTCCCCTACTGGGGACGATGTAAGTGGAAAGCGCAGTCTATAGGTAGTGATACGGAATTCGCCGTCTAAACCCTAGTTGAATGGCTGAAACAAAAAGGCATATTCAGTGATGGAATATATCGAAAAAATAACCCAGTTGATAAAAGAAGCAGATAACTACACTTTCAGAAATAACTGTTACTCTGTTGAACATGGGACTTATTCTAGAGCCAGTGTTGAAATGCAGGCTTGGATTGCTGAGTGTGAAGATTTCATCATTTCAACATACGGTGAGGAAAGTGTTCCGTGGAAAGTTTTTTCACGCTTTAGTAGAGATAAGCTAGACGGCTGGCTTCAAGATACTTTTGACGAACAAAGAAATATAATTATTTCAGCTTTGTCAGCATGTCTTAGAATCATCCCTAAAAATTCTGAGACGATAAAAAATGTTTCAAGCAAAAAAAACTCAAAAAACTTAACTCAGATATTTATTGTTCACGGACATGATGAAGAGGCAAAATTTAAAGTTGCAAGATACATCGAAAAATTAGGATTTGAACCAATTATTCTGCATGAGCAAGCAAGCTCTGGCAGTACAATTATCGAAAAAATCGAAGAATATTCAAATGTAGGATTCGGTATAATTTTATACACACCCTGCGATATTGGGGGGGAGAAAACAGCCTCTCCAGAATTAAAACCAAGAGCCCGACAAAATGTGGTTTTTGAACACGGATATTTAATAGCGAAAATAGGAAGAAGTAATGTTTGTGCTTTA
Source organism: uncultured Anaerolineales bacterium (assembly GCA_937928015.1). GTDB lineage: Bacteria > Chloroflexota > Anaerolineae > Anaerolineales > Villigracilaceae > JACPVF01. The sequence continues at coordinate 2,067 of CALFXA010000282.1, read as the reverse complement.
GTTCGGGGAGATATAGAAACGCCAACCGATGTTTCAGGGATTGTATACATAACAATGGATAGTACAAACGCTTGGCATATCGAAATCGCTAGAGAATTACGAAGGTCTGGCTACAATGTTGACATGAATAAGGTCCTATAGTTGCTATAAAAATGAAGATGTTAAATAAAATGCCACCACCGATTAACAGCAGCGTCAAGGGATAAGTAGGAAAAAGATAATAAAAAGCGGTTCGGATGTGCCAACATCCGAACCGCTTTTTGTCCATTGTTTTTGGCATTCCTCCACGGTGATCAATGGTCCCTTCAACTCATTCAGCGCGGGATCACGCTAGCCTTTTCCCTGCCTTTCGGGTAGAATAGAACAACTGTTCCCTCTTTTAGACAACCAACCCAATAAACCTTATGTCATTTAAATTACAAGCTCCCTTTATCCCGATGGGCGACCAGCCCGAAGCCATCAACGGACTTGTCGAAGGAGTCCGCTCAGGCAAACGCAACCAGGTCCTGCTGGGTGCCACAGGCACAGGCAAGACCTTCACCATCGCGTCGGTCATCCAGGAATTGCAGATGCCTGCGTTGATCATGGCGCACAACAAGACCCTGGCCGCGCAGTTGTATTCCGAGTTCAAAGAGTTCTTCCCTGAGAACGCGGTCGAATATTTTGTTTCCTATTACGATTACTACCAGCCTGAGGCCTACGTCCCGCGCCACGACCTGTACATCGAAAAAGAGACCGAGATCAACGAAGAGATCGAGCGCCTGCGACTGGCTGCCACGACCGCGCTGGTCTCACGCCGTGACGTGATCATCGTCGCGTCGGTGTCGTGCATCTACGGCCTAGGGTCGCCCGAGGAGTTCGGCAAGGGCACGGTCGTGCTGCAGGTGGGGCAGTTGTACCGTCGCAATGCCCTGCTGCGCCAGTTGATCGAGTCCCAGTATCAGCGCAACGACATGGAATTGAAGCCAGGTACCTTCCGCGTGCGCGGCGACACCCTGGAGATCATCCCTGCCTACGAGGACAAGCGCGGATTCCGCATCACCTTCTTTGGGGACGAGGTCGAGCGCATCATGCAATTCAGCCCCGTCACGGGTGAGGTCTTTGCCGAGCCGCAGGAAGTCTCGATCTACCCTGCCAAGCAATACCTGACCGCCAGCGACAAGATGAAAGAGGCCATCGCCGACATCGAAGCGGAGTTGGAGGAGCGCCTCAAATATTACAAAGAGACGGGCAAGCTGCTCGAAGCGCAGCGCATCGAACAGCGCACCCGTTACGACCTGGAGATGCTCAAGGAAGTGGGGTACTGTTCGGGCATCGAGAACTACTCGCGCCATCTGGACCGCCGCGAGGCAGGTACCCACCCGTGGACGATGATCGACTTCCTGCCCAGTGATTACCTGTTGGTTCTGGATGAGAGTCACATGACCGTGCCGCAGATCCGCGGCATGTACAACGGCGACCGCGCCCGCAAGGAGACTCTGGTCGAGTACGGCTTCCGCATGCCGAGCGCGATGGATAACCGTCCGCTCAAGTTCGACGAGTTTACCCAAAGGCAGGGTACGACCATCTATGTGAGCGCTACGCCCGCCAAGTATGAGCGCGAGCTCGCAGGCGGCGTGGTGGAGCAGATCGTGCGGCCCACGGGACTCATCGATCCAGAGATCACGGTGCTGCCCGCGACCGGGCAGGTGGAGCACCTGCTGGGCGAGATACGCGCAACCATTAAGAAGGGCTTCCGCGTGCTGGTCACGACGATGACCAAGCGCATGGCGGAACGTTTGCCGGATTACTACAAGGAATTGGGGCTCCGCGCGAAATACATGCACTCGGACGTGGATACGCTGGACCGCATGGAGATCATCCGCGGCCTTCGCATGGGCGAGTTCGACGTACTGGTGGGCATCAACCTGCTGCGCGAGGGGCTGGACCTGCCCGAAGTGGCGCTGGTGGCCGTGCTGGACGCCGACAAGGAAGGCTTTCTGCGCAGCGAGACGTCGCTGATCCAGACCATCGGGCGCGCGGCGCGCAACGTGGAGGGCCGCGTGCTGATGTACGCGGATACGGTCA
>CALFXA010000281.1 GCA_937928015.1 uncultured Anaerolineales bacterium | reverse complement strand
GATGGAGCGGTTGATCGATTGGCGAATCCACCAGGTGGCGTAGGTGCTGAACTTGAATCCGCGCCGCGGGTCGAACTTATGGACGGCGCGCAGCAGACCCATGTTGCCTTCCTGGATCAGGTCGAGGAAGGAGATGCCGCGCCCGAGATAACGCTTGGCCACGCTCACCACCAGGCGCAGGTTGGCGCGGATGATGGCATGGTTGGCCTCCTCGGCGTGAGAAAAGATCGCCTCCAATTGTTCAGAGAGCAGGCCTTCGTCGGGGAGGTTGCTATAGAGGGTACGCAGCCCGGGCAGGGAATGCTTCTTCTGGACGTGCTTCAACAGCCAGGCGGCGTATTCCTCGGGCAGCATGTACAGGCTGAGGAATACGCTGTAGGCCTTGCGGACCATACTGTCCCAGCGCGGATCGGTGCCCCAGCGCTCGTTGTCGAGATAGGCGCGCAGGTAGGAGGGCGTGGGGTCCTCCCAAGCGCGGTGCAGGTTTTGGGCTTCGGTCAGCAGCAGGGACAGGTCGGGCAGGGCGTTCTTCAGGCGGACGGCATCCTCGTCGAGGCGCTCCCACGAGGTGACCAGTTCGCTCAACACGGCGTGATAGGCGTCGCACAACGGACCCGCGTTCTGGCGGTGCGGACGCTGGATGTAGGTGCGGATCATGCGCTCGGCCTCGATGCGCGTGGCCAGGCGGAACTCGCTATCGGCGTCGAGCAGCTTGACCTGGCCGATCTCGCGCAGGTACAGACGCACCGGGTCCTCGGCCATTTCGGCGGCCAACTCGGGAGTGCGCGGCAGGTCGAGCAGTTCGTCCTCGGCCAGTTCCTCCTGCTGGGTCAGGCTGTTCTCATCGGGCTCGACGGCATCCTCCACTTCGAGGTCGAAGCCGTTGTCCAACTCGACATCCTCCCCAGACAGGACCTCATCCTCCAGCGGGCGTTCGCGGACTGCTTTCTTCGTTTTTTCCAGGCGGGCGGTCTTCTTGGGGGCAGGCTTGCGTTTTGCGGGCATGGACACCTTCGATGAATGAGTTCAAACGAAACGGGTGGCTTCCATCCAACGGCAATGCTATTTTCGGGCGTTGACCGACTTGAGCGCGCGGTCGAGGTTGTGTCGCAGGCGGCTGTATTGCAGGGCTTGTTCCTGATAACTCTTCACGCGCAGGTCGCCTTCCTGCTGGGCGTCTTCCATGATGAAGCGCAACTGGTTGAAGTTGGCCTCCACGATCAGGCGGCGCATCTTGATGACGCTGCGGAACAGTTCTTCGAGCAGGCGGTCATCCACGGGGTCGAGTTTCTCAGTCTGGGAGAGCAGGTCCTTCGCCAGCCCCAACAGGTCCTCGGGGATACGGGCGGTCACGTAGGCGTGATGGTCAGCCTCCACTTGTTCGAGTGACTGACGGATCACGCGGAAGAACAACTGATGGTCAGTATACTCGAAATCTTCGGGCGAGAGGGCCGCCAGCCCCGACCCTTCCAGCAGGCGGTCGAGGCGGTAACACAACTCGGGCTTACGAAATAGAACACCCAGGGCATACGATTCGATTTTCTGACTTGGGCGGATGGCCTCCGCGACGGGCGTTTCCACCGCTGACCGGGGCCCCGCGGTGCGCGGCTTGCGCCGCACGAAGGCGGGACCCTGGGACGGGTCGCCGGTCAGGGTGCGCTCGTCCACCCGCAGGCGGCGCGCCAGCATCTGACGGTAGGTGTCGCGCTCGATGGCGCTGGGCAGGTCGGCGATCAGCGGCAGCACCTGCTGCGCCACCTCGGTCTTGACCCGCGGATCGTTAATGTCGCGTTCAGCCACCAACGTGTCGAGCACATGCTCCACGATGGGCTTGGCCTTCTCGATCAGATGCTTCCATTCCTGCGGGTCGCGGGCCACGAGTTCGTCGGGATCGAGCCCGTCGGGCATGGACGCTACGCGCAGGTCGGCTTGCAGACGCGCCTCGTTGCGCAACAGTCCGCGCGCGTCGAAGCCCAGTTCGCCCTCGCGGTCCATGGCAGCGCGGGCCGCGTCCAACCCGCGCAGGACGGCCTTCTGTCCCGCCGCATCCGGGTCGAGTGCCAGCACGATACGGCGCGTGAACTTCTTGAGCAGTCGTAACTGCTCCTCGGTCAACGCGGTGCCCATCGGCGAGACCACGTTCTCGTAGCCCGCCTGGTGCAGGGCGATGACGTCCAGGTAGCCTTCGACAATCACCGCCTGGTCCGCCGCGCGGATCGGCTTGCGGGCGCGGTCGAGTCCGTAGAGCAGATGTCCCTTGGTGAAGATGGGCGTCTCGGGTGAGTTGAGAAACTTGGGGATGTCGTTCGGGTCGACGATGCGCGCGCCAAAGCCGGTCATGCGTCCGTTCTCGTCGCGGATGGGGATCATGATGCGGTGGCGGAAGCGGTCATAGACGCGGTTCTCACCCTTCGCGTCCGAGTCGCGCACGGTCAGCAGGCCCGCGTCGATCAGGTCCTGTTGCAGGTAGCCCTTGGTGGTGAAATGCTTGAGGGCCGTATCCCAGCCGCTCGGGGCGTAGCCCAGGCCGAAAGTCTCGATGGTGGTGTCGGTCAACTTGCGCTTCTCGCGCAGGTAGGACAGCACGTCCTGGTTCTGGAAGAGATGGGAGCGATAGAAGACCAGCGCATCTTCGAGCAGTTTGCGCAGGTGCTCGTGCGCCTCCTTGACCTGCGGCGTCTCGCGCTGGAATTCCTGGATCTGCACGCCCGCGCGCTGGGCCAGTTTCTGCAATGCCTCGCGGAAGTCGAGGCCCTCGCGTTTCATCACGAACTTGAAGATGTCGCCGCCCTCATTGCATTGACCGAAGCAGCGCCACGTGCCCGACTCGGGCCAGACCACGAAGGCGGGCGTATGTTTGTTGTCGTGAAAGGGACAGAATCCCGTATAGTTGCGCCCCGCCTTGCGCAATTTCACCCCCGCCTCGGAGACGAGGTCAACGATATCGATTTTGGCTTTGATCTCGTCAGTGGTGGACATGCACGAGCATTATAGCGTGGAAATCGGGTTTAAGCCGCTCTCCCCCGTACAGACAGAAAGCGATCAGGGCACGGAAGTCAACCCGGGGATGGGCGTGAAGGTGGGGCGCGGGGTGACGGTGGGAGGCGGGGTCCAGGTGGGCTCCAGGGTGCGGGTGGGCACGCTGAGCGGGACCTGGGGCGTGGCCGCTGTCACAGGTTGGAAGGAACGCCAGACCAACACGCCGCCGATGCAGGCCACCATCAGGCACACCAGCAGCAGTCCGCCCATGACAGGCAAAAACCAGGCGGGCATCTTTTGCGCGGCGCGGCGGGGGGCAGGCTGGGTCGGCCGGGGCTGGGACGGGATCTCGGCAGGCTGGGCAGGCGCGGGCGGAGGAGATTGAGTTTCCTCGTCGAGGTAAGCCGACGACCAGGGCGTGGAGGAGTCCCAGCGGTAAACGGGTTCCGCTTCCTCTTCTTCCTCCTCTTCGGCCAGGAAGGTCGAGGAGGACGGGGCGGCAGGTTCCGCATCAATCTCGAAGGGGTCGGTCTCGAAGTCTTCGCGGCTGAAGCCCGGATCGGGCATGAAGGGCGGCACCGTGGGCGGACGCGGCTCAAGCATGCGTTCCAGCTTTTCGAGACGGGTGCGGGCAGGCGTGTAATTCGGATCGATGACCAGCACGCGTTCCATGCAGTCGATCTGTTGGCGCAGGTCGGTGACGGCCAGACTGAGCAGCCACCAGCAGCGGGCCGAGTTGGGATGTCCCTGCAGGTACTCGGCCAACAGCGGCAACGCCGCCTGCCTCTTGCCCGCCCGCAAGAGTTCTTCAGCCTGTTCCAGCAGGGACGTACCCGAGTCGTTCACGCTTGCCATTCCTTGTGTCTGTCCAGCGACATACCGTAATTATAGACTTGAAAAATCGCCCACGACAGGTGACATTTATCACCAGATACAAAACGGGACGGGGTGAACCCGTCCCATCTTTTTTAGAAGCCTTCGAGCTTACTCAGGTCGGCCAGCCCGTCGGAGAGGTGCGCCACCCGCCCGACCAGCGCCAGACGATTGGCCTTGACGGCCGGGTCCTCGGCCATCACCAGCACCTTGTCAAAGAAGGCGTTGATGGCGGGGATGAGCGCCACGACGGCCGTGAGGAATTCGTCGACGGTGGACGGTTGACCGTGGACCGTCTTTTGGATGGCGGCGTAGAGGTCTTTCTCCTCTTTTTCAGCCAGGACTTTTTCATTCACCGTCAACGCCCCACCATCCACGTTCTGTGAACGCAGGATGCGCACACAGCGCGCGAAGCCGGGCAGAATACCCGACCAATCTTCGCGGGAGACCCAGGCCGAGAGTTGCTTCACGGCGCGGGCCGCGGCGGCCGGGTTGGCGGATTGCGCCGCCAGCACGGCATCCACCACATCGTAGCGAAAACCCGCATCCTTCAGAGCCACCGAGAGGCGGCCCGTCAGGAAGTCGAGGATCTGCTTCTGGGCCTCGGCGCTGACCTCGATGGGCTGCGTCTTGGCCGACTGCTTGACGGCCTCGACCAGGTCGAAGTCCACGTCATGTTCCACCAGCGGCTGGACGATGCCGATGGCCGCACGGCGCAGACCGAAGGGATCCTTCGCGCCCGTGGGCGCCAGTCCCGCCGCGAACAGACCCACCAGCGAGTCGAGGCGGTCGGACAGGGCCACGGCCAGGCCGATCTTGCTCTGCGGCACGGTCTGATATTGCTCAGCGATGGCCTGCGCCACCTCGGCGGATTCGCCGCTGCGCAGCGCGTACTCGCCGCCGATGATGCCCTGCAGCGAGGTCATCTCGGTCACCATCTGCGTGGCCAGGTCCGCCTTGGCGAGGTAGACCGCGCGCGCCACGGCTTTGATCACGGACACGTCCTTGTAGCCCAGCAGCGCCGCCAGTTCCGCGCCGAGCTTCAACATGCGGTCGGACTTATCCAGCATGGAGCCGAGCTTGGTGTGGAAGGTCAGCGTGGAGAGTTTCGGGCGGTATTCTTCCAGCTTGAGCTTGACATCCTCGCGTACAAAGAAGTTGGCGTCCGCAAAGCGCGCGCCGATGGTATGTTCATTTCCTTCGCGGACGATGTCGATGTGCAGGTCGTCGCCGTTGCGGATGGCGATGAAATGCGCCAATAATTTTCCGTCCTTCTGGACAGGGAAATACCGCTGGTGCTTCTTCATGACCGAGATCAGCACGTCACGTGGCAGGGCCAGGGAATCGGGATTGAACCCACCCATCACGGCGGTCGGCATCTCGACCAGGTTGGTCACTTCGTCCAGTAAGGGCGACTGGCCAGTCGCCCTTACATAATCGAAAATGGCTTCGCCGCCGACCAACGCCGCTGCCTGCTGGACCTGCTCCACGATGGAGGCCTTGCGCTCTTCCTTATCCAACACGATGCCCGCTTTGCGGATCGCGTCGAAGTATTTTTCGGCAGAGGGGATCTTGATCTCGGGCGAGTCGTACGGGCGCAGGCCGCGCGAGACGTTTCCGCTGACCACGCCCGCGTACTCGAACGGAATGACCTGGTCGCCGAGCAGGGCCACGTACCAGCGGATGGGACGCGAGAAGGCCACGCCCGAGTCGTTCCAGCGCATGGACTTCTCGAACTTGATACTTTCCACCAGTTTGGGCAGCGCCTCGGCCAGCACCTCGGGCGTCGGGCGGCCCTTCTGCTTGACGGCAGCGAAGACATACTTACCACCGCCCTCCTCGCGGACTTCCAGGTCCTTGGTGTCCACGCCGTTCTTCTTGGCAAAGCCCATCGCGGCGGGAGCGGCGAGGCCGTTCTTGTCGAAGGCCTTGTCCGCGGGCGGACCCTTGACCAGGTCCTCGCGGTCGGGTTGATTCGGGGCCAGGTCCGCCACCGAAACGGTCAGGCGGCGCGGGGTGGTGAAGACGCGGACGTCGCCGTGGGTCAGGCGCAATTCGTCGAGCAGAGACGGAATCCGCTGGGTGAGCTGTTCGTAGGCAGTGTCCACATCCGAGGCAGGCAGCTCCTCGACGCCAATCTCGAACAAGAACGACGATGGACCGTGGACGGTGGACGGTATGGCAGGCACGGTCTTCGGTCCACGGTCTACGGTCTTCAATAACGGATATTCCGCTTCCTTGCGCTGTTCCTCGTAGCCTTCGGCCACCTTGCGGGCCAGTTCGCGCATGCGGCGGAAGAAGGCCTGACGTTCGGCCACGCTGATCGCGCCGCGTGCGTCGAGGATGTTGAAGGTGTGCGAGGACTTGAGCACGTAATCGTGCGCGGGGACCAGCAGTCCCTGCGCGAGACAGGCATCGGCCTCGGCGGAATAGAGGTCGTACATCTGGCGCGCGCGCTCGACGTCGGCCACCTCGTAATAATACTTCGAGTGCTCGAACTCCTCGCGGCGGATGATCTCGCCGTAGGTGACGCCCGCGCCCCACTCTTCGTCCCAGATGGCTTTGGCATTATTGAGCGCGATCAGGATACGCTCCAGGCCGTAGGTGATCTCCACCGAGACGGGGTCGAGCGTCACGCCGCCCATCTGTTGGAAGTAGGTGAACTGCGTGATCTCCTGCCCGTCCAGCCAGACCTCCCACCCGAGACCCCAGGCCGCGATGGCGGGCTGCTCCCAGTTGTCCTCCACGAAGCGGATGTCGTGCTGGCGCGGATCGATGCCCAGCGCCTTGAGCGACTCGAGGTACAGTTCCTGCGGGTTGCCTGGGTCGGGCTTGAGGATGACCTGGTACTGGGTGTGCTTCTGGAAGCGGTTGGGATTCTCGCCGTAGCGCCCGTCATCCGGCCGCACCGACGGCTCGACGTAGGCCACGTTCCACGGCTCGGGCCCCAGCACGCGCAGGAAGGTGTTGGGATTCATCGTTCCCGCGCCGACCTGGGTGTAGTAGGGCTGGGTGATCAGGCATCCGTGCGCGGCCCAGAAGTCCTGGAGTTTGAGGATGATGGATTGGAAGGAAGAGTTTGGCATTTGCGATTTCCGATTGTCGATTTATGATTGCAGGAAGGATTATAACTGATAGAAAACAGAAAATGGATCATGGAAGATAAACATAGACCCATTATCACGATATATGCAATGCAGGAGTTTGCTTTATTTCAGAAAGAATGAATTCACTTAGGGATTTATATCACGGCACAACGAAAACCAAGGTCCTAGAATCCGCCATCAACTCCTCCGCTACCCAAATGCCTAATCCTTCCACATAGTGTCAAGCGCATCCGACACGTTCCATATGTATTTTCATTCCTTAATAACAGCCTGTGACCCAACACTCCAGAAAACAAACGCAATTGCAAGAAGGCCAAAGTAGGTCCTTAAAGGAAGTGTATTGTCCGCGCTTTACCGCAGAACGCGCTTTTCTTGGATTAATATGTTTTGTGCCTTAATATCTGCTTCCTTTTGGCTCACTATACCGCCTTTGCCATAATCGATTTGCGTAATGCCATAAAGTCTTACCAGTTTCAATCAGTTCGAATAAAAAACTCCTGGCTTTACCAAGAGGATTTACCTATTCTTTCAAAAATATCCTTCTAATTCCGTTTGTTTGTATGCACATTCACTTGTAAGCGAAAAGGTGAGCTATCTACACGTAAGCGTGATGAATAATTCCACAATTTCCGATTTACCTGCCGCATTGATGGATTGGATTGTATAAGTGGCAGTTACATCGTAACGCTTATATGGCGTGGTTATAGTGAAGGTATCTTTATACTCCTTGGTATTTGGTTCCACAGTCGTCACGAGGTCTCCATTCCTGGTGATCTCAAAGCCAGTCTCGTTATCTGATTGATCTGTCCAATGCAGGTATGCTACATACTCGTATTTGTAATATACATAAGAATGAGCGATGACTGCTGAACACGCGGCATCTGCATAAAATTTCTCAGGTGCATTTGGTAAAGAAGGTGGAGGTGTAAAAGTGGGTGTTTTACTGGGTGCGAACGTATTGGTCGGAACAGGCGTTTTTGTCTGTGTAGCAGTGAAAACCAGCGTAGATGTCGGTTCAGGAGTGCGCAAGAGTATCCCTTGTAACGAGGGTGAACTGATGAGCGCAGCGCATAGTGTCCCTACCAGTCCAATCACAGCTACAACAATGGTGGTATTTGGTCTGGCTCTCTTAGGCTGGTTTGGTCTTTTTGCGTTTTTTTGTCTCTCCAATAGTTCCGAATCCAAACGGGCTTTCTCGATGGCGTCTTGTTCTGTTTTTTCGCGGGACACCTCGTCGGGTTCCGCCTGTTCCCTTGTGACATTCGTGCGAGATACAGTGTTCCCTCTGCTCTTGCGCTGGCGCAACACTGTACCAATCCTATCTGCGCGAATATGCAACGCCATCATCAACCGTTGGAAACCATTGCTCTCGAACAAATCCACCCAATGCCATTTGCTCAAACTTTCGAGGTTGTCACATTCTTCCAACCGAGCAGGGATGATGAAAATTTCGCCTTCAGGCTTTTTATCTGCTTCTTCCAAAGCAATTCGCACTTCCTTCTGGCGAAAGCCAGCCTGGTTGAACTGCTTGGAGAGACAAACCACCACAACATCACTCTCACGTACGGCCTTGCGAATTTCAAACTCCCAGTCCGCGCCAGGAAGCAGTTTTTCCTTGTCCAGCCAGACGTCCACGCCTTCGCGCTTGAGACGCGCATACAACGCGCGGACAGCGTCACGGTCCGCGTGTGCGTGGCAGAGAAAAACTTTCAATGGACGTTTTGGTTCTGGCATAGGAAACATCTCACTAAAAATATGACGGGAAATTCATACAACCCATTCTTACCCCTTATCGCTTTCGAAATCAGAAATTATCATCATTATTCTGTCAAATAACGGCTTGAATCCAGAAAAATCGATTCCTCTAAATCCCTCTCGTTCTTCCAGAATAGAGTCAGCGAAATCATTCTTTGACAATGCGACATTATTTCCGTCTCGATCAAAAACTTCATCTGCAATAATCTTAGCTTCACCCTTAAATTTATTTATATCTCTATGAGTTAAATCGTCAGATAGATGCATACCTGATCTCGGATTAAATTCAGTACTCAGATACAAGCGGCGTCCCATTACATCTCTACGCTTTATATCCTCATCTGTGTAGTAAAACTCAATACAAACTTCCTGCATATCTTCCCGATGTTTAGGAATAGGAATAGCAAAAGAGTAAACGCTATTTTTCCATAAACGGTAATCATCGTTTCCATGTATCTTTTCGATAATTTTAGATTTATCACGGTCAAAGATAAAAATATGAGGATATTCATGATGCTCTAGTTGTTCTTGAGTAAACTCCAACCGCTGTAACAGTTTATCGCCTTCAGCCTCATCGCTCTTGCGGAATTCCAATTCCAAATGAAGGAAAAAACCTTGTGATTTGAAGGCGAAGTCGGAGCACCTTGCGGCAATACACCATCATGACAACAGATTTGCGCCAAAATAGTAGCCACTTCGTCATTTAAGTAAAATGGATTCCCCATAAACAATCCACGAACACGACCAAAATGAATCGTAGGAAAGTAATCTTCCAAATCAATATTCAATACATAACGACGTTTTTTGTGAAGACGTGCATTAGTGACGATACTTCGTTCTGAGACAAAACCGTGTGTTGAAGGCTTAGGTTTATATATTGTTTCTAAAACTTCTTTTAACTTGCGCTGAATTACTTTGATAGGAGAAGCAGGAGCAGAAATTTTCCGAATTCCCCCAGATTTCTTAGGAAGAGAAAAAGTTTTATATTTCTTCGCAGAAGGCAAGACATAGAGATGGAAGTTTAATTGCTTGGTCGTTAAGCCAAGTAATTGAGCAACACTATCTCGGTTCTGCAATTTAAGAAACTCATCCCGAAGTTCTTGGGGTGATTTTAATAAACCTTCACTCATAAAACTGCCCTGTTAGGATTAGGTGCTTGCGGAGTAATTTACGCATTCGCAGGCGACGAAGCCTAGCAGCAAAGCCAGCGCAAACCGTCATGCGCTTACGGGAGAACATTGAAGTACTTGCTGCGTTTACACAGCAAAAATTAATTCAACTCCGCAAGCACCTACAGATATTATATTCGGTTATTGCTTTACATGGAATTTATTTTTAAAAAATTACTTGCATATATAGCCTTGCGGATTTCCAGTTCTCAATCCTGGCCTGGGAGCAGTTTTTCCTTGTCGAACCATGCATTCACGCCGTCTTTGACCAGGCGGTTATACAACGCGCGGACAGGCTCACGGTCGGCGTGGGCGTGGCACAAAAACACTTTCAAAGGACGTTTGGCTTCTGGCATGGGGTCCTAGGGCGTAGAGCGGGCGCAACGAAAGCCTGTATCCTGATAAAAGGCCGAGGGGTAATCTCTAAATCGATTGTAGGCAAGTATATTTCCAGCCTCGGTTACTCCGCGCGGCGAGAAGGACCCTCCGCGCAGCACTCTGCTGTCACCCTGAGAGGGACCCTGGGGATTTATAGAATTATTCCCCAGCGTGGCGTAGTAATCGCTTTTATACCAATCGTTCACCCATTCCCAAACATTTCCCGCCATATTATATGCGCCATAAATGCTCACGCCGTCTGGGTTGCTGGTCACAGCGGTTGTGTCACCGTCATAATAATCACCCATGGCGTAATTTGCTTTTCCGCTAGTGGGAAGCCCGGGACCAAAGTCTCCCCACGGATAGGCGCGCCCGTCCGTTCCCCGTGCCGCTTTTTCCCATTCCGCTTCGGTAGGCAGCCTGGCCCCACGCCACTCACAATACGCATTGGCCTGGTACCAATCCACGTAGATTACGGGGTAACTATCGAACTCGGAATTTCCATAATATATGGAACGGGTATTGGAAACCCGATTATGCGGTTTGGTACACCCCCCGGCATCCACACAGGCCGCATACAGTTTGTTTGTGACTTCATATTGATCGATGTAGAATGAATCAAGGAACACATCATGGGCGGGCTTTTGATCGACATCTGAATAATGTGCATCACTATCGCTGCCCATAATGAATTTTCCGTCGGGCACAAGCACCATTTGCGCCCCTTTGTCGTCCGTGATTTGTGTCGAAAGGGATGGCTGGGTGGGCGTTGACGTCCTGGCTGGAGCTTTGACCTGGGTGGCTACGGGTCTGTTGGTTTGTGTTGGAATCACAGGCTGAGCGGGAAACATCGTTGGAGAGGAATGCCCCTGGGTGGATGTGGCCTTTGGGGTCGGAAGAAGGGAAATGACCTTTGGAAGCGCGAGCGAGCCTCCCCAGATCAACAGGCCAATCGCAGCGATGATCCCTGCAATTCTAAATAAGGGAAACAAATTCCTCAGAGACGAAACAAAGTCACCAAACATTTTTTGGGGTACAGCCTGTTTTCTGGGGGCCTGGGGCTTGTTTCTTGCTTTGTGTAAGGTGACTCCCACCTTTTCAGCCCGCGCCCGCAAAGCGCGCAAGAGCAGTTCATAGCCGCCCTCTTCAAACAAATTCACTTCGTGCCATTTCCGCAGGCTTTCGAGGTTGTCACACTCCTCCAGCCGCGCGGGGATGATGAAAATATCGCCCTCGGGCTTCTCCATCGCGGTATCGAGCGCCAGACGTACTTCCTTTTGCCGAAAGCCTGCCTGATTGAACTGTTTGGAGAGGCACACCACCACCACGTCCGCTTCGCGCACGGCCTTGCGGATTTCCAGTTCCCAATCCTGGCCTGGCAGCAGTTTTTCCTTGTCGAACCAGGCATCCACTCCATCGTCGGTTAGACGCTTGTACAATGCGCGGACAGGCTCACGATCCGCGTGGGCGTGACAGAGGAAGACTTTCAGGGGGCGTTTGGCTTCTGGCATGGGGCTTCCCACCGAGATGGAGTAGCGAAATTATACGGCAGAATCGCCCCGATGATGCAAATTGGCGTGTTGGCATGGCGGGACTCGCGCCTGTTTCTGCCAATCCATCCCCTATCCCCCCTCTATCCATCCTTCGCTCATCCTTCGTTCATCCTTCGTCCATCCTCTATCGAACCCCTATCGAACCTCTATCCATCCTCTATCGCCCCTGAATCTCCCGCCTTCCCGCGTAAGGGGGTGAAAACCGCAGGAGACAAGGCCTCATACCTGAAGGCTCCTGCGCGTCGAGGAGACAACCTTATCCATGCGTTCTCGGAGAAAGTCCGCTCCCACGCAAAAACTACATGCCCCAGGTCGATAAAAAAATCACCCCGAGGTCCATCCTCGGGGTGAAAGAGGGAAGCAAAGGGTTACTTGCGCGTACGCAGGAACCATGCGAGAGCAGCGATGACAAGGACCGCCGCCACCCCGATGACCCAGACGGGCAAAGCGGACTGGGGCGCGGGCGTCTCCGCCTGGACGGGGGCAGCCGTCGGTGCGGGCTGGGTGGGCGTGGCAGGCGGGGTCAGGGTGGGGACGGGCGTCTTCGTGATGGTCGGCGCGGGGGTCGGCAGGACAGGCGTCGGCGCGGGGTCGAACTGGGCGTTCACGTCTGCCACCTCGGGCTGGATCAGGTCGCCAGGCACGAAGACATCCAGCATGGCGTTCGAGATGATGAAGCCCTCATTCGTGCCGAGCTGGGTCTTGGCCTTGCGCAGGTCGAAGACGTAGATGCCGTCGCTGCCCAGTGCGGTCGCGCCGTTGGCGTCCAGGCGGAGGGCGGTGTCCTGGTTTAGGCCGATGGCCAGCAGGTCGGGATGGTTGTACGCCAGGGAGAACAGGCGGCCGAAGCGCAGGTCGCCGATCAACTGCGGTTCGAGGGTCACGTTCAGCCAGCCGAGGCCGGGCTCGATCTTGGTGCGGCCCTGCCAGAAGGACTTCTGTATGGCGAGTTCCTCCTGCTCGGCATCCGACGGGGTCGGCCCGTGGTTGGAGTAGAACGCGCCGAAGACGGGTGCGGCGGCATTATCGGCCATAACGGGCTTGCCCGACAGCCAGAACTCCTTGAGCGGGGCCAGCGCCGCCACGTTGACCTTCGACTGGTCCTTGCCGATGACCAACACGCCGCTCACATCCTCGGGGATGCTGATGGGTTGATCGCCCACCACAATCGACTGGACGGTCATGCCCAGGGCCGTCGAATATTTCTTGATGCCCGTATCCGCCGAGCGCGAGGTGGGGAAGCCCGTGGCAACGATTAGGATGTTCGCCCCTGCCGCCTCCTTGAACTGGACCAGGATGGGATTGGCCTCCAGCGCCTCAGACAGGTCCCCGCCCAGGAAGAGCGGACCCGCGCCCTGGGGGATGGTCAGCGTTTCGAAGGAGCGTTCCAGCACGACGGGCGGGTTCGCAATGGATGACTTGCGCGTGTTGAGGTCGTAGGTCACGTCACCGGGCGAGAGCAGGTTGACCACCACGTTGCGGATGCTGATGATGGGCGGGCGGTTGGCTTCGAGGGTCACGTACCTGACGGCATCGGCAGAGTGATACGTCTCGGCGTCGAGCACGGTCACGGTGTACAGGCCGAACACGTCGCGCAGCACTTCGTGATCCGAGACAACGCCCGTGTAGGCGTCCACACCTACGCCAAGGTGCGGCATGTCAGGCTGGGTGATGACGTTCAGCAGGCGTCCCATGCGCGCGCGCTGGAAGAAGTGCTGGTCGAGCACGGCGTTCTGGATGCCAAAGCTGAATCCATGCTTCTCTTCCGTGTTCCAGTAACGCACCGCGCCGACGCGCAGGCTGTCCTTGATGCCGTAGTTGGTGGACAGCGAAGCGATCATGATCTTCGACTGCATGGCCGCGCCCGCGCTGGTGCCCGAGATGATGGTGCCCATCTCGTGCAACTCGTTGATGCGCTCCTCGATGGGCGTGCCAAGGATGGCGCCCATGCCCGTCTCCTGGTCGCCGCCGAGGATGAAGATCAGCGACACGTCGTCGGTGAAGTAGGCCAGGTTCTCGGGTTTGCGCGCGTCCTCCTGACTGAAGATGGGCAGCAGTTCCACCTTGCAGGTCAGCGTGGACCCTTCGGGCAGGTTCCGCTGGCAGGCGCCTTCGGTCTGGATGCGGCGTTCCTCGGCATCCTTCATGTTCTGTGCGAACTCGCCCGTGGAGATATGCTCGGCGTTGGTCGAGTAGGGCGAGGCCAGCACGAGGATGTGGACCACGTCGCCGCGCACATTGTCGACGGCGAAACGCCCCAGGGCGGTGTAGGTGTCCGTGTAGCCCGCGCCGATGGGCAGCAGCAGGCCCGGGGTCGCTTGCGCGGAAGCAGCCAATGGGGCAACAAAGATCAAGGTCAACAAAATGAACAGAATGGCGAGGCGGGTTTTCATCGAGCGTTCTCCAGATAGTTTTCGCCCCGAGCGGAGGACTGAGCGATCCCTTCGACAAGCTCAGGGCAAGTTTTGCGAAGTCCGCAGTCGAAGGGTGATCCGCCGCCGAGGATGGCGGCGGGAGCGGCAGGCAATATCAAGGGTGAATTTATTTCTTTATCGTGTGGCGCGGGTCGAGCGCATCGCGCAGGCCGTCGCCGAGGTAGTTGATGGCAATCACGATGATGAAGATCATCAGGCCAGGGAAGATGGCGGTCCACGGCGCGGTGGTCATCTGGCTTTGCGTGTTCGAGAGCATGTTGCCCCAGGTGGGAGTCGGCAACTGCACGCCGAAGCCAAGATACGACAGGCCACTCTCGCTGATGATGGCGCCCGCCAGTCCCAACGTGGCCGAGACGATGATCGGGCTGGCAATATTGGGAAAGATGCGGCGGAAGAGAATGCGCGCATCCGAGCCGCCCAGGGCGCGGGTGGCCAGCACGAACTCGCGCTCGCGCAGCTCCAGTGTGGAGGCGCGCACCAGGCGGGCGGTGCCCATCCACGACAACGCACCGATGACGATGGAGATCGGGATGAAGGAACCCGCCTGCAGGAAGGGCAGGTCGAGCGTGCGCAGGAACATGCCCATTGCGATCAGCACGAACAGGCGCGGGATGGACATGAAGGTTTCGGTCATGCGCATCAGGGTGCTATCCACCCAGCCGCCGTAGTAGCCCGCCACCAGGCCGATGGTCGACCCGAGCAGGATCGCGATGGTCATGGCGAACAGGCCCACACTGAGCGAGATGCGTCCGCCGTACAGCACGCGCGCGAACATGTCGCGGCCCAGATCGTCGGTGCCCATCCAGTGCTCGGCGGAGGGCGGCTGGTAGCGGTGCAACAGGTCCTGGGTCATGGGATCGTAAGGCGCGATCAACGGGGCAAAGGTCACCAGCAGGACGATCAACAGGGTGACGGTCCCGCCGATGAGGGCCATGCGGTGCCTGATAAAACGCAGCCAGAAGAACAGGAACAGCGACTGCGCGCGCACGCTTTTTGCTTCGGAAAGGGAGGAGGAGACGGCGGCCATGCTACGACAACCGAATGCGCGGATCGAGGGTGGCATACAGGAAATCCACCAGCAGGCTCGAACCGATGATAAGGGCCGACTCGATCATCAGCACTGCCATGACCAGCGGATAATCCGTTTTGAGGGCAGCCGTAAAGTACAGGCGGCCGATGCCCGGCCAGGCGAAGATGGTCTCGGTGAAGAGCGCTCCGCCGAACAGCGACGGCAGGTCGAGCGCAATGAGGGTCACCAGCGGAATGATGGCGTTACGCAGGGCATGTTTGTAGATGACCAGGTTCTCGCGCAGGCCCTTGGCGCGCGCCGTACGAACGTAGTCCTCGTGGATCACGTCCAGCATCGAGGAGCGCAGGTAGCGCATGTATTCCGCCGCCGAGACGAAGGTCAGCATGGAGACGGGCAGGATCAGGTGGCGGATGCGGTCCCAGAGCGAGAACGGCTGCCCGAGCGTGTACATGCCTGAACCGGGCAGCAGCGGACGCCCGTCACCGCCCTTGAGCGTCACGGCAAAAACAATGATAAGCAAAAGTCCAAACCAGAAGACGGGCAGCGATTGCCCGGCGAAGGCGGCCGTGGTGGCGATGTGGTCGAACCACGTGTATTGTTTGACCGCCGAGAGAATCCCCAATGGGATGGCTACCAGCAGGGTGCAGGCCATCATCAGGCCCATCAACAACAGGGTGTTCGGCAGGCGGTCGGCGATCTCCTGCATCACCGGGCGCTTGGTGGTGAACGAGTTCCCCATGTCTCCCTGCAGCATGCTCACCAGCCACTTGACGTAGCGCACCGGGACGGGGTCATCCAGGCCGAACTTGGCGCGGATGCGCGCCAGGTCCTCGGGGGTGAAATCGGCCCGCTCGGTGTAGGCGCTCATGAAGCCGCCCGGCACAGACGAGATCAATCCGTACAGGATCATGCTGATCACGAGCAGGGTAAAGATGGATTGCAGAATGCGACGGGTGAAGTAGATGAGCATAAGAGGGACCGGGTACAGCCTTTTCGAAAGTCGGCTGGAAGGAGTACGCACAAAGGGCGTGTGTCCCTTCCCCTAACGCGGGAGAAGGGACACACGTTGAGATTAGGCTACTTCTTGGATGTCCACCAGTTGGCGGCGTCCCAGGCGAAGTCCACGAAGGTCGGGGAGATCTTCAGGCCGTGGAAGTCGGCACGGTGGCCCATGATGGACAGGCGCTCGTACAGGTAGATGCGCGGCAGGTCCTTGTTGATCTGCTCAACCACCTTGCAATACAGGTCCTTGCGTTTGGCGGTATCGGTGATGCTCGAAGCCTCCTCCAGCCACTTGTCCACATCGGCGTTGATATAGCGGCTGAAATTCGAACCGCTGCCTTCGTTCTCCGTGGTGGGGATCTCGGAGCTATGGAAACTCGAATACAGGTGACTGTCGGGATCGGTGCTCGGGCCGGTGGTGTACATCACGATGTCGTAGGTACCGTGATCGCGCATGCCGTCGCTCTCCCAACCGGCGAACAGCACATCCGACGGGACGTTCTCGATGACCAGTTCGATACCGGCCTTCTTGAGCATTTCCACCAGCACCTGTTCGGTCTGCTCGCGCAGTTGGTTGCCGGTCGTGGTGGCGATCTTCAGGCTCAGACGCACGCCATCCTTCTCGCGGATGCCGTCGGCGCCGACCTTCCAGCCCGCCTCATCGAGCAGGGCACTGGCCTTCTCGACGCTGAACTCGCTGACAGGCTGCGGGCAGGCAAAGGTCCCCACCGGCACAGCACTGCTGCCCGGCTTGACGTTACCATACAGCAGGGTGTCGACGATCTGCTGCTTGTCGATGGCGTACTGGAGAGCCTGGCGCACCTTCAAGTCGTACAGGATCGGGTGCGGGTTGGTGGACGGGTCGGCGGGAGCGCTGCCATCGTTATTGCCGAAGTTGAGGCTGAGCAGTTCGTTTTCACCGGTCACGGTGCTGACGAAGGTCACGCCATCGGCGGCCATTCCCTGTATGGCGGGGAAGTCGGCTTCGGTCAGGTCCCATAGGGCGTCGATCTCACCCGTGCCAAGGAGCTGCATGCCCACTTCGCGCGAGGGCAAAATCTTGAGGATGACGCTGTCAAGATAAGGCTTGCCTTCTTCACGGTAATAGGGATTCTTCGTGAAAGTCAGGTGGTCGCCGGGCACCCATTCGCTCAGGATGAACGGGCCGGTGCCAACCGGATTGCGGTTGATATCCCAGGTCTCCATCTCCTCAAGCGCGCCCGCGGTATCGGGCACGGTGTAGGAGAACAGACGCAGATACGGAGCATAGACCTGTGCGAAGGTCGCCACCACCGTGTAAGGATCGGGGCATTCCAGCGTTTCGATGTCGCGGTAGCCGGAGGCGCTGACCTGCGAGAGGTCCGAGAGGGCGCCATCCATGGTGAACTTGACGTCGTCGCAGTTGAAGTCGGAGCCGTCCGACCACTTGATGCCTTCCTTCAACTTCCAGGTCACGACCAGGCCATCCTCCGAAACGGTCGGCAATTCCTTGGCCAGCACGGGCACGTACTCACCCTTCTCGTTGACCGAGACCAGGCCCTCATCGAACAGGGATACCACGGCATCCTCGATTGAGGAGGAAGTCAGCAGCGTGTTCATCATCCCAGGTTCCTGGGGCGTGCCGATGATGACCGTGCCGCCGCTGACCGGCGCATTCGGATCCGCGGCAGGTGCATCGGTGGCGGCGGGGGCCTCCGTCGCGCCGTCGGCGGGCTGCTCCGCGGGGGCCTGGGTGGCCTGCGTGCTGGAACAGGCACCCAGCACGAACGCGGCCACGAACAACAGGGTCAAGGCGATCTTCAAATGTCTCATTTCTTCTCCTTTTGGTCTGCGCTCCTAATCGGTCAGGAGCGGTCTTTTCGGGAGGACCGCGCGGCGCGTCCGCCCGTCATACACACTGTCCTTGGTCAACACATGCACGATCAGATCGGATACCGCCACCGCGCCCCCGTTCTCGATCTCCGCGATGTCCGTGTCGCCGATTTGTAGGCCGTCCACGATGGTGACCGCCCCCGAGCCGACCACCGTCAAACGGGAGTCGTCCTCCACCACGGCGGCGGTGTCCTCGTCGATGCCCACGCCGAAGATGCCCGGGTGCGACGAAACGGCGTAGATCAGCCGCCCCAGGCGGTCGCGCTGACGAAAGTGCTGATCGAAGAGGAATTTATCGGTGAAGCCGAGGCCTGCCGAAAACTGGATCATGCCCTCGCGCGGGGTCGGTCCGCCGCGCCCGTACGCGACCATCGTCTTCGAGAGAATCGACGCCCCCGCGCTGGTCCCGCCTACGATGCATCCGCCCCGATAGGCCGCCAGCAATTCCGCTTCGAGCGGCGTCCCACCGAGGACGGTGGCGATCCGCATCTGCGTTCCGCCCGAGAAGAAAATGCCCGTGGCCTTGCGGATGGCCTTGATCTGCTCCGCGCTCCCAGCCTCTGCGCGCCTGCGGAACTCCAACGAGACCGCCTCCTTCGCGCCGAAGTCCTTGAACATTTCGACATACTCGCCGCCCGTGTCGCGCCGCGCCGAAGCCTGCGGCAGGATCACGATGCGCGCCTTCTTTCCGCCCGCGCGCCGCAGGAATTCCATCAGCACAGCGGGGTCCTTGCGCTCGTCGAGCGCGCCGCCCATGGGCATCAATGTGGTCGTCATGAAGCCACCTTGAGAGATTCGAGGAGATTACCAGCCGCCGAGAGGACGTGCACCTTCATGGCCTCGCCCGCCGCCTTGCCGTTGTGCGCTTCGAGCGCCGCCACGATGGCACGATGCTCCATCTGATCCTGCTCATCGCGCTGGGGCAGGGGCTGCCGCGCCGTCTCGGCAAAGTTACCGATCAGCATGGTAGGGTAGGCCTCCCACATCTGCGTCAGTGTGCGAATCAAATATTCCCGTCGGCTGATATGAAAAATCGTTTCGTGAAAAGTGCGATTGACCCTGCGATACTGGGTGATCTGCTCGGGCGGCAAGGACTCCATCTCCACCAGCATGGCCTTCAACACGGCAATCTCCCCTTCGCTGATATTCTCGGCGGCCTTCTCGGCGGCGCGGCTTTCGAGGAAGGCGCGCTGCTCATACAAATCCTCGATATCTCCCACCGACAGCGCCACCACGCGCACCCCGCGATAGGGCACATGCTCGATCAGACCCTCGGCGGCCAGTTCCTTGAGCGCCTCGCGCACCGGCATCTGGCTGACGCCCAGCTCCTGCGCCACCCGTTCCTGACGCAGCCATTCGCCCGGCTTGAAACGTCCGTCGAGAATGGCCGTCCGCAATTGGTCGGCGACAAGTTTTCTTAGCTGACGATGGGAGGGAAGTTCATCCAGCATGGTTTACCTGATATTAGATATAATATCTAATATCAGAATAGCATATTTCGGGAGACAGAGTCAAGCACCTTTCAAATTCTTTAAGGAAACCAATTCGAGGAACTTCGGTTCCTTTCTGGTTAAAATACCCGCATGCCAATCGACATCCTCATCCTCGGCGGCGGCCCCAGCGGACTCTCCACTGCTCTGCATCTGGCGCGGGATTACCCACATCTCACGCCCCGCATCCTGATCCTGGAAAAGGAGCATTATCCGCGCCCCAAGCTCTGTGCGGGCGGCCTGGTTGCCGACGCGGAGGTCATCCTGGCGGGCCTCGGCCTGGACGTGAGCGAGATCTCGCACGTGGACGCCTCCGCCGCGCACTTCGACTTTGCTGGCAAGGGGCTGACGATCCGTGCGCCGAAGCGCCCCACCCTGCGTGTCATCCGCCGCGACGAGTTCGACCATTGGCTGGCGAAGAAAGCGCGCGGACGGGGCATCGAGATTCGTGAGGGCGTGCAGGTAAAGAACGTCCGCACCGACGCGGACGGTGTCAGCGTGGAGACGGATCAGGGCGAGTTCCGCGCACAGGTTGTGGTCGGCGCGGATGGGTCGAACGGCGTCACGCGCCGCTGCGTGTGGCCGAATGCGTCCGTGTCCACGGCGCGGGTGTTGGAGGTGTTGACTCCGACAGCCCCCCACCGCCCTGCGGGCACCTCCCCCAAATCCTTTGGATTTGGGGGAGGTCGGGAGGGGGCTTACTTCGATTTCTTTCCCGTACCCGAGGGGATAGCTGGCTACGTGTGGGATTTCCCCACACAGATCAAAGGTCAGCCCATGCGCTGCTGGGGCGTGTACGACACAAACCTACTCGCGAATGAAAAACGCCCCGCGCTCAAACAGCCGTTGGCCGAGGAGATGTCCCGCCAGGGGTTCGACCTGGCTGCGTACGAATTGAAAGGCCACCCCATCCGCTGGTTCGAGCCGACCCATCCGCTTTCGGTGCCGAGGGTGCCGCTGGTCGGCGATGCCGCGGGCGCGGACCCGATCTTCGGGGAAGGCATCAGCATGGCGTTGGGCTATGGCCGCGTGGCCGCAAAGGAAATCGGCGAAGCCTTTCGGCGTGGAGACTTCTCCTTTGGCGGATACCGTCAGAGGATCCTGATGAGCGGCTTGGGACAAACTCTGGTTGCACGTTGGGTCATCGCGCAGATCATCTATCCGCTAAAATGGAAGTGGTTCCAGATCCTGTTATGGCGCGTGCTGAAACCCATCGTGGTATTGGTGGCATGGATTTTTGTGTTAAACTGGAGTCGCAGACTTTAGAGATTGTTTACAAAACT
>CALFXA010000280.1 GCA_937928015.1 uncultured Anaerolineales bacterium | reverse complement strand
TTCCTTGATTTCCAGGGATTGCTGGTAGAGCTTCATCGCCCCGTCCAGGTCGCCGAAGTGGGTGGTCAGAAAGGCCAGGTGATAAAGCAGGCTGGATGATTCTTGATTTTGTTTCAGTTGGGCGGCATTGAGCATATCGGGCATGGCCGCGCGCGCGATCATGGACACGAACGGGCTGCCGTAAATTCCCCCGCCCTGGCTGGCTGGGTATGAGCGGCCCGCCAACTGGCGCATGGCGCGAAAATAGGTTTCCTGCATGGCGGGGGCGTCTTCGGGAAGGACGCGGTCGGCCGCAAACGGACCCAGGGCGGGGTGAAGTCTGTACAGATGGAAATTCTCGTTTTCCATGGGCAGGGTCAGCCGCTCCAATAAACCGCGTTCCCATAGCCCATGCACAATCTTTTGCGCGGCATCCTGTTGCGCTTTATCCTCGCCTTCGTCCTCTGGCCACCTGCCCGCGAGCGTGGGCGCAGCCGCGTACGCGGCAAAGAAGGCGGTGAAAATGCTCAACCGCGACAAACCTGTTCGTAACTCCCTCCCTTCCTCGTTGTCGGGCAGGTTGTCCATCGAGAAGGCAAAACATTCCTCCAGGCCGATGTGGCGTTTGGTTTTCTCCCATGGATTCCTGGTCTTGGAAAGCAAGGCCTGGATCTCCTTCAGGAATTCCTTCGCATCCAGATCGGCCCGCTTCTTATAGGCGGAGCCGAGCAGTTGCAAGGCCAGGGGGTGTCCGCCTGCGGCCTGGCTGACCTCGTGCGTTTGCGCCTCTGTCAGCGTGTCGCGGCGGCTTCCCGCAAATTCACGAAACAAGGCCCCGCCCGATCCTTCTTCGAGGCCGTAAACGTCCAGGAGTTCTTCATGGGGCAGGTCTGCCGCTTCACGGCTGGTCACGCACAATGCAGCGCCTTCGGAACATAGACTGGAAAAGAAGGCGTGCAGGCTCCTGGCTGTGTCTTCTTTTTCGCTCCCTTCATCGTTCAAGGCGTGGTTGAGCGTTTCGAAATTGTCCAATCCCAACAGGGTGCGTTGGCTCGTCAACGCGTTTCGCAGGATCGCCTCGCGTTCCTGCCTGTCGGTCGAGCAGGGGGAGGGCAGGCCCAAAAAGCGTTCGATCCGCCCCAGCACACTTTCCAGCGAGGGCAGGGGGTCCAGGCCCAGGGCCAGGGTCAACTTGAAGGAAGGGGCGAAGCGCTGCAGGGTCTGCCAGAGCAGGGCCGTCTTGCCGATGCCGCCCGCGCCGTGCAGGGTCACCGTCAGCGGCTTCTTGCCTTCGAGCAGTTTCGAGCCGATCTGCATCAACTCATGCTGGCGGCCGATCAGCCCGCTGGCAGGGGCGGGCAGGGCGCTTACGTCGGCAGGCCGAAAGGTCTCTGGGGTTTGCACGCCTGCGTCCGTCCACGACAGCTTGCCCTCCATCGCGTCGGCATGTGCCGCGTACAGCGCGATCATACCCACAAAGAATTCGTGTTTGTATTTCACCGCGCGCCGCGCCTGCCGCGCCGATTCGGGGATGCTGTGTCCGTGCGTCAGGAAGTTGTAGAACTGTCCGCTGATGGCGGGCGCGAAGGGGTCGGGCAGGTTGAACTGCATCCCCAGTGCGAAGGGCACGCCCGCCTTGACCAGTCCGCGCGCCAGGTTGGAGAACTCGGTCCGCTCGGCCACGGCAGATTGGCAGGCGCTCAGGAAGGCGAGGGCGGCCTTGTCCTTGACCTCGCGCACGAATTCGCGCGCGTCCAGTGCCTTCGAGGCCCCGTTCTCTTCCTCGAAGAGCAGCATGGCCCTGCCGTCCGCCAGGCCGCCGTGCCCCGAGAAATGCACGATCAGCCCATCCTGGAATTGTGCCATGCTGCTTTGCAGCCGCTCGGGTGTGGCGGGCAGCATTTTCCACAGGTCGAAGCCTGCCCCGCTGGCGCGGATGAACTGGAGCATCTCCCGCCATTCGTCCTCTTCGTTCAACGCGGGCAGCGGGTCCCCGCTTAGGTCCACCAGCGGGTTGGCGGGGATGAACAGCAGGG
Source organism: uncultured Anaerolineales bacterium (assembly GCA_937928015.1). Lineage (GTDB taxonomy): Bacteria > Chloroflexota > Anaerolineae > Anaerolineales > Villigracilaceae > JACPVF01. Next base: position 3,028 of record CALFXA010000280.1, on the reverse strand, counting down.
GGATGCGCTCATAACGGGCCTTCAACCGTCCGTTGGCGGGCCGCTCGCCCTTTGGCAGCGCGCGTACGAAGGCGCATTCCTCCACCACATATTCTTCCTTGGCGTCGTTGTACGCATACTCCCATGCGATGCCGTCCAATTCCGCCGACTCCAACACCAGCGCGATCGTCCGCTCACCCTGCTTCGCGAGTATGTCGAATTCTGTCCGCGCAGGAGACCCGTCTCTGAACAGCGCGTGGAAAAGGGCCGCCCCGACTTCTCGGGTCTTCTCGATACGCACGACAAACTCCTCGACCTCGGCTTGGGTCTGCGGCCAATGTAAATCATGCAGCGAAAATCGGTGGCTTTCCTGCCCGTTGGCGCGCACGCTGACGTGAGAGTTGCTGAGGGTGAGGTGGAGTGTGAGCATACGGTTCCCTTCTGTTCTTGCGCAGGCGGGGGGGCGGGCAGGCAGCATCCTCCCGCCGCATCGGGCCCCCGCCCGTAACAATTTCCTGCTTCGAGGACCCTTGCGAGTCCTCGGCCCAGCCGTCTCCTAAAGCGAGGAAATGACTGGGCAAAGACGGCTTTGTGAGGATGTCAAATTCGGAAGATCAAAATATCCAGCGCCGCCAGCAGCACCAGCGCCGCGCCGATGCCGAAGACCCAGGAAGCCTTGTTCACGGCCTCGTGTTTCGTGCTGAGCATTTCTTCCAGGATTTCCCGCTTGCGGCTCAGGCTGGCGCGCGGGTAGTCGTATCGTTTGGGCGAGACGGCTTGCAGCGCAAAGGTCAGCGCCATCAGGAAGGCGCTCAGGGCCAGCGCCCCCATCGCCTTGACCTCGAAGAATCCCAAATAAGCGGGCGCGTCTTTCAGGGCCAGCAGCCCGAAGAACGCGCCCAGCAGGGTGGTGGACAGGGTGATGATCTGCCGCGCGGCGTCCTCCAGGGTCTTGAGTGAGCCCTGTTCCATGTCGTCGAATAATTTCTCCAGCCGCTCGTCTTCCTCGGTCAGGGGAGCCGATGTGGCCTGAATCTCATCCGCGGGTGGTGTCTTTGGGGGTTTCATCCTGTCCGCCTTTCACAGAAATCTTGAAGCGCTGCCCGCATTTGGCGCAGGTGACGATGTATTCTTCGTCCTCGCCGCGCACCACGGTCTTATACATCAGCACGCTGTTCTTTTTCAATTCCGCCAGGTCGAATCGGTTGGAATGCCCGCACTTTGGGTTGGTACACGTTGCAGAGAGGAAGGGTGGCATGCATAACCTCCTGAAGATTTTCTACCAGTATATAAGCGAGTTTTTGTTTGGGCAAGTGCCTTCTGTCACGAAAAAACCTCGTTGCAAACTCTGTCTTATCCTTCACGTTGCCCGCGCCGCAGCGCAAGTTACATGAGCAAGAGCTCCTCGCTATGAGGATAGGCAGGCGGGGCATGGGTTTCGATCCGCTTTTCGATTGGGCCTCGGGGTGCCTTCTCCCGAGGCCCAATCCTGTCGTATCCTTACATCTGCAGCGTCTTCTGGCCCGTGTGACCAGGCAGGTCCCTGGCCACAGCCGTCACCTGCGCGGCGTTGGCGCCGTCGGCCGTTGTGGTGTAGGTCCACCAGGCGCCTTCCGCGGCGACAGCGGGGCCGTGCTCCAGCACATCCCCGCGTGCATCCAGGATGGAGACCTCCACCTGATTCACCTGCACATCGTCCACGGCCAGGATACGGATGGCCTGCCCAGCCGTGCCGTCCCAGGCGCTCGTATCCACTTCCTTCACCTCGGGCGGGTTGAGCCAGTCGCCCACGGCCACATTGTAGGAATTCTGCGGCGTCCCCACCGCTTTCTTGATGTAGACCTCCAGGCCCTTGGCCCCCTTGGCGTAGGTCACCGCCGCGCGGAAGTCCTCGTGGTGAGAGACCTGCGCGGGGGTGAAGACCTGGCCCTCGTTGAAGGTCGGGCGGGCTCCCACGATGGTGCGTCCCGCCTTGTCGGTACGGATCAATAGCTGGTCGCCCAGCAGTCCAGTTAGTCCTTGCATGGCCATATTCTTGCGAACCCTTGCCATTTCGATATTCCTTTCGATGGGTAGATTGTGACGATTGAATCCAGCCCTGTCACCCTGCGCTGGTGGATGCCCCTCCTCAGGGCCTGCGCAGCCCTGCGGCCATCCTCTATCGAACCTCTATCGAACCTCTATCGATCCTCTATCGGTCCTGTATCGCGCTATTCCCCAATAGGTTTGATCCTTTCTGGAAAGCCACGTGCGCATCATGGCCCTCCTCTCGTTTGAACCTGCGATTCATTCTAACGAGCTTGTTGGAATCCGTGTTTTGCAAATTTGAAAATTCGATAGAGCCCCCGCCCGACACTTTTGTCAGAACAGCACTTAATTCACCTTCATTCGCCCTGAGCTTTCTTCGCCCTGAGCGGAGGCCCTGAAAGGGCCGAAGTCGAAGGGCGAGCTTACCCCTAAACAAAACAGGCCATGCGTCTCGCATGACCTGTTCCTCTTCAACAATCGACGTCCCCCCCGCGGTGAACCCTCTCGTTACCCTCTCGTCCAGGCGATCTGCGGGTCGACCCGCTTCGCCAGGCGATAGGCTACCTCCTGGAAGCCGTACCTCGGCCAGTGACGCGAAGCCAGCAGGTTGGGGCTGATCCAGTTGGTGTAGCAGACTTCGAATCCGCGCGCGCGCGCATGCTGTAAGCCATGCCAACTCAACAGCGTGCTCAGGCCGCGTCCGCGCGCCTCGGGTTTCGTGGCGGCCACGCTCAGGTAGACGGTGCGGGGTCCAGCCAGCAGGTCGGTGTCCGTTTCCCCTTGCGGGGTGAAGCCCACCATCCCCAGCGCGGACTCGCCTTCCAGCGCCATCCAGACCGTCCACTCCTGGTCATCCGCCAGCTCCGACCAGCCCTCGTGCAGCTCGCCCCAATCCTCGGGCGGGGTCGGGTGCCAGTAAGGAGCGTTCGCCAGCGCGCGGAAGATCACGTCCGAGAAGCTGCCCGTCAGTGCGTTGTCGCCTGGGCCTGCCTGTCGGATGTAGATGCCTTCTGGGGTTTTT
>CALFXA010000279.1 GCA_937928015.1 uncultured Anaerolineales bacterium | reverse complement strand
CGACCACCGAGATCTACACTCTTTCCCTACACGACGCTCTTCCGATCTGCACCACTTCGTGGAGGGCGCGCACGTTGCTCATCACGGCCAGTTCGGGGTCGCTGGGGATGATGCCGCTTTCGTCGTTGCTTTCGGCTTCGATGTAGGCGCGCTTGAGCGCTTCCTGTGTGCCGCACATGTTACGCAGGGCGGGCACGCCGCCGAACACGGCGCAGTCCCCGAACGCCACCAGGATCTTGCAGCGCGAGCGCATGCGATGGGCCACTTCCTCATTCGACGAATTGTTGATGCCGCCTTCGAGGATGCCCACGTCCACACCGCTCTCGTCGGGTTCCTTCAAGTCGGTGATCGGCGTGGCGCGGATGTCGGCCAGTTCGGCGATCTCCAGCAGGCGCTCGTCGATATCCAGTAAAGACATGTGACAGCCCGAGCAGCCAGCCATCCAGTCAGAAGCGATCTTCGGTTTCGTCATGATGCACCTCTACATTTCCAGTTCGACGACGCTGGTGCGCTGGGTGAGCGCCTCGCGCCAGTTTTCGTTCAGAGTCACGCCCAGTTCGTGCGCGATGTCGATCAGCACCATCAGGTTTTCGCGCACGCCCTCGGGCGCGGTCAGCGCAGACGCGGCGAATTGCAGGCGGCCTTCGGCGTTCAGCGTGTGACCTGCTTCCTCGGCCCAGATGTCGACAGGCAGGACCAGGTCGGCGGCTTCGGTCAGCGCGGATTCGTAGCTGGCCTGCACCGCGAGATACGGGACCTTCTTCAAGGTTTCGACCAGACGTTTCGCGACGAAGTCATCGCCCAGGGCGGCATACGCCGCCTTGCAATCCTGGACCTTGAGCGGGTTCACCAATCCAAGCTGTGCTGCGGCGAGACTATTCGACTCACCCTTGACCGAGAGCAGGCCCTTGCGTTCCGAGTCGCTCGCGCCGACGAGGGTCGCCAGGTGCAGCATGGCATCCATGACGGCGGGGCTGGCGTTGGCGCTGATGCCCTTGCCGTAGACGATCACAGGCGCGACGGCTTCTGCCAACATGCGGGCCGCATCGGAGACATCGTCCGCGGCCAGGCCGCAGGCCTTGAGCGCGGCTTCGAGCGTGGTCTTGCTGCGCTTGGCATCCGTGCGGGCCAGTCCCTGCTCGATGACCGCGGCGGCAAGCGCGTCGAAGACGGCTTCATCGGTGCCCGCTTGGGGCTTGAGGGCGATGTTTGCCAGATCATCCATGCCGTTCTCGTTCGGGTCGATCACGATCAGGCGCGTGCCCTTCGGCATATTGCGCTTGATGTAGAAGCCAGCCGTTTCATGCGTGACGGTCAAGTCTGCGCCGACCAGCAGCACACAATCCGAGGTGCGCAGGGTATCGAGCTTGCCTTCGATGGGCGAACCGTTCTTTGCCGCATAGTCGGCTTGCAGGGCGGTGGGACGGCCTTCCTCGATGGAGGTGACCATCTTGCTGCCGAGTCCATCCGCGAACAGGGATTTGAAAGCGTACAACGATTCGACGGGCAAGCGGGTGGAGGCTACAGCGGCGATCTTGCCCTTAAGTGGGGTCAGGTTCTGGGCCAGGAGTTTGAGCGCATCCTCCCAGGTGGTGGCGACCAGCTTGCCGTCCACGCGCTTGAGCGGGGTGGTGATGCGGGTGCGAGTCTGCTCGACGGGCAGGAAACGTCCCGTCTTGCACAGTGTCCCAGCGTTGGGCGCATCGTAATCGCCCGTGATCTTGACGATGTGATTGTCGCGGGTGTGGATCTCGATCCCGCAGCCGAGCGAGCAGCCGCGGCAGACCGAGCGTGTGACGGTCAGATTCTTGTCGTGGCCGAGGTAGGCGCTCTGACGGTCGATGAGCGCGCCCGTGGGGCAGACCTGCACGCAGGAGCCGCACGAGACGCAGGTGCTCTGGCCGAGCGGCACGTTGGTGTCGGCCACGACGATGGTGGCCGCGCCGCGTTCTTCCACGCTGAGGGTGAAATTGCCCGACATCTCGGCGCAGGCGCGGATGCAGCGGCGGCACATGATGCAGCGGTTATTGTCGAGGATGAAGTATGGGTGGCTGGTGTCGACGGGGAAGTTGGTCCACTGCGGCTGCATGGGCCAGTGGGTCATCTCTTCGGCGTAGGCCGCATTTTGCAGTTCGCAGTCGCCGCCGCTGACCTGGCAGAACGGGCAGAAGTGATTGCGTTCGCTGAACAGCAATGAGAGGATGACGTTGCGCGATTTCTTGAGCGACGACGTCTCGGTCTCGATGACCATGCCGTTGGCGGCGGGCAGGGTGCAGGCCGCAATCGGCACGCGCATACCCTTGACCTCGACCACGCACAGGCGGCAGCCGCCGTAGGGCGTGAGGGTGGGATGGTCGCACAGCGTGGGAATCTTGATGTCGTTCTGGCGCGCCGCATTCAGCACCGTGGTGCCTTCGGCCACTTCGATGGATTTACCGTTGATGGTTAAGTTGATCATTGTGCCTCTACGATAAGACGGCGATGGCGTCGAAATTGCAGACCTGGGCGCAGATGCCGCAGCGGATGCAGGTCTTGTCGTCGATGACGTGGACCTGGCGTCGTTCGCCGCTGATGGCTTCCACGGGACAGTTGCGGGCGCACACGGTGCAGCCTGTGCAGGTCGGCGCGATGACTTCGTAACGGATGAGCGCGCGGCAGACCCTGGCGGGGCATTTCTTGTCCACCACATGGGCGATGTACTCTTCGCGGAAATGCTTGAGCGTGCTGACCACGGGATTGGGCGCGCCCTGTCCAAGGCCGCACAGCGAGTTCTTCATGACTTCCTCGCACAGCAGTTCGAGCTGGTCGATGTCGGCCAGTGTGCCCTTGCCGTTGCAGATCTTTTCGAGGATGTCGAGGATGCGGCGGGTGCCGACGCGGCAGGGTGTGCATTTGCCGCAGGATTCTTCCTGGGTGAATTCCATGAAGAAGCGGGCGATGTCGACCATGCAGGTCTCGTCGTCCATGATGATCAGGCCGCCCGAGCCCATCATCGAGCCAGCCGCGGTCAGGGCCTCATAGTCGAGCGGCAGGTCGAGGTGTTCTTCGACCAGACAACCGCCCATCGGACCGCCTGTCTGAATGGCTTTGAACTTCTTGTTGTCCTTGATGCCGCCACCCACGTCGAAGATGACTTCGCGCAGGCTGAGGCCGAACGGCACTTCGATCAAGCCCGTGTTGACCACGTCGCCTGCGATGGCGAAGGTCTTGGTGCCCTTGCTTTTCTCGGTGCCCATCGCCGAATACCAGTCCGCGCCCTTGAGCAGAATTTGCGGGACGACGGCGTAGGTCTCGACGTTGTTGTTGTTAGTCGGTTTGCCCCACACGCCTTTGACGGCGGGGAAGGGCGGGCGCGGACGGGGCTCGCCGCGTCGGCCTTCGATGGAGGCGATCAACGCCGTCTCTTCACCGCACACGAACGCGCCTGCGCCCATGCGGACTTCGAGGTCGAAGGAGAAGTCGGTGCCGAAGATGTTCTGCCCGAGGAAGCCGAACTCGCGCGCCTGTTCGATGGCGACGTTGAGGTTGGCCACCGCGATGGGATATTCCGCGCGGCAGTAGATGTAGCCCATGCTTGCGCCGATGGCGTAGGCCGCCAGGATCATACCCTCGACCACGGAATGCGGGTCGCTTTCGAGCACGCGGCGGTTCATGAACGCGCCTGGGTCGCCTTCGTCGGCGTTGCAGGTCAGGTATTTGGGGCCGTCAGGGACCTGGCGGCAGAGTTGCCACTTGCGGGCGGCAGGGAAACCCGCGCCGCCGCGTCCGCGCAGACCCGAGCGCATGACCTCGTCGATGACCTGTTCGGGCGTCATCGAGGTCAGCGCATTGGCGAGCGCCTGATAGCCGTCTTCCGCGATGTATTCTTCGATGTTGTGCGGGTCGATCTTGCCGCAGTTGCGCAGCACGATGCGCACTTCCTTGGCCTTGGGTGCGCCGAGTTCGTCATCGGTGACGAGTGTCTCCTTGGCGCGGAACTTCTCGACCACGCGTCCCTTGAGGAAATGCTCCTCGACCAGGTACGGGATGTCGTCCACGCTGAGGCTGGCGTAATGCACATTTTCGGGATACACCACCAGGTCGGGACCGAAGCGGGCGGGGTCGCCCAGGCGGGAGGTTTCCAGCACCTGGACCTCGTCGATCAGACCCCAGGCCACCAGCTCATCGTTGAGCGCATCCACGATCTCGTGCGCGCCCATGTCCAGACACTGTGGATCTACAGATACTAAAACGTGGGAACGAAAAAATTTCATTTGGCCTCTGTGGGAATGACGTTGGTTTCCACGACCTTGCCGCCGAGGATGTGCTGTTCCATGATCTGGCGTGCGGCGTAGGGAGTCACCTTGCCGTAGGTCACGGGCGCAGCGTTATCGATGATGACCTGCACGACAGGTTCCAGCGAGTCGAGGCCGAAGTTGCCTGTCTGGCGCACGGTGACGTCGGTCAGATTCTTTTCTTCGATGAGATTCAGGAATTCCTTGAGTGTGTCGCGCGCGCCCGCCGCGATGCCTGGCGTGCCCATGCCGACCACGATCTGCACGCGGCCTCCGGCTGTCTTGATGTCGCGTTTCTTCATGGCTTCTTCGCGGATTCTCTTCAGGTCTTCGAGGGATTTTACGGTTGGCATTGGTTCTCCTGTTTTCGTGCTTTACTTGCGTGCCTCGGCGATGCCTTCTTCGAGCGAGGAGCGCAGGAAGGTGATTACATCGGGGTGGGTGAGGGATAGCCCGTCCAGAGTTTCCTTCACGGGCTGGTCATCGAACTCGTAAATGCGCGGACTGCCCTTGAAGGGCGGTTGGTAACTGTAGGTAAAGACCCAGTGGATCTCGGGATGGGCCACTTCGAGCGTGAGGAAGGTGCTGGGCAGATTACCGAGCGGCATGCGGTCGATGTGCGAGTGTTGGAAGAAGGCTTCCACCTTGGTGCCCGCTCCGGGCCTGGACGTGACACACATCCTGCCGTTGCAGCCTTCAGCCTGTTCCCTGAGCAATGGGATTCCCAGACCCACGTTACGTGTGGTGCGGCTGGTATAGAACGGATCGGATAGCTGTTTGACCGTATCCTCGCTCATGCCTTTGCCGTCATCTTCCACGCTGACCGAAAGTTGGTCTGTGCGAAAATCCTCGGCCACCCGAATGTGGATGGTCTTGGCATTTGCGCTGACACTGTTCTCTGCCAGGTCGATGAGATGAAGGGCGATTTCTTTCACGGTTGACTCACGATGCTCAATTTGTTGAGGCTGCGGATTAGCTTTCCAGTAATTTCTTGATCAGTTGGGGGAACTTGTTGGGTTTGACGCGGCCAACCACTTCATCGTCCACGGTGACGACGGGGGCCTGGGAGCAGGCGCCCACGCAGCGGCAGACTTCCATGGTCAACTGGCCGTCGGGCGTGGTCTGACCGATGTCGGTGCCCGTCAATTGCTTGGCCTTTTCGATCAACTGCGGCACGCCGCCCACGTAGCAGGCTGTGCCCATGCAGAACTTGACGGTGTGCTTCCCGCGCGGCTGGGTGGTGAAGAACGAATAGAACGTCACCACGCCATGCACCGCGCTGACGGGCACGCGCATTTTCTTCGCCACGTAGCGCTGCATCGGCTCGGACACATAACCGACCTGCTTTTGGGTCTCGTTCAAGATAACCATCAATGCACCAGGGCGGTCGCGGTGTTGGGCGATGATGGCATCCAGCGCGGTGCGCTTGTTTTCGCACAATTCATGTTCGGTGGTGGGGGCGGGGGTTTCATTCATGGATGGTGGAACTCCGTATGGTGATTTGCGTCACAATATTGTACTAAATTTCACAATCAAGTATAGTTTACTCCCGCTATGAGCACGAGTCAATAGTGAAAGTCATATTGAAATGTGATTTTTGTCTTTGCTGGAATTACGCGTTCCGAGGCAGCATCCTCATCCTGCGTCCGTCTGTCCCCCGCAGTGCCTTGCGAATCTCCGCGATGGTCGGCGCTTCCATTTCAAATTCCATGGCCCCCAGAAACTCCTCGGGATAATGCACGTCTCCGCTTTGCAGCAGGGGAAAGCCCGCGATTTGCAGGAACTGTTTTCGCGCCGCTTCAGGCGTGGTGTGCCGTGAAATTTCCAGCGCCTCGAAGAGCGGCGACGCAAACCCGAGCATGGCCAGCAGGCCATAGGCATGACGCTCCACGTGCGCGGGGATGACCAGTCCACCCAGGGCATTGACTCCCTGCACGGCTTCTTCAAGCGAAAGATCCACGTTGGTGATCAACATCCTGGATTCCCTGCGGATGAAGTCCCCCGTGGCATCGACGATGTACTGCTCGCCGATATGTTCCTCGTCGTTGAGGATGCTCCCAAAGTGCAGGTCGACGCTGCGCTGCCACGCCTCGGCCTGATCCAGGCCATCGAACAGGCACAACACGTGGACTTCTTCCCGCGTTTGCAACTCCATGCCTGCCAGCACGGATAGTCCCGCCCCTCGTGCCGCTTCCATCACCGCGCCGATGTTGGCCGTTTGGTTGTGATCGGTGATTGCAAGCAGGTTGATGCCCTTTTCCAGCGCGGACTGCACGATCACAGGCGGGATCATCTCCACGCCCGCGCAGGGCGAGAGGACGGTGTGTACATGCAGTTCAGCGCGGTAATATGTCATTGCGAGAAGGCCGAAGGTCGACGAAGCAATCTCATGTCGATTCGCTTTCGTTCGCTTCCGTGACGGAAATTACTGAATCCCCATTTTCCACAACCTGCCAATCACCGCATAGCTTGGCTCTGAAGCGGAGAGCAGGATTACGTCTTGTTCATTCGCCTTGGTGATCACGTCCGCTTCGGGTTGGGCGCCTTCGGTGATGATAACGGCCGATACTTCGCGCAACGACGCCACGGCCACCACGTTCATGTGCGCTTGCAGGGTGACCCACACATTGTCGGGTTGAGCGCCCGCCATGACGCAACTCAGCAGATCGGAGGCGTATCCGCCCCTGGGCGTGATGGCGGAGAAATTTCGGGGGGCGGTGAGAACTTTCAGGTTCAGTTTGGCGATGATCTCTTGCAGGGTCATACCAGCTCCTTGGTCAGATGCCAGGCTCCTCGGTCCCCTCGGCGGCGCTGAACTTTTCGTCAGGCCGCAGGTGGATTTCCATCATCAGGCGCGTCCCCTTACCTGCACCCGAGAAGATTTCCATTTTGTCCACGCAGCTCTTGATGTTGACCAGGCCCATGCCCGCGCCAAAGCCCATGTTGCGGGCCTCCTGTGGGGCGGTGGACCAGCCTGGCTGCAGGGCCTTGTTCACGTCTGGGATGCCTGGGCCGTCGTCAGTGGTTTGCATCAGGATGCGGTGCGGCTCGATCTGCACGCGCAGGATGCCGCCGTTGGTGGTGTGGATGATCAGGTTCATTTCCGCTTCGTAGACGGCGATGCCGCACTGACGGGCCAACTGTGCGCTCGCGCCGAGGCGCAGCATGGCACGCTTGATGTGGCTGGAGGCCTGGCCGCCGTTGACGAAATCGCGCGGCTTGATGTGATAGCGCAGGATCAGGCTGGTGCGGTCGGAGGTGATGTCCTCGAACAGATGCCGCACGCGATAGCGGCGGATCTCTTCCTCTTGATAATCCTTGCGGATGGCGACCAGCACGCCGCGTGTGATGTCACCTTTGGTGATCATGCCCACCAGTTGATCGTGCTCGTTGGTCACGGGCAGGCGCCCCACGTTGGTGCGCGCAAACGTCTCCAGCGCCTTGACGACGGGTTCATACGACTTGACGCTGATGACATTGGTGGACATGTATTTGCGGATGGGGGACTCCAGATCGTTCTGGGTCAGGGCGCGCATCAGGTCTTCGGTGCTGATTACCCCCGCCAGGTCGCCGTTCTCCACCACGGGCGCGCCCGAGATACGCTTGGTGCGCAGTACCTCAAGGCCATCGCGTATCGTCTGATTAGGCGCAAGCGTGAAGACTTCGCGACTCATCACTTCGAAGATACGCAGGTCGTAGGAAAGTTCCTCGATGCGCGTGATTTCCTGTGCATCGTTGTCGGTGATGGGACGTCCCTTGCGTCCCTGCGTTTCTTGAATGGTGCTACTCATGACTGCCGTTCATGTTCGTCTCGAAACTTCGCAAGCCCGAACAATACAAACGCCCGCAGCATTCGAACATACCGCGCTGGCTGGAGATGAGTGGAATGCCTTTCTGCGTGGCAAGTTCCACCATCTCGGGCGTGGGCTGTTTGCCGCGTAAAAAGACGATGGCGCGCACATCGGCCATTTCCGCCGTGCGGACAACTTGCAGGTTGCACAACCCTGTCAGCAATACCGCCTCGGGCTTGACCACGGCCAGCACGTCGCTCATCAGGTCTGCGCCGCAGCCGCCGACGATCTCAGCGTTGGCCTGGACCTCTGGATTGAGCACCGTTCCCTGAACGTGTTCGATGATTTCAGATAATTTCATATAGTTGACCTGTTTGCGATTATTATGCCTTAATCGCAGGGGCGTGGCTAGGCAAATTCTTATAGATTTCAGGTGACATTTATACCATATTGTGCAATACGTCACAAATTAAGTATCCCATCCTGTACCTCAGCCTGATTCCGTTGTCTAGGCGGTCATTCCCCGATGATCTTTACCAGCACCC
>CALFXA010000278.1 GCA_937928015.1 uncultured Anaerolineales bacterium | reverse complement strand
GCCAGGATTCGCAGGTCACTCTCCGCGCTGATGGATTGGCTGAACCGAGAGGGCGCGCTGAAAGCGGCCTTGACTGATTCAGGCGACCGCTGGCAGGTGAGGGTGGCAGGTCTGACGGAGGAGCGCGCCCTGTTCGATTGCAGCACTTTTCTGGGTATACTGCAGGAAGCCTGCACCTGGGCGGGCAGCGGCAAGTTCTACCCCTCGCGCGAAAGCGCCTGCAAGGGGACCGGCGCCCCGGAATGCCTGTTCGAGATCGAGAAGAAATCTGCCGATTGAATTGGAGAGCATGGGGGTATACCTGACCGGTAAGCAAGGATTTATTCAAGCATAATTTGGGGTTAACGCTATTAAAAACGATAAAGTGAGTAGAATAGTATTGATCGCGCATTTGGGGTACAAATCTGGCACAGGCAGTCATTCAATAAGGAAGTTATGCATGAATACACTCTACTACGGCGATAACTTAAAAGTCCTGCGAGATCATATCAAGGATGAATCGGTGGACTTAATCTACCTTGATCCGCCATTTAACTCTAACCGGTCTTATAACGTTCTATTTAAAGACGAAAGCGGAACTGCTTCGGAATCACAGATCACGGCCTTTGATGATTCCTGGCATTGGGGGCAAAATGCCGAAAACACATATCAAGACCTTATCCAAAATGCACCAATCGATGTTGCCAATATGATGGACGCTTTGCATAAATTTATTGGAACGAATCAGATGATGGCATATTTAGTGATGATGGCTGCGAGATTGGTTGAACTACATCGAGTTCTAAAACCGACTGGTTCTTTATATTTGCATTGTGACCCTACTGCTAGCCATTATCTAAAAATCCTACTTGATATGATTTTTGGAGTTGATAAGTTTAAAAATGAAATCACTTGGAAAAGAACATCGAGTCATAGCGACTCAAATCGGTATCCAAAAATCACAGATACAATTTTATTCTATTCAAAAACTGATTCATATACCTGGAATAAACTACGAACTGATTATGAGGACGAATATTTATCTTCTCATTACACTAATACTGATGTTAATGGAAGGAAATTCCGATTTGACAATCTAGTGAAACCCAAGGGAAGTAGAGGTTACTTTTACGACCTGTTGGGTTGTAAACCACCTCCCAATGGATGGAGAATGACGGAAAGCAAAGCCCAGCAATGGCTTAGTGAAGGTAGGATACAAATCCCACCAACTGGAAAAATTCCAGCTTATATTCGTTTTTTGGATGAAATGGAAGGCACTGTAATACCAAATTTATGGATTGATATTCCTCCGATTAATTCACAAGCAAAAGATGCACTAGGGTTTCCAACCCAAAAACCATTAGCACTTCTTGAACGAATTATTCAAACTTCTTCAAATACAGGTGATGTAGTCTTAGACCCATTCAGTGGTTGTGGAACATGCATAGCAGCTTCTCAAAAACTTGGTCGACAATGGATTGGAATTGATATCACCCATCTGGCGATTGCAATGCACAAGTCGCGCCTAAAAGATATGTTCAAACTTGAACCAAAGCGAGACTACCAAGTTATTGGTGAACCAGAAGATATGGCAGGAGCACTTCAACTTGCCAAGGAAGATCGCTACCAATTCCAATGGTGGGCTTGTTCGCTCATCGAAGCGCGTCCATTGGGTAGTGTTGAGAACAGCAAGACAGGCAAGAAGGGCTCCGATAAAGGTATCGATGGTGTGATCAATTTTCTGGATGACCGCAAGGGGTTTCTCAAACGCGCGCTGGTTCAGGTCAAATCGGGCCATGTCAAGTCGGGCGATATAAGAGACCTTAAAGGAACTCTGGAACGAGAGGGAGCGCAAATTGGGATTTATATCACTCTTGAGGAACCTTCGCGCGACATGGTCACAGAAGCGGTCACGGCTGGTATGTACCATTCCGAAATTTGGGACAAGGATTACCCAAGAATTCAGATTCTGACCATTGAAGAATTGCTCAATGGCTCCGAAGTTAAATTGCCTCCGAGCAACGCGGGAGCGTTCAAGATTGCCGAAAAGGCCGAAAAATTAGGTCCGAAGCAAGGGGAGTTGGGTATCTAGGTGAAGGATGGCAAAAGACTCGATGTCAATAGAGTGTTCCGCATGCGGTGCGCCTATTACCGAAAAAAATGCAAATCCAAAGGACCCATGTCCATATTGTGGATGCACGAGAAAATTGGTTCGACTTGGTCATACGGATACTGTCAGTGTACATGATAGATATAGGTTTAAAGCGAAAAATCCAGGCACTCATAAAAAGGTATTTTGGTCAAAGGGTGGTGATGATTTGCAGCGAGATACCGGACGGTGGATGACTCTATCGCGAACATTTGATAAACGAGAGGATTGGTATACTGAAACCCTTATCGACAAAGAAACTGGAGAGATTGTGAAGCATGTAGAAGAACCGCTGACTCAACATATAGGCCATGGAGCGGCAAAAAAGACAAACAACACGAACAAAAAATGACGTATTTATTAAAGAAAATCCCACAAATTACAAAATTTCTGGTAAAATAGAAACCGTTGCCGAGATAGCTCAGTTGGTAGAGCACACGACTGAAAATTGTGGGGTCCTCGGTCCGATCCCGAGTCTCGGCACTGATACACTCCTTCAGGGGAGTGTATTTTTTTACTCGTCAAAGGCCCGCGTTTTGGGTATCATTGTCGAACATCTGGTGTCGGAGTGCTTCAAGAATGAAAAACCCACGTCTGATCAACCGCCTGTTTATTGGCATCCTGGCCGCCCTGGTGGTGCTGGCGGTCGCTGCGCTTGCCTGGCAGCCATTTTCAGACAGGCAGGCAGCCGCAGACGTCACTCCCACTCTGGATGTGGCGCTGAGTGTCACCCAGACCATGCAGCGGGTCTTCGAAGCAACTCAAACCGCGCAGCCCACCATCACGCCGCTGCCGCCGACGCCCACAACCACCGCCACCGCCACGCCGCTGATAATACCCGATTCTTTTTATCTCTACGGGTTTGTAGGACACAAACAGGCTTACAGCATTGGCTGCGAGACCAGCGTGGCCGTGGACCTGGCCAAGTATTACCACGTCTACCTGACCGAATATGAGTTTCAGACCAGCCTGCCGCACTCAGACAATCCCGACAAAGGCTTTGTGGGCGACGTGAACGGTCCGTGGGGACAGATCCCGCCGGACGCCTACGGTGTGCACGCCGCGCCCGTGGCCGACTTGCTCAACCAATACGGCGTGCCGGTCGAAGGCGGCAAGGGATACACCCTCGATCAGATCAAGGCGGCCTTGAGCCAGTCCAAGCCGGTGATCGTGTGGGTGATCGGGCACATGGAATACAGCGA
>CALFXA010000277.1 GCA_937928015.1 uncultured Anaerolineales bacterium | reverse complement strand
GGTCCGCTGGTACAGACCATGCCATCGGACTGCGAGCTCTGGGCCGAGGCGGGAGTGGTCCAGCCCGGCACGAGCGCCAGGACCAGGGCCACGACCAACATGACAACGGCCATTTTTGGGTATGTCGAATGCTTGCGCATGGAAAACTCCTTTTTGATGGACCAGGCCTAGGTGTTGGGATCAGTCTGGACCGGCAGCGAACCAGCCGGGTACACGCGGACCTCGGTCATCTGCTTGCCCTCTCCGAACGCGCCCTGCGAGTGAGAGCGGCCGAAGTTGCGGTTATAAAGCAGGTAGGTGTCCGGGCCGCTTCCGCCGGAATGCGGCGGGGCGGTGAAGATGACATCGAAGCTTTCGCCCGCGCCGATGGTAATGGTGTTGGTGTAGTAGGTCAGGTCGGTGCCGTCGCCGCCGCGCAGCAGGGTGGCGTCCTTGCCGACGACATGCATCAGGATGCCGTCGAGGGTCATGGAGGCCTGCATGAAGCCCAGGTTCGAGAAACGCAGCAGGACCCGCTCTCCCGCGTTGCAGGTAATGAGCGAGGAAATTGGCTGGTATTGCAAGTGCGGGGAACCCGATGGGGCGATCAGGTCGCCGTTCGCGTCGAAGCCCAGGCTGTTGGGGGCCAGCGTGTCGGGGTAGACGCGCCCGTTGATCAGCGAGAAGTCAGGCTTGTAGTCGCTCCACTCGGGCAACTGGATATGCGAATCAGCCCAGTGCGATTCGACCCAGACCTCGCTCAGGTGCAGACCGAATTCACGGTCGAAGCCCGTCACGCCATCGCCATCGTTGTAGACATATTTTCCGCTCGGGTAGAAGGAGGTGTTCCCATCCTGCGCGGGGCGCACGTACACCAGACCGTTCATCCCCATGTGGACGTGTTCGACATCCTCCACATGGCAGTGGAACATGTACGTGCCCGCATCGTGCGGACGATAGACGTAAGTGAAAGCGCGGTTCATCGGCACGGAGACCGAGGAGGACGGCTCGCCATCAAAGAAGGGGATGGCATTCTTGAAACCGTGGAAGTGCACGGTGTGAGCGTCGGTCAGGTCGGGGCGCATTTGCAGGCCCAGGTTGCGGAGTTCCAACTTGAACTCCTCGCCCTCCCGCAGCCAGAACATGGGGGCCGAGTGCTGGGCCTTCATCTTCTGGTTGAGGATTTGGGTATCGTTCTGCCCGGTCACGTCGCGGAAGCCGAATATATAGGTGGTGAAGATCGGGTCGGGCGCGAGATTATCGGGGTGATATGGGGGGATGGCCGGGGTGGTCGGCAGGTGGATCCAGCCGTCGGTGGCGGCAAAGACCTTGTCGGGGATCTCGCCCTGAGCCAGAGCACCCACCTCGGGAAGCAGGAAGTTTTTTAGCAGGCCCGCTCCGCCGGTAGCGAGCAGACCAGCCCCTGCCAGTTTTAGAAAATCGCGGCGGTTCAAGCGGCCTGATAACATTCTGTTTTTCATATCGATTCTCCTCGTTTGCGAGTATGGGGGAGATGAGGGTACCCTCATCTCCCCTGCTCTTGGATGGATACGGCTAGGGGAGGGTCCCGCCGCGGAAGTCATCGACGCGCTGGCCGAGCGGGAGTTGGATGCCGATTCGGCCGCCGCCAGAGCCCTGGGTCCACGCGTCCGCGCCGCTGGTCGGGATGGTGACGCTGCCGATGAAGGTACCGTTCTTATAGAGGCGCACGGTCCCGTCGTTGTAAGCCACCGCGCTCAAGGTGTCGTTGGTGGCCAGGGTCACGTTGAATGCCGCCCGCAGGGTCATGGCCGCACCGCTGTTGGTGGTGGTGGAGACCGTCACCAGATTGGTGGTGTTCTGATACGACACACGGATGAAGTTTCTCGGCAGGTTGGTGGTTCCGTTCGTCGCCTTCAGGATCAGGCTCGGCAGGGTGCCCAAACTATTGCTGGGGGCATTGGCAAAGGTGAAGGCAGCGCCCTGTTTGTTGCCAAAGCCCGCAGATGGGTTGTTCCAGACGGCGTATCCGCTCAGAAGCGCGTAGGCGCGGTTGGAATTAATGCGGATCGAGGCATTGCCAAACAGGGTAGACTGGCTCCAGTTCGAACCGAGAGTGTTGGCATTGGCGCGATTGAAGTTGTCAAGCACGCTGAGGGCAGGCAGAGATCGGAAGAGCACACGTCTGAACTCCAGTCACGAGTGGATAT
>CALFXA010000276.1 GCA_937928015.1 uncultured Anaerolineales bacterium | reverse complement strand
CACCGAGATCTACACTCTTTCCCTACACGACGCTCTTCCGATCTACACCCAAGCGAAAAGCCCACTGCCCATGTTCGGCCAGGTTACGCGCAAAGGTCAGATGAATCCACGAGTCGTCGAGCGGAAAGCCAATGCGGTATAGCACGGCGCAGGTGACGAGGTAAATCGCGCCTGCGCCCAGGGTAACACCACCCAGGATGGTCAGGTCGCGGCGCGGCAGGGGGCTACGGAATATGGAAGATACGCGTGCCATTCACTTCACCTAGGTAGTCGAGTTGGTCGTACGCTTCAGGATGGTCGTACAGGTCGCGGAGCGGCTTCAGCTTGCCCTGTACCTCAAACGCAAAATAATGGATGTTGTATCGCTCTGCCACAGCCAGCAGGGTATCCACATCGCCATACGGCTGGACGAAGGCGGACCGCCCCGTCATCAGATAGTAGCCAGGCGGACTGAGCACGATGACAGGCTCGTCTGCGGCCGCACCATGCGCCAGCAGAAATTGCTCCACCGCGGGATAGGACAGCTCGTTCTCTTCCCATCCGCGCTGAACGACCCGCGCCCACACCACCCAAACCGAGAGGATGATTATGATTTGGATGATGACTACACGAAAAATAACAAAAGCCTGCGGCGTGAAACGGCCTCTCCTCCGCGCCCAAGCTACAACCTCGTCCAGACAGTAAGGAGCCAGGACCCAAAACAACGGCTGGAGTGCTGCCCCTGCATGGAAGAAGCTGCCGCGCGTCCCCGCAAACGGGAAGACCAGGGTCATCACGAGGAACAGGATGATCCAAGCCAGCAGGCCGAGTTGCACGCGGCGGTCCTTGCGCTGAAGCCACATTCCGCCGACGATGAACGGGAACAGGACCAGATGTCCCTGCGCGGCAATAACGGTCTGGATGTTGTTGGTGAATGACCACCAACGCACCTTGAAAATCTCCATCCACCCACTGGCCAGCCAGGATTGCAGCGTGAGTTTCGAGGCGGGGTAAATGAAGGTCTCTTCGTAGACTGTCAGCCAGAGGGCGCGACTCCCAGCGGGCGACATGAGCGCGCCGAAGACGGACAGGTTGCGCGCGTACCAGGGTCCCATGATGAGGAGAAACCCCAGGAGGGTGATTGCACCGTCTTGAATCAGAGAGCCAAACGAGCGCTTCTCGTCGCGGACTCGCCAGAGAATGTAGAGGAAGGTCAATGCCAGCCAGAGCAGGCCGTCACTGCGGGCCAGGGCCATCAGGCCCGAGAACAATCCCAGCCAGAACCACGGGCGCGGACGGTCGGCCAGTAGGAAGTACAGTCCGCCCAGGACCATCAGGATGCCGTAGTTGTCGGGGACGGGCAAAAAGGGCAGGTGAAAAACAGGGAAAACGGCCAACAGACCCGAGGTCCAGGCGAAGGCATGGTTGCGGAAAAATTTATAGGACAGGGCCGCCGTCAGCGGCGGGATGAGGGCAGCCAGCAGGATGAAGGTCAGGCGGCCTGCGGCATAGGTCTGCGAACCCGTCAGCCACATCCCCAGGGCGGAGACGATGGAAGCCAGCGGCAGCCAGTATCCATGCGAGGGATGCGGGATGCCCACTGGGTCGTCGAGATAGTTCCACAGGTAAGGCTCGGCGAAGCCTTTGCCTTGAACAAGCTGCAAGCCGCCTGAGAAGTAGTAGTCGGCGTCGAGGTAGCCAGGGATGGTCTGGAAGCTGGCGACAATGATCTGCACAACCAAGGCCAATGCAAAGAGGATGAAGTAGGATCGTTTGCTCATCGGTACTCAGGATGGGTGACGCGCTCGGTCCAGGTGCGCGGCGGGCGGACCACCCACCAGCGAATCCAATACAGGCCGATCACGGTGGCGACGGGCAGGAAGAGGAAGGTCAGGTCGGTGCGCAAGGCGGCGGGAATGAAACCGCCGAGGTACAGTATCCACGGGGCGGCAAAGAAAAGCGCCAGCAGGGAGATGGTCAGCCAATAGCCCGCCTTCCAGCGTTCGCGGACGGTGGCGAAGATCAGGGCGGCGGCGGGAATCAGCACGACGAGATTCTCCAGCCCGCTGCGCAGCCCCGTCAACGGAGTCAGGCTGAGGGTCAGGCAGGCGGCCCAATAAAAACGGCGGAAGTCCCCGCTACGGGCGCGGGCCCATTCCAAGGCCAGGATCAGCACGCTCAGGGCTGTCAGCCCCCACCCGAGGCGGGACCCGATCTCGGGCCACAGACGGACAAAGATCGCGCCTGGCGTGAGGCCAAAGGCCGTGGTCCAGTTGGCGAGGACGCCCACCAGGTGCCAGAAGACCCAGCCAGGCTGGACGAGGTAGGCAATGGCAAGCAGCGTAAAGGTGGGGATGACGAAACCAACCAGCACGCCCGAGCGCCGCTGGTATGCAACGTACAAAAGCACCAGCAAAAGGAAGGGGCCGCCGATCTCCCAGTGCGCAAAGGCCACCGCAATCAACGCACCTGCCAGTTCGTCAGCCTCTTCGCGCAAGGCCAACAGGATGCCCATGTAAACCAGGCCCAGCAGAATGGCGGGCGCCCCCTCGTACAGTGCAAGCAGACTGTACAGTCCCAGCCCGGCGAACAGGTAAAAGAGAATCGCAAAGAGCCGACGCGGACGCCAGTCAGCCAGGCGCAGACCGAGGGCGGTCAGCGCGAACAGCGCCGCTTCGGCGAGAGCCAGGTACAGACCGCGCACCATGGTCGGATTCCCAACCAGGCTGAACGGCGCGTACAGGAGCGTCAGATAATAAGGAAGATTGAAATAGTACGGATTTTGTCCCGCCCGAGCGGGACCGCCATAGGCCTGCCGCTGGATGTACGCCGCCACCGCCCCGCTATATAGTTCGCCGTTGTCCAGCCCAAACGACACGCGGACATTCTTCCAGGGCATGAGGATTCCGCCGCCGCCCTTCATCCGTTCGGCCAAAATCAGGTTTGCGGCCAGAAAGACCGTCAACACGACGGCCAGGATCAGAACGGCAAATACAAAGAAACGGATCTCCGCCGCACTGATCTTTTTCTCCTCGATGGGTTTCACCTGCCCCCCAATCTCACACGAAACGAGGGATGGATTTCGAGATCAAAGAAGAAAATCATGAAAAGAGAAAGACTACGGGAAATTGGCGCTTGTATTGTGCACTGCATAGCAGGATAATTATAACAAATGGGCTGGTCAGTCTCCGTTTTGCGCACAAAGAGGTGTAAGCATGGACGAGCCGCCCAAGGTGGTCGAGGAAGTGCAGTTCGACAGGCGCAAGTTGCCTGCATTAATCATGGGCATCGTGGGGGTTTGCGGACTGGCCTGTGCATGGCTGTTTTTTGGGCTGGACAATTTTTCTCTCCTTTCCCTATCGCCGCTTACAACCCCAACCATTACAGCTACCAACACCCCACAACCGACAGCAATAGCCTTAATCACATCCACCTCCGCACCGACACAAAAACCGTTCCCTACATCCACGCTTGCCTTACCGACACGAACAGCAACCCCTGATCAACGGGTACTCAATCCCGCCAACCAGCACCTGTATCTTTACGTGCAGACTCCGCTTCTTTGGCACGACGCCAGGGATTATTGCGCCGCGCGGGGTGGTTATTTGGTTACGATTCAGACGCCTTCAGAGAATAGATTTGTCTACGAACTGGCTACCGAAAACGTCCAAATGGGCACTTGGTTAGGCGCCACGGATGAGGTTCAAGAGGGAATTTGGGTTTGGGTTACTGGAGAACCTGCGAATTACTGGAATTGGGGAGAATATTGGAACTATTCTGGCAAAAACGGCACTGAAGATTTTCTGGCATTTGATGGGTGGGATAAAACCTGGTATGACCAGCCAGATGGCGACAAGTATTTCGTCTGTGAATGGGAGCCATGACTCATCCAAGGATCTCGAGCCGTCCAGGCTGGATCGAATACTCCAGGTCTTGAATCCACGCAGGGAATAACTCCCCATCCGTGTGAGCGGGCGAGGGATGGTCGAGGTGGATCGAGATTCTCGTGGCATTAATTTCGCGCATGCCATCCATATAGACGTAGCTCTTCTCCCCTTCGTTGAACGCGCGCGGCAGAGCGCCAAACAATCCCAGTCGGGTGGCGCGATAGCCGAAAGCCAGGGTCAATTTCCCGTCGGCGGGATCGGCGTGCGGGGTCATGAAGAATCCGCCCGTGCGGCGGCCGTTTCCGACCGACACCAGCGAAAGCGGACCCTTGAACTCCCCATCGTCCCAGCGGACCTCGCCCTGCCATTCAGGCTTATCCAGAATGGCCCAGACCGCCGCAACCAGGTAGCGGGTGATACCCTTGATCCAATGGATGCGTTCGTGTTTGGTGGTCACGTAGGGCTCCAGGCCGCAGGCGGAGTTGTTGGCAAAGTAGCGGTCGTTGCACTTACACAGGTCGATGGCGCGCGTCTTCCCCGCAGCGATGGCGCGCGCTGCCTCGTTCAAATCCGTGGACATGCCGAGATTGAAGATCAGGTCGTTGGCCGAGCCGAGCGGGATGATGCCCAGCGGGACCAACTCCGCGTCGTCGGCGCCCGCCGCCTGCACCAACCCGTTGACGGCATCTCCAATGGTGCCGTCGCCGCCCGCCACGATAATAGGCGAAAAGCCTACCTGCGCCGCCTCCGCCACCAGGTCGGTGACGTGGCCTTTGCGTTCGGACACGACCAGCTCGAAGTCCACGCCCGCGGCTTTGAGGGCGGCTTCTGCTTCGGGCCAGCGAGCCTGCGAATTCCAGCGATTCGAATACGGATTCAGCACAACTTTGGCGGTCATCGGCCCTCCACAAGATGGTCATGGTCCACAGAAGACGAAGTCCATTCCTTGAACTGGGATAACAATACGGCCACGAAAATGAGCACACACCCGAACACCTGGAGGGCGGCCAGCCGCTCGTCGAGCAGCAGCCAACCCGAGATCACGGCAAAGACCGATTCCAGGCTGAGGATCAGGGCGGCGTCGGCAGGCGGGGTGTGACGCTGCGCCCAGACCTGTAAGGTGTAACACAGTCCGAGGGAAAAAAGTGCGGTGTAGACGACCGCAAAAAGCAGCGACCCATTGACAGCGGGGATCGGCTCGATGAACGCACCCAGGCCCAGGTTCAGGAGTCCGCACACGATGAGCTGTCCCACTGAAAAGGACATCGGCTCGAACTTCGAAGCAAACTTCCCGAGGATGATGACGTGGAAGGTCCAGAACAACGCACCAACGAGTTCCAGCACATCCCCCGCGTGGACCTCGAATCTGCCGCCCGTCGAAAGCAGATAAGCCCCCACGCCTGCCAATCCCACCGCGACGATGGACAACCAGTGTGGTTTCTCGCGCCAGAAGAAAAACAGGGCCACGGGCACCAACACCACATACAAGGCCGTGATGAAACCCGCGTTGCCCGCCGTGGTATAGACCATGCCCGCCTGCTGCAAGGCGCTGCCTGCAAACAGAAAGAAACCTGCGATCAGCATCCACTTGTATTGCTCGCGCGGATAGGATGCAACGATCTTGCGCCCCACGAACAAGGCCACCGCCAGCGCCGCCAGCAGGTAACGCGCCGCATTGAAATAATACACGCTGCCCATCTGTCCCGCCACGCGCTGGGCCACGAAGGCCGAGCCCCAAATCATGGAAACAACCAATAAAGTGAGGTCCGCTTTTAACCGCATAAAGAGTCCTTTGGGTGGGAGTGATACAATTATCCAATCTTAGCACAGACACCTGACCCGAGAGCCGCAGGATTTACATGTATAAACTCGATCAAATCAAAGCGGAAAAAGATGAAGTACGCCAGGCTGTATTGAACGCCCGCGCCTACAAACCCCTGTACGTCAAAATCAAAGTCAATTATGGCTGCAATCTCAAATGTGAGATGTGCAAGCACTGGCGCGAGACGCGCGAAACGCCCATCCCGATGGGACGCTTCAAGGAAGTCATCAGCGAACTGGCCGAGTTGGGTTGTCAGAAGATCCATTTTTCGGGCGGAGAGCCGATGTTATGTCCGCAACTGCCCGACTTGATCGAGCACGCCACGGGGCTGGGCATCCGCGTCACGATGACCACCAACGGCACGCTGATCGACAAGGAAAAAGCCAAGCGGCTGGTCGAGGCGGGACTGCGCGGCGTGAACGTGTCCATCGATTCGCCGATTCGCAAGATGCACGAAAAAATCCGCGGTGTGGAAGGTTCCTTCAAGCTGACCACGCGCGCGGTTGCACTCTTCCGCAGGTACGCGCATAAGGGCAAACTAACCGTGCGCATCAATACCGTGGTCGGCCGCTCGAACTACGAGACGCTGGCTTCCCTGCCCGACCTGGCCCATCAGATCGGCGCGGACGGCATCAACCTAATCCCCGTGGACGATCATTGCGGCGAGCATCTCTCCATGCGCAAGAAGGACATCGCGCTGTTCAACACCGAGATCGCGCCCGTCATCGAACAGCGCGCCAATGAGCTGGGCATCACCATCGCCGACGAGGATGCCTACCCCTTCGGCCGTGATGAAGACGCCGTCCGCCTGGGACGCGCGGGCCGCTACGCCTTCGGCCATTACAGCAAGTTCCCCTGCTACGCGCCCTGGACCCATAGCCTGATCGACTTCAACGGGTTGGTCTACGTCTGCTGCATGACGCGCGAACAGATTCCGCCGCTCGGCGATATACGCAAGCAATCATTTAAAGAAGTCTGGGAAGGCGACCTGTATCGCCGCATCCGCCTGAACATGCACCCGCCCGCGCTCAAGCCCTGTCAGCGCTGTGATGATTTTATCGATGAGAACAAAAAGATTTGGGAGACGATTGGACCGTATTAAAAGCAGATGTCATTGCGAGCTGCTTAGCAGCGAAGCAATCTCATACTATCAAACATGGGATTGCTTCGGGCTAACACCCTCGCAATGACGTCAGGATTAACTCAAATCCGAAAACAAATCCCCGCTGTCGTCATCGTCCCAGGTGCTGGAACGACCAAAGGTATCCAGATCGGCGGGCGAAAAAGTAGCGGCGGCAATCGGCAGGGCCACGGGCATCTCCAATCCCTGTTGACAAGCCAGGCACACGCGGCCTTCTTGGGTCTGGTTGGTATGCTCGTCACAAAATCCGCGCCCGCATTTGACACAGGTCCCCAGCGCGGGATTCTCGCAGCGATGCGGGACCAGGTAACCGATAATCATTTCACACTGATTCGCCATGTTCACCTTTGATAAACGTCTATGAAAATTGCCTTGCTCTCGGAAAAGTATACACCAGACCTCGGCGGCCTTGCAATCTCGGTAGGACGATTGGGTCACCTGTTGGCCGATGCGGGACACGAGGTGCGAGTCTTCGCCCCCGCCCCTTCGACTGCGCTCAGGGCGGACTTGGGCCTGCTCCCCTCCGAGTGTCGGACTCTCACCCACAGCGGAGTCCGCGTTACCCGCTTCGGCGCGCACAAACGCGTGGACGATACGTTAGTCGATTGGTTCGAACTGATCGTCGAGGAGCACCGCCGCGAGCCATTCGACCTCTTGCAAGGCTATTTCCTTCCGCAGGCGGGCTTCGTCACCGTCTATGCAGGCAAATACCTGAACCTGCCCAGCGTGGTCTCCATCCGCGGCAACGACATCGAACGCGCCGCCTTCGACCCCTCGCGTTTTTCGCACGTGATGTACGCCCTGCAAAACGCGAACGTGGTCACAACCAATGCAACGGAACTGGCGCGCAAAGCCAAAGCGTTCGTGGAACGGGAAATCGTGTTGATCCCCAATGGAATCGACACCGAACGCTTCAAGCCAATGCCACGAAATGAGGCATTGGTAGAGGCGCTGGGGATGGGAAAGACAAAAGAAGAAAGAGCGGTGATGGGTTTCGTCGGCGAATTGCGCGAAAAGAAGGGCTTACAGGCCTTACTAGATGCCTACGCGCAAATCAATAAGGCCCGTCCCACCACTCTGCTCATCGTGGGCGAAATCCGCGCAGGGGAAGATCGCCAGGTTTTCGACGAATTCCGAGGCGCGCATCCCGATTCCCACATCATTGTCACGGGTTATGTCGCCCACGAGGATCTCCCTGCCTACTATGCGCTGGTGGACGTTTTTGTCCACCCGTCGCTACGGGATGGGGTGCCGAACGCGGTCTTGGAGGCGATGGCCTGCGGCAAGACGGTCGTCGCCACAGCGGTCGGCGGGGTGACGGACGTGATTGAGGACGGGGTCAACGGGATGCTGGTACCTGTCCATGAAGCGGGCTACCTCGAAGCGGCCATCGCTGAGGCGTTGGATCAGCCCGAAAAACGGGACCAGCTCGGTCGGTCCGCGCGGGAAACGGTCCTGCATCAGTTCACACTGGAAAAAGAATTACAAGCCAATCTGGCGATCTATCAACAACTTGGAGTATCGAAGTGAACCATCGAATGGAACATGACCTGCTGGGGGAACGCGAAGTGCCGACCGAGGCTTACTATGGCGTGCACACCTTACGCGCATTGGAAAATTTTCACATCAGCGGCATTCCGCTTAGCACCTATCCCAACATGGTGCGGGCGCTGGCTTGCGTCAAGCAGGCCTGTGCGCTGGCCAACCGCGAGCTGGGCTTGCTGGATGAAGCGCGCGCGGATGCCATCATGCAGGCTTGTGAGGAAGTGCGCGCGGGTGAACTGCATCGGCATTTCGCCGTGGACATCGTCCAGGGCGGCGCGGGCACATCAACCAACATGAACGCCAACGAGGTCATCGCCAACCGTGCGCTGGAATTGCTGGGGCACGAGCGCGGCGAGTACAAGTTTTTGCACCCGCTCGAACAGGTCAACCTGAGCCAGAGCACCAACGACGTCTACCCGACCGCCATCAAGGTGGCGCTGCGCTTCGAGATCGACGCGCTGATCGAGGCCATGGAAGTGCTGCGGCTGTCGTTCGCCGCCAAAGCCGCCGAGTTCAAGGACATCCTCAAGATGGGCCGCACCCAGTTGCAGGACGCCGTGCCCATGACGCTTGGTCAGGAGTTCAGCACCTACGCCGTGATGCTCGAAGAGGACCAGCAGCGTCTGCGCGAAGCGGCGCTCCTGATCCAGGAGATCAACCTCGGCGCAACGGCCATCGGCACGGGCATCAACGCACATCCCGATTATGCCGCGCTGGCTCGCAAGTACCTGAGCGAAGTGACGGGCATCCCGTACGTGACGGCGGGCAATCTGGTGGAAGCCACGCAGGACGCAGGCGCGTTCGTGCAACTTTCGGGCGTGCTGAAACGCGTGGCGGTCAAGCTCTCGAAGATCTGCAACGACCTGCGCCTGCTTTCCTCTGGACCTCGGGCTGGGCTCGGCGAAATCAACCTGCCCGCCGTCCAAGCGGGCTCCAGCATCATGCCAGGCAAGGTCAACCCTGTCATCCCCGAGGTGGTCAACCAGATCGCGTTCCTGGTCATCGGCAACGATGTGACCGTCTCCTTCGCCGCCGAAAGCGGACAGTTGCAGCTCAATGCCTTCGAGCCCATCATCGCACACAGCCTGTTCGATAGTCTCATCTATCTGCGCAACGGCTGCCTGACCCTATCCGAGCGCTGCGTGAAAGGCATCACTGCCAATCTCGACCGCCTGTCTGAACACATGAACCGCTCGATTGGAATCGTCACCGCGCTCAACCCGATCATCGGCTACGAGAACGCAACTTCCGTCGCGAAGGAAGCGCTGTCCAGCGGGAAGAGCGTGGCGGAGGTTGTCCTGTCGCGCGGATTGCTGACCCGCGAGCAACTAGATGAAATCCTGCGCCCCGAAGTGCTGACCCAGCCCAGGTGGTTCAAGAGATAGGAACGCAGGTAAAAGACCTTAATTTGGTATCGTCTGGCAGATATAGGTGAAAAATGGATACTCTCTTTACTTCGACGGAAACTGTCAAAGCTGAATTGAATCGGCAAAAATACATCGCCTCGGACGAAATCGCCACCATCGTGTACCTGGCGCAAAAGCTGGGCAAGCCGCTTCTGGCGGAAGGTCCCGCGGGCGTGGGCAAAACGGAACTGGCCAAGGCGGTCGCATCCGCCACAGGCCGCGAGTTGATCCGCTTGCAGTGTTATGAAGGCCTGGACGAGTCGAAGGCGCTCTACGAGTGGGAGTATTCCAAGCAACTGCTTTACACGCAACTACTGCGCGATAAACTAAACGATACGCTCGGCAAAGCAGAATCGCTCAGCGAAGCGGCCGACCGTCTCGCCAAAGAAGAGGATGTC
>CALFXA010000275.1 GCA_937928015.1 uncultured Anaerolineales bacterium | reverse complement strand
CCACCGAGATCTACACTCTTTCCCTACACGACGCTCTTCCGATCTATGCCAACCGCGCAAAAATGGCGGTTGGCATCCCGCTGACAGATGCCGACCGTGCCGGCTGGCTGGCCTCGTTGCGCGAGTTGTTGGTCAGCAATGTGCAGACGGGGCAATCATTGGTGCTGGCCTGCTCTGCCCTGAAAGAGACCTATCGTCAGACTCTGCAAGTTGACGAGGACGTACACTTGGTCTATCTCAAGGGAACACACGAACAAATCAAATCGCGGCTGGAAGCTCGGCATGGACATTACATGAAAGCCGCCATGCTCGACAGTCAATTCGAGATTCTCGAAGAACCCGCGCATGCCGTCGTGGTTGATATTACAATGGAGCCGCCCGTCATCATTGACATCCTCCTCAAGGAATTACACCTCATGGAAATCAAACTCCCCTCTCATAATTTTCTCGACGAACATCAGATTCCCTATACACGCAAGTCTTTCCCCAACACCACCGAAAAAGGAGCCGCCAACGTAGCCCACGCTCTTGGCTTCTCCGAGCGGCAGGCGGTCAAGACCTTGATCTTCCAGGTGGACACGGGTGAGCGGGTGCTGGTCATGCTGGGCGGCGACCAGAACGCCATCTCGGGCAACCTCAAGAAGGCCATTGGTTCGCGCAACATTCAAATGGCTGCGCCCGAAGTGGTCAAGGAGACGACGGGCTACATCATCGGCTCGATCCCGCCCTTCTGCTGGCAGCCCGAGGGATTCCGCACCTTCCTCGAAGCCAGCCTGGTGGATGAACCAATCCTCGGCGTCGGCGCGGGCCAATGGGGTGAGGAAATCTTCATCACGCCCGAAAACCTGGTCAAGGCCTGCAACGCCATCGTGGTCAATCTGACCGACCGCGAGAAACCCGTGATTTGATGTCGTTGCGAGCGAGCGCCAGCGAGCGAAGCAATCTTATGTTCATATAAAAATATGAGATTGCTTCGTCGCCGCTAACGCGGCTCCTCGCGATGACGAAAGGAATGGCTATGCCCAGAATCGAAACCTCCACCCCGCCCAATACCCCGACACCCATCGGACCCTACAACCATATCGCCAAAGTTGGAACGTTTATCACCATTGGCGGGACCGCAGGCGTAGACCCGTCCACGGGCGAGCTGGCAGGAGATAATGCCTACGCGCAAGGTAAGCAAATTCTTACCTCCTTCCGCGTTATGCTCGAATCGGTCGGCTCAGATTTGGAGCACGTGGTCCACGTCAATGTCTTTCTCAAAGAGATGAAAGACTTTGAAGAAATGAATCGCGCCTACGTCGAGATGATGGGCGACCACCGCCCCGCGCGGACGGTCATCGGCGTGAACGAGCTACCCAAGCCAGGCGTGCTGTTGACGATGAATTTGACGGCGGTTACGAAGGAGTAGTCAAAGCGAGGAGGTCCCATGTCACGCAAGATGAAAGTCGGCGTTCTTTTATCAGCAGCCTTCGTCGTCCTTTTGAGTATGTTCCTCGGGTCCGTTGAGACCAACAGGTTCTCTGCATACGGCGCTTGTCGAGACATCGCGTTACGGACAAAGGGCTATGCGATCTGGGACCATGTCCACACCACGCAAATGGTTTTCGCCTCCTGGATGGTCTTCAATGACGGGTATAACGATCTAACCTGTCAGACCGTGGGCGTAGGGCCGTTCTGGATGGTGACGAGCGCGATGAAAACCAATGTCGCCTGCGCCACAGAACTTAGCAGCGATTCATCAAGTCTTTGTCCTGAAGATTATTTCGGGGTGAAACCATAGAACAGAATGAACGACCGCCCTCATGGAGGGCGGTCGTGTTTTGCCATATTCTATCGGCTGTACAAATAATTCAACTCGCGGATGCGGCCCAGCAACCCGTCGTTCAGGTCGCCATCGCGCATACGCCATTCCCAGTTGCCGCCCAGGCGGCTGGGGAAGTTCATACGCGCCTCGCCACCTAGGTTGAGGAAATCCTGCATGGGAGCCACAGCAAAGACCGCCGCCGAGGACCAGATCGCGCGGATCAGGTCCCAGGCAAAGTTACTGCCATCCACGCCGAGGTAGCGGCGGGCGAAATCCCGTTCCTGCTCGGGCGCGGACTCGAACCAGCCGCGGGTCGTGTTATTGTCGTGTGTACCCGTGTAGGCCACGCAGTTCGTGACGTAATGATGCGGCAGGAAAGGATTGTCGGGACCTGAAAATCCAAATTGCAAGATCCTCATGCCAGGTAAGTTATAGCGTTCGCGCAATTCCACCACATCGGCAGTGATCACGCCCAGGTCCTCGGCGATGATCGGCAGGTCCTCGGTGCCGAGGTGCTCCTTCAGGTCGGCCATCAGCGCATCGAACAGGTCTGCGCCAGGGCCAGGTACCCATCGACCAAACTCCGCCGTCGCGTTGCCCGCGGGAATCTCCCAATAACCCGCAAACCCGCGGAAGTGATCCAGGCGGACGATGTCCACCAGTTTGAGGGTGGCACGCATACGCTCGATCCACCAGGCATATCCGCTGGTCTTGTGGACCTCCCACTTGTAGAGCGGATTGCCCCACAACTGCCCCGTGGCGGAGAAAACATCAGGCGGGACGCCCGCGACGACAGTCGGCTTGCCTACTTCGTCGAGGTGGAACAGGTCGGGATGGGACCACACGTCGGACGAGTCATAAGCCACGAAGATGGGGATATCGCCGATGACCTGAATCCCGCGTTGATGAGCATAGGCCAGCACATTATTCCACTGACGGTAGAACAGGAATTGATAGAAGACATGCCGCGCGATGACCTCGCCATGCGCCTTGCGAGCCTCGGCCAGGGCCTTGGGATCGCGCTTACGCAGCGGCTCGGGCCAACCGTCCCAGGAACCGCCGCCGTGGGCCTCCTTGAGAGCCATGAACAGGGCGAAGTCGTCGAGCCAGGCGGCGTTCTCGGCGCGGAAAGTGGACAGCGCTTCGCGCAGTCCCGCTGTGGATTCCGCTGCAAAACGATCGTAGGCGCGGCCCAGCAGGGACAGTTTCCACGGAATGAACGAGCCGAAGTCCACGCGGGTTTCGTCGAAGGCAGGCTTGTCGTGCAAGTCTTCGGGGGTGAGCAGGCCGTTACCGATCAACTCGTCGGGGCTGATCAGGTACGGGTTCCCCGCAAAAGCGGAAAAACACTGATAGGGCGAGTCGCCGTAGCCCGTCGGCCCGAGCGGCAGGACCTGCCAAAGGTTGCAGGCCGAATCAGCCAGAAAATCCACGAAGCGATAAGCTTGAGGACCGATGTCGCCGATGCCATAGGGACCAGGCAGGCTGGAGGGATGCAGGAGGATGCCAGAAACGCGTTTGAAAGTCATAGGTTATGAAGTGGGGTTGGGTTTATTTTCCAGAACGAGGGATTGATACAACTCGAAATATTGTTTGGCCGAATTGACCCACGAGAAGTCCTTGGCCATGCCCGCCAACTGCATGTTGGCCCAGACCTCGCGGTCAGGGAAACGCATGAGCGCCTTGCGTAATGCGTTGGAAAAGGCCAGCGGATCGGCCTTCTCGAACAGGAAGCCTGCATCGGGCGTGACGGTGTCACGCAGTCCGCCCGTAGCGCGGACCAGCGGCACGCAGCCGTACCGCATGGCAATCATCTGCGAGAGGCCGCAGGGTTCGTAGCGCGAGGGCATCAGGAACAGGTCCGCGCCCGCGTAGATCTGACGGGCCAGTTGCGCGTCGAAGCGTGTCTCGATGCGGATGCGGTCAGGATGGGAGGCCTGCAATACCCGCGCGGATTCCTCCAGCACGGGATCGCCCGTTCCCAGGATGACCAGTTGGAAGTCACGCTTCGTGAAGGAGGCCAGCGCTTTGATGACG
>CALFXA010000274.1 GCA_937928015.1 uncultured Anaerolineales bacterium | reverse complement strand
CCACCGAGATCTACACTCTTTCCCTACACGACGCTCTTCCGATCTGCTGGCCTTGTGCATCACGACCTCGTGCGGGACGTCGCTATACGCGAAGACGACCTGTTCCACACCATGCTTCTTGATCAGCTCGGGCAGTTCTTCCTCCGCGCGGATCGGGATGCCCTTGGGGTACAGCGACCCCGCCAACTGCTTCGGGTAGCGGCGGCCTTCAATGTCGGGGATCTGCGTCGCAGTAAAGGCCACAACCTCGTAATCCGCGTTGTCGCGGAAATAGGTGTTGAAGTTGTGGAAGTCGCGCCCCGCGGCGCCCATGATGATGGTTTTGATAGGCATAGGTTTCTCCTATTTTGAAATGCCTCTCTGAGGACAGTGTCCGAAGACGCCCGGTGGTGGGTTTTGAGCCTCTTCGTTTTTACCCAGAGGGACATAATTCACATTTTATGCGTCCTGAGCGGAGCCGCGCGCTCTTTTGCGGCGCAGTCGAAGGACATGACCATATTGTTGCGAAATTGATTCACCTCTCGCAGCGACATCAGGTTTCATTCTAAAAATAAAACAGACTAAACGTAAAGGTACGTTTAGCCTGTTTTCTACATTACATCGGGCGCATGGATGTCGAGCAACCGCAGGGCATTGGCGATGGTCTGCTTGGCGGCCGCCACCAGACGCAGACGGGCGTTGCGGACCTCCCCGTCCTCCGTCTGCATAACGGGCACTGCATGGTAGAACGAGTGGAAGGTGTTCGCCAGGTCGTAGGCGTACATGGCCATCACCATCGGACGATACTCATTGGCTGCCTGTTCCACCACGGCGGGGAATCTGGAGATTTTCTCGATCAACTCGATCTCGTGCTTCTCCATGTTGTGACGGAATTCCGCGGGCGGGAGTTGCCCATTGACCTTCTTGAGGATCGAGTTGGCGCGCACGTGCGCGTTCTGGATGTAAGGTCCCGTGCGGCCGTCGAAGGAAAGCGCCTCGTTCATATCAAAGACGATGTCCTTGTTGTTGTCCACCGACAGGATGGAATAGGCCAGCGCCCCTAGACCGATTTGCCGCGCGATGGACTCGCGTTCGCTTTCGGGGATGTCGCCGCTCTTTTCGGATTCCACCGACAACACACGTTTGACCGCTTCGTCGGCTACTTCCTTGAACAGGATCACCCGTCCGCGCCGCGAGGACATGGCGCCCTCGGGCAGGGTGATGTAGCCATAAGACAGGTGATAGCACTTGGCGGCCTGTGGGAAGCCCCACATTTCCAGGATCTTGAAGGCCTGTTGAAAATGCAGGCTCTGGCGGAAATCCACCACGTAGATCGAGCGATCGACGTGATATTGCTCGAATTTGACACGTGCCAGGGCCAGGTCCTTGGTCAAGTACAGAGAGGTGCCGTCGCTGCGCAGGATAACCGCCGTGCGATACTTTTCCTTGGCCAGGCCCAGTTTCTCGTCGATCTTGACGATCACCGGCCCGCCGATGGAGCGTTCATCCGTGGCAATGTCGCGCTCGATCAACTCCTGCACGATGGCCTTGGAGGGTTCATCCACCTCGCTCTCGAAGAAGAAGACATCCATCTTCACGTCCAGCGTGTCCAGGATGTCGTGCATCTCCGCGAGACTCCATTCACGAGTCTCCTGCCACAAGGCCCGCACCTCGGGATCGCCCACATCCCATTTGCGATACATCTCGCGCCGTTCGGCTTCGTAGGCTTCGCGTTGTGTTGTCTGCTCGGGCGTTTCGTCATCGTGCTTTTCGAGCAGGGCAGTGGCTTCGGCGTAGATCTTCAACAGCCATTGTCCGCGCTCATGCACGCCCGCGGGTTCCTGACCCTTGTAGAACTTGTCATAGGCCCACATGACGGTGATGACACCCAAGCCGATGTCGCCGGGGTACGAAGCGCGGATGGTCTCGAAGCCCGCGAACTCGGTCAGGCGTGCCAGCGACTCGCCCAGGATGGTGGTGCGATAGTGGCCGATGTGGAAGGAGTGATGCGTGTTGGGCTGGCAATACTCGACCATGACCCGCTCCCCTTTGGCGGAACCACGCCCAAAGTCCGTGCCCGAGGCCAGAACGGTATCCACCACGCGGCGGGCATACGCGCCCGTCGCGAAGTAGACATTCAGATAGCCTTTGATTGCCTCGACGTGGCTGATGCCCTCCACGCTTCCCATCTGGACCTTGACCTGTTCGGCCAACTCCTGCGCCCGCTGTGGGACGGGTTTGCCCGTGCCCTTGCCGGCACGCGCCTCGTCTGCCGCGGTCTGAAAGAACGAAGTAGACACGCCCCATTCACCCGAGAAGGGGATGGCGGTCCACTTGAGCGTCGCCAGCGTGATATCGTTGGCAGCGCTCCAGGCTTTGATTTTGTCTTCGATGGTTTGCTGGATGTCGTTGAACATGGTCGGATGAAAATTATATCAGGTAACAAAAACGGGAGTCTCTCGACTCCCGCTATGGGTCCAAAAGAGGATTACTCGCTCTTTTTCGCCATGGAAGCGAGTTGCTTCACCAGGCGGCTCTTGCGACGGGCGGCATTGTTCTTGTGGATCACGCCTTTTTCCGCGGCCTTGTCGAGGGCGCTGATGGCCTTCAACACGGCTTCCTTGGATTCGGGGGCGCCGTCTTCCATTGCGGTGCGAGCCTGGTTGACCGCCGTGCGAGCGGAGCCGCGGCCGACGCGGTTGCGCAGGCGCTTCTTCTCGTTCTGGCGGTTGCGTTTGATTTGAGACTTGATGTTAGCCAAGGTCTTCCTCCAAAAAGATTCGTTCTATTTCTTGATAGCGACTTGCTATTTTACTTGACAGGCTGGTTTTTGTCCAGAAAAAAGCCCCCGAGTTTGTCGAAACCCGAGGGCTTTGGGCCAATTGAAGGTCAGGGCTGGGTCGTAACGGAGGGCGTGACCGTGAAGACCGAGGTGACGGTCGGGAGTTGAGTGCCCGGCGTGACGGGGGTGCTGGTCGGCGGGCGGGTGGCGGTGGCCGTCACCATATTGACCGGGATGACCAGTTTTTGCCCGACGTAAATGGTATTCACGTCCTGGAGGTTGTTGATCTTGACGATCTCATCGGAGGTACTGTTGAACTTGGCCGCGATGAGCGCGATGGTGTCGCCTGCCTGGACGTAGTAATCGACCTTGGTGCCGCGCGGCAGATCGGCGGGGATGGGGGTGGCGGAGGGCAGGGGCATACCTGGGTTGGGCAGCCAAATCTTCTGGCCTGGGTACACGATCTGTGTGGCAGGGTCGATGCTGAAGCTGGATCCTTCACTGGTGTACGGGTTGAGCATGATAATCAGGGCCACGCCGTTGTCGCCCAGCCCAAACTTGTCTACGATCACCGCCAGATATTCGCCTTCCTGCACGGTGTATTCGAACGGCGCGGATGGGGTGGGCGTGAACGTGACGGTGGGGGTCATCGTCTCGGTGGGAGTCGCCGTTGGGGTGGAGGTATTCGTCGGCGACGGGGTGATGGTCGGCGTGGGGGTATCGGTGGCGAACAGGGTCTGCAGGGGCTTGCTGGGTCCCGTCAGCCAGACGACCAGCATGATCAGGCCCGCCAGCACCAACAGTCCTGCCAGCCCATAGATGATGAACGGACCCTGGGCCCGCCTGCGCCTTCGATAGGAACTGATGACATCGGAAGTAGGTTTGTTCATAGTCATTCCTTTTCAAAAAAGCGTGTCTGGAAACTTCCCACCCACGCATGGCGACAATTCTACCTGAACTTTCCAGCTTTTTGGGAAGGGTTTGAAAATTGCGTGTAAGCGATTATAAAACCTTGCGAAGGTAGAACGAATACCGACCTGCGTGAACAGAATCCTTGACTCTGCTTCGAGCGGTTAAGTTCCAACCTTCGCAAGGGCTGGCTTACTTCATGTGACTTTTCAGGAATTGCCCCGTGTACGATTTCTTGACCTTGACGATCTGCTCGGGCGTGCCTTCGGCAATCAACTCGCCGCCGCGGTCGCCACCCTCGGGACCGAGGTCGATGATCCAGTCGGCCACCTTGATGATGTCGAGGTTGTGCTCGATGATGAGGACCGAATTCCCCGTGTCGACCAGGCGCTGCAACACCTCGATCAGCTTGTGGACGTCGGCGGCGTGCAGGCCCACGGAGGGTTCGTCCAGCACGTAGAGCGTGCGGCCCGTGGCGCGGCGCGAGAGTTCCTTGGCTAGTTTCACGCGTTGGGCCTCGCCACCCGAGAGGGTGGTGGCGGGTTGTCCAACCTTGACGTAGCCCAGCCCGACCTCCTGCAACAGTTTGAGCTTGCTCTGCATGCGCGGATAGTTCTTGAACTCGCTGAGGGCGTGGTCGACGGTCATGTCGAGCACGTCGGCGATGCTGTACTGGTCGCGGAACTTGACCTGCAGGGTCTCGCGGTTGAAGCGCGTGCCGTGACACACGTCGCAGGGTACGTACACATCGGGCAGGAACTGCATCTCGATGCGCAGTTCGCCCTGGCCCTGACAGGCCTCGCAGCGTCCGCCGTGGACGTTGAACGAGAAGCGGCCCGGCTTGTAGCCGCGCACCTTGCTTTCGGGCAGTTCGGCGAACAGGTTACGCATCTCGTCGAACAGGCCCGTGTAGGTGCCTGGATTCGAGCGCGGCGTGCGGCCAATGGGCGACTGATCGATGTTGATGATCTTGTCGAGGTGGTCGATGCCTTCGATGCGTTCGTGCTCGCCTGGGACGGAGCGCGCGCCCATCAGCCTGGCGGCCAGCGCGTTGTGCAGGATGTCGGTCATCAGCGTAGACTTGCCCGAGCCGCTGACGCCTGTGATGCAGACCAGCTTACCGAGCGGGATGTTTACGTCGATATTCTTGAGATTGTTGGCGCGCGCGCCGACGATCTTAAGGAGCTTGCCATTACCTTCGCGGCGTTCCTCGGGGATCTCGACCTTCTTGCGGCCCGAGAGATAGGCGCCCGTCAGCGACTTGGGGTTGGCCAGGATATCCTTGGGCGTGCCTTCGGCGATGACGCGGCCGCCGTGTTCGCCCGCCGCGGGCCCGAGGTCCACGATCCAGTCGGCTTCGCGGATGGTCTCGTCGTCGTGTTCCACCACCAGGACGGTGTTGCCCAGGTTGCGGAGTCCCTTGAGGGTTTCGAGCAGGCGGGTGTTGTCACGCGGATGCAGGCCGATGGACGGCTCATCCAGAACGTAGAGCACGCCCACCAAACGGGACCCGACCTGGGTCGCCAGACGGATGCGTTGGGCTTCTCCGCCCGAGAGGGTGGCGGCGGAGCGGTTGAGGGTCAGATAATCCAGCCCCACGTTGACCAGGAATCCCAGGCGTTCGGTGATCTCCTTCATGATGCGCTCGGAGATGGCCCTCTGGCGCGCGTTGAGCGGTGACTTGCTGCTCGAAAGTTTCTGCGCCCATTCGAGGGTCTTGTTGACGGGCCAGCCTGTGGCCTGGATGATGTTGATATCGTCCACGGTCACGGCGATGGCTTCGGGGCGCAGGCGCTGACCGTTGCAGGTCGGACATGGACGGTCGGACATGAATTCGCTGATCTTCTCGCGGATGTACTCGGAGTTGGTCTCGCGGTAACGGCGTTCGAGGTTGGTGATGACGCCTTCGAAGGCGCGGCTGAACTTGAACTCGTTGCCGTTGCTGTTGTGATAGGTCATCTGGATCTGACGCTCGCCCGTGCCGTACAGGACGATGTCCATCTGTTCCTTGGTCAGCTCGCGGACGGGCTTGTTCAGGTCGATCTTGTAGGCGTGGGCGGCGGCTTCCAGGCTCTGCCAGTAGTAGCCGCCTTCTTCCTTGGGGCCGCTCCATTCCAAGCTGGCGATAGCACCCTCGTTCAGCGAACGGTCGGAGTCGGGGATGATGCGCTCGGGGTCGATCTCCAGCTTGGAACCCAGGCCCTGACAGTCGGGGCAGGCGCCGTGCGGGGTGTTGAACGAGAAGGTACGCGGCTCGATCTCGCCGATGCTGATGCCATGCTCGGGGCAGGAGAGGTGCTCCGAGAAGCTGATATCCGTTCCCTCACCCTTGCGTCCCTCTCCCTCAGGGAGAGGGGATTGGGGTGAGGGCGGAATATGGATGGTGATATAGCCCTCGCCGAACTTGAGCGCCGTCTCGACCGAGTCGGTCAGGCGCGTGCGGGCGGCTTTCTTCTCTTCCTTGTCGGTGGGATGGCTGATAACCAGACGGTCGACCACCGCCTCGATGGTGTGCTGCTTGTAGCGGTCGAGGTTGATCTCGTCGTCCAGGCTATAGACCTGACCGTCCACACGAGCGCGGGCGAAGCCCGATTTGCGGATCTCCTCGAAGACGGCCTGATACGTGCCCTTGCGTCCGCGCACCAGCGGGGCCAAGACCAGCAGGCGGGTCCCGTCTTCGAACTTCTCGACGGCGTCCACGATCTCCTGCGCCGATTGCTTGACCACCTCCCGCCCGCAGATGGGGCAGTGCGGGATGCCCACGCGCGCAAAGAGCAGGCGCATGTAGTCGTAGATCTCGGTCACGGTGCCGACCGTGGAGCGCGGATTGTGGCTGGTGGATTTCTGGTCGATGGAGACGGCGGGGGACAAGCCTTCGATGTAGTCCACGTCGGGTTTGTCCATCTGACCGATGAACTGGCGCGCGTACGCCGAGAGCGACTCCACATAGCGGCGTTGACCCTCGGCGAAGATGGTGTCGAACGCCAGAGACGACTTGCCCGAACCCGAGAGTCCCGTGATGACCACGAACTTGTCACGGGGGATCTCGACGGTGATATTCTTCAAGTTGTGGACGCGCGCGCCCACGACGCGGATGGAATTGGATGTCATAGGTTCCTCTGAGAGACCTGTCGATTATAGCACATCTGTTTCAATAATAATTTGCCGACGCCCGGTAGTTGCGATGACTCCAGATGATTCGGCAAACCTTGATTATACCAACCGTGCCCTCGCAGGCATGTTATACTGATGTGAAACTTCTCAAATCCGACGGGGTTATATTTGC
Organism: uncultured Anaerolineales bacterium; assembly: GCA_937928015.1. Taxonomy (GTDB): domain Bacteria; phylum Chloroflexota; class Anaerolineae; order Anaerolineales; family Villigracilaceae; genus JACPVF01. The sequence continues at coordinate 3,400 of CALFXA010000274.1, read as the reverse complement.
AAGCCCCGTCGGTAAGGTTTAACCAGTGACGGAGTCGGAACTCAGAGACGAAGAGATCCTCGCGCTTGCCTCCAAGGGAGACAAGGAAGCCTTTGGCATGCTTTACGAGCGCTACGTGGATCGCATCTTCAACTATGTGTATTACCGAACGGGGAACCTCCATGACGCGGAGGATCTCACCGCCCGCGTGTTTCAACGGGCGATGAACCACATTCAAAACTATACAGACCGCGGCGTCCCCTTCTCTGCCTGGCTCTATCGCATCGCCCACAATCTGGTGGCCAACTGGCACCGTGACCGCAGCCGCAAGCAGGAGATTCCCATCAACGACCTGCCCGTGCTGCCCTCGCGGGGCGACCACCCCGAGACGAGGTTGATGCACTCGCAGGAACAGGACTCTCTTCTTCGCCTGATCCGCCGCCTGCCGCCCGACCGCCAACAGTTGCTGATTCTCAAGTTCGTCGAGGATATGTCCAACGCGGAGATCGGGCAGATCATGGGACGCAGTGAAGGGGCCGTGAAAAGCCTCTATCATCGCACACTTCTGGCGCTTCGCGACCAGATCGGTGACCATCCCATGACTTTGGAAGGAGAGTAAGCCATGCTTCGTATTGTGACCGATGGCGCAGTGGACATGCCCTATGATTGGTTCGAGACCTATGAGATCCATCGTATCCCGATCAACGTCCACTTTGGGGACGCAAAGACTTACTTGCAGGATGTGGAACTGAGTCTCACCGATTTCTATGAACTCGTGGACGGGAAGAGCCTGCCGCATCCCAAGACCTCCCAGCCCTCGCCGCACCAATTCGTGGAATATTACAAGAAGATCGCCCAGCCCGGCGACACCATCCTGTCCATCCACATCACCAGCAAACTCTCGGGGACCTACGCTTCGGCTGCCGCCGCGGCGGAGGAGGTGAAGGACACCTTCAAGGTCATCCCGGTGGACACCCTCAACGGCTCGATGGGGACGGGCTTCATGTGCCGTTCGGCCCGCCTGATGGAACGTGCGGGCAAAAGCGTGGATGAGATCGTCCGATTCATCGAGGGAATCCGCTCCAGGACCATGATCATTCTGACCCTCGACACCCTCGACTACGCTCGTCGCAGCGGACGCGTGGGCACGCTTTCGGCGGCGCTGGCCTCCGTGTTGAACGTCAAGCCGATTGCCTTGTTGCAGGATGGCATCGTCAACATGGTGGACAAGGTCCGCACGCGCAAGGCCGCCCTCGAACGCGTACTCGACATGGCGAAGCAGACCTACGGCGACCAGCCCATCTTCCTCGGCGTCGTCCACGCCCGCGACCTGGCTTCAGGGGAAGCCATGCTCGAAGAAGCCAGGAAGCGCTTCAATGTCAAAGAGAGTTTTCTGACCGACCTCTCGATCTCCCTGGCCATCAACTTTGGACCCGGGACGGTGGGAGTGGTCCTATATCCCGCGGAGTGAGTGCATGAGTAACAGCAAGACGTCCGACCCCGATTTTGACCTGAGCGCCCTAGAATCCCACCTGGCTGGGACCTTGAAGCCTGTTTCCACCCCGAGTGTGGTGACCCATCGCCTGAAGCGTCGCATCCGCCTGCCGCAGCGCGCCGAGATTGTCACGCGCTTTAACAATTGGCGTTCGCTGATCATCGCCCTGAGTGGGACACTTGCTGGCTTGTTGTTCATCATCACCGTGGCGCGCGCCCTGTATCACCTGGTGGGGCGCAGGGCAAGTTGAGGTTCGAGAAATGTGAAAGGCCCTGGAGTTTTCGCTCCAGGGCCTTTTTTATTGCGGTTTTTTCAGCCTGCCCAATCAGGCAGCAGGAATTTGCACAAGGCGCGGGCCTCGGCCACCAGGTCGGCCTCCACGGGGAGTTTGAACTCCTCGGTGACGCGCACGGTCAGATGGTCAACCATCAGCCGCAGGTCGGGGGAAAGGTTCGGATCCTCCTTGAGCAGATTCAGCAGGTCGTAGGCGCTCATGCTGGGGGGACGCTGTCCCTGGCGGGTCAGGTATTCCCGAATGGCAATCCCCGCTGCACGGCGAGCGCAGACGCGCATCTGGCCTTCATTCTTTTGAATGCGGGCTTGGGCGGCGCGTTCGAATTCCACGGTGAGGTCTTTTTTCCAGTCGCTCATTCCGTAGATTATAATCTTTCAACTACTTGGAGGAAGAAATGCAATTACGCCTGCTTCGATTTTGGTCATTGATGCTCACCCTGTCGTTGGCGCTTTCGGCCTGCGACATGCCCGGGGATGAGGCGCAGTTGCCCGTTGTGGACGCGAGTCGCGGTCCCGTGGAGCTGACGGGAAAGTTCACCATTACCAACGATTTTGTGTTCACCTATTACGTGGAAAACGCCGTGGCCCTGCTCGACATGCACGGATTTGCGATCCGCGACGAAACCTGGGAACTGCCCGCCGACTCGCAAGTGCTCGGCCGCATGACCTACGACTCTGCCTCGAAAAGCGGCACCTTCGACCTGAATCTGCCCGCCCTGCCGCGCGGCGAGTTCAACGATGTGGACCATAACGGCAACAAAGATACGGGCGTGCAAATCTTCGCCGTGGGGTATTCGCCCAATCTGTACGGCGGACCCTTTGCCGAGGGCGATGACCGCTCGCGCGGCTGGCCTTCGTACCTGGCTTCGGTCAAGACGGATTCCGAGAATAACGATGAGGTTATTGGCGGAAAACTGGTGGTCTGGTCACCCGATGCGAATCAGGGATTCCCCTCAGGCTTCGGCGCGGATGGCTTGCTCTTCACGGACGACGATCCCGTGGCGGCGATCCCTGCGGGCTATAGTATTGTGGACCTGGATCAGAAGCCGTTCAAGGTAACGCAGACCGCCCAACCCGAATTGACGTTGTACGAGCCCACGGATGTGGCGCTCAAGGATTTTTCGGGCCTGTCGTATACCGAGGCCTTCGACAAAATGTTCGAGATCGTCTGCAAGGAATACGCCTTCAACGGCGTGGAAGGCAAGCAGCCTGATTGGGACGCGTTGTACGCCGAACTCGGACCACGCGTACAGCAGGCCCAAAAGGATAAGGACCCCAACGCCTTCTACCTCGCGCTGCGCGATTTCACCTGGGCCTTCAAGGACGGTCACGTCAGCCTGGACGGCGGTCAATATGAAGCGACCGACTTCAATGGCGTGGTTGCGGGCGGATACGGCTTCGCCATCCGCGAACTGGATGATGGACGCGTGATGGTCATCTATGTGCTGGACGGCGGTCCCGCCGCCCAGGCAGGGATGCAGGTCGGGGCGAGGGTGACGGCCTTCAACGGTCAGCCCATCGCGGATGCCATCAGCGGCGCGACCTCCTACGCCCTGCAATCCACCGACTTCGCCGTCCGTTATCAGAAGGCGCGTTACCTGCTGCGCGCCAAGCCTGGAACGCAGGCCGAGG
>CALFXA010000273.1 GCA_937928015.1 uncultured Anaerolineales bacterium | reverse complement strand
CCTGCAAGCCATCGAGCGCATTCAACAGGATGCGGAGAAACGATAACGAACACGGCGGACCTTTTGGTCCGCCGTGTTATTTTCTCCACTTTTTCTTTTTCTCCGTCTTGGGGTATCATCCACGGGAACCAATTCGCCGACAGCGAAGGAGACGCGATGACCTATACCCACATCCTGACCGAAACCCGCGGACGCGTGGGCTTGCTTACCCTCAACCGTCCGCAAGCCCTCAACGCCCTGAACCACGCCTTGCTGACCGAACTGATGGACGCGCTCTCCGCCTTCGACGCGGACGAGCAGGTCCGTGTCATGGTCATCGCAGGGAGTCAGCGGGCATTCGCCGCGGGAGCCGACATCCGCGAGATGGCCGACAAAACCGTCCAGCAAATGATGGACAGCGATCCGACCGCCGTCTTCGGGCGCATTCGCTCGATCCGCAAACCGGTCATCGCGGCGGTCTCGGGCTGGGCGTTGGGCGGCGGATTTGAGCTGGCCCTGTCCTGTGACATGATCGTGGCGTCCGAGTCGGCCCGCTTCGGCCTGCCCGAGGTGACCATCGGGGTGATGCCCGGCGCAGGCGGGACCCAGCGCCTGCCGCGTGCAGTGGGCAAGGTCCTCGCGATGGAGATGGTCCTCAACAACCGCAGCCTGTCGGCGCAGGAAGCGCTCCAGCTTGGGCTGGTCAACCGCGTCGTCCCGCCCGAAAGATTCCTCGACGAAGCCTTATCCCTCGCCGCGCAGATCGCAGAACGTGCTCCGCTGGCGGCACAAGCCGCCAAACAGATGATCCTGCAAGCCTACGAACGTCGGCTGGGCGAAGGGCTTGAGGAAGAGCGTCAGGTCTTCTACAATCTCTTCGCCAGCGAGGATCAAAAAGAAGGCATGGCAGCCTTCCTCGAAAAACGCACGCCCACCTGGAAGGGACGATGACCGAACTGACCTTCGCCCGCCTGCGCGCCTGCTTCCGTGACCTGGGCCTGCACGGACAACCCATCATCGCGCACACTTCGCTAACCGCGTTCGGTCCCATCCACGGCGGAGCAAGCACGCTATTAGGCGCCCTGTTGGCCAATGCCAGCGCGCTGCTGGTTCCCACCTTCACCTACAAGACGATGGTCACACCCGGGGTCGGTCTGCCGCACAACGGATTGACCTACGGCAGCGACCTGAGCCATAACCTGATGGCCGAGTTCTTTCACGCAGACATGCCCGCCGACCGCATGATGGGCTGGTTCCCCGAAGTCGTGCGGCGGCATCCCGCCGCGCGCCGCAGCCTGCATCCGATCCTCTCGTTTGCGGGCATCCATGCCGACGAGGCGCTCGACGCGCAGACACTCTTCAACCCGCTGGCACCCATCGGCGTGCTGGCCGAACAGGGCGGATGGGTCGTGCTGCTGGGCGTGGATCAAACCGTCAACACCAGCATCCACTTCGCCGAGAAACTGGCCGGCCGCCGACAGTTCACCCGCTGGGCGCTGACCAGGAAACGCATCGTGGAATGCTCAGGCTTCCCCGGCGATTCGAGCGGCTTCGACTCGCTCGCCGCCGATCTCGAAGCCAACACGCGCAGCGCGGTGATCGGGCCTGCAGTGGTGCGGGCCATTCCGCTTCAACGACTCTTCGAGACGGTGCAGAAGCGGCTCCAGCACAATCCACTCGACCTGTTATGCGAGCGGGACGATTGCGAACGCTGCAACGCCGTCCGCGACTCGGTATAAAAAAGAGACGGTCACCTTGAAGGTGACCGTCTCTTTTTCTAGTGTAACTCGGGTTTCTTCCCCGTATATTTCTCGATCAACGCGCCGATCCCGTCCAGCAGCGCCAGGATGGGAGTATCCTGGAGTGCCTGGCTGGTCCACAATTGCACGTTGAGCAGGGATTCCTGGGCCGAGAGAGCAAAGCCCAGCAGGGACTCCTCGGGCATGCCGGGACCGGGCGGCAAAGTCCGCTGCTCGAAGGCGGCGCCCGCAATCAGGTCCCAGAGCGCGGCGGATTCATCCTCCGAGAGTTGGAAGGGCCCAAAACGGGTCACCGCTCCAAAGATATCATGCTCCACCGATAAATTTCCATCGTCGTCTGCACGCATTTTCCACTCGCCCCCGCCCTGAAAATGATATGCGCCTCCGCTCGAAAAGGCAAAGTATTTATTCATAAATTGGAGTCTATCCGCAAAATTCAGGCGGTAAAATAGCCAATATGTCTTATCCCTCCACCTGGCGTCTGATTCGGACCGCCCCCGCCCCCGGGGCCTGGAATATGGCCCTCGACGAATCGATCCTCGAACATATCCACCGCGGCGAATCCATCCCGACCCTGCGCCTGTATGCGTGGACCCCGGCCTGTCTCTCGCTCGGGCATGCCCAAGCCTTCGCCGACGTGGACGTGGCCCGTCTGCGCGCGCACGGCTGGGACGCGGTGCGCCGTCTGACGGGCGGCCGCGCCATTCTGCACACCGACGAGTTGACCTACTCCGTCACCGCTCCTACCGACGAGCCGCGCGTGGCAGGCACCGTGCTCGAATCCTATAATCGGCTGGCTGGGGCTTTGATGCGCGCCGTGTACGACCTGGGCCTGCCCGTGGAGATGAAGGAGCATAACGGGCCCATCGGTCCCTCGCTCAACCCGGTCTGTTTCGAGGTACCGTCCACGTACGAGATCACGGTCCACGGCAAAAAACTGATCGGCTCGGCTCAGGCGCGCAAGAAGGAAGGCGTGTTGCAGCACGGCTCCCTGCCCCTGCACGGCGACCTGACGCGCATCTGCCAGGCGCTGGTCTTCGCCGACGAAGGCGCCCGTGAGCAAGCCGCAGTCCGTCTGCTGGAACGCGCCACCACGGTCGAGTCGGTGCTGGGCCGCATCGTGGATTGGGAGACCGCCGCGCAGGCCTTCGTCCACGCCTTCGAGAGCGAGTTGGGATTGACGTTCGAGGAGGGAGAAGTATCCGCGTCTGAACAAGCGCGCGCCGAGGAATTGGTCAAGGATAAATACGCGCATCCGTCGTGGACGGAGAGGTCGTAGATATTCACCAGGGATGAACAAAGATGTTTTATCCCTGTTCCATTTCCACAAACAAAAAAGGGTTGCAGGCAAGCCTGCAACCCTTCGACAAGCTCAGGGCAACGCCTTCAAACTTTCAATCTTGGTTAGTGCACGAAGATCACGGTCTTGTATCCGAGCGCATTGAAGAACTTAACCAGGTACGCCTCTGCATTGATCTGCGCCTGCTGCAAAATACCATCCTCCAGCGCAGCGTTGCGGATCTCGTTCTCGGCGGATTGACGCGCCAGGGTTTCGAGGTCCACGGTCTGCTTGGTGAGGATGCCCGTCTCGCGGGTGTATACGTAGGATTTCTGGTTGTCGATGGTCGCCACGAAGACCTCCGCCGAAGGCAGGCGCACGTTCAACACACCGTTGACCAGCGCCATGTCCCCGGGCTGGAGCTTGTCCATGTCGATGCCCGCGATGACCGTCCCGTGCGCCACGAACAACATGCGGTCGCCAAACAGGAAATCGAACGTGCCCTGATTCTGCTCGGCCGTGATGACCTTCTCCACGCTATACTGGATCGTCTCAAGGCGGGCCAGCGCGCGGATGTCATAGATGTACGTGACCGGGTCGGGGATGATGGTGGGCGTGGGATTCATCAACTGCGAGACCTGGGTCTGCATGGCCTGGTTGGCCTGGCTCACCTGCTGGAAGGGCGCCGAGGCCTGCTGGGCCACCTGTGACGTCATGTCACGCACGGTCTGCACGATAAAGTACACTCCCGCCACCAACACGACCAGGATCAAAGCCGAGAACAGCGTATTACCGTTGTTTTTCATGTGTGCTCCTTCTGATATAGAGAACCCCCATCGGGCCAAAAGGCTTTCAAGGGCGAAAAATAACTTGTCCTATTATAGCAACCTAAAGTATCATTACAGCCGACAAACCTGCAAGATGAAAAAACTCCTATTCCTCTCCCTGCTCCTGCTCACGGCCTGCAGCCTGCCTCTGGCTGGCCTGACGGCGCCCACCCCCACGGCGACCAGCGCCCCCACCCCGCAAGCCACCATCCAGGTCCAGCCCACGGCAGAACCGGGCACCGAGGCCAATCCGCTCATCCTGGCGCTGGCGCCCTCGCCCAACCCGTCCGAGACGGCCATCGCGGCGGCGGGCAGCCTGGCGCAGAAATTGCAGGATGCCACCGGGCTAAAGATCGTCACCGTGGCCCCCGCCTACGAAGCGGACCTGGTCAAGGCCTTTGCCGTCGGCAATGCCCACATCGGGCTGCTCTCGCCGTACGGGTACTTCCTAGCCCACGAGAACGGCGATGTGAACGCCATGCTCGCTAACCTGCGCAACGGACAGTCGCTGTATGGGGCGCAATTCCTGGCCCGCAGCGACTCGGGCTTCAAGCGCTATTACGACCCCGCGCGCGACGAGAACACCGCCGAGGTCAAAGAGGCGCTGGCCCAGTTCAACGACAAGAAGCCCTGCTGGAGCGACCCGCTCTCACCCTCCGGGTATGTGGTCCCGTTGGGGGCGTTGAAGCAGGCCGGGGTCCAGACCGCCAGCCCGGCCTTCGTCGAGGGACAGGGCACGGTGGTCCGCGCCATCTACAGCAAGGGCATCTGCGACTTTGGCGCCACCTACGTCGATGCGCGCGACCTGCCCATCCTCGAACAGGATTATCCCGACGTGAAGGAAAAGGTGATGGTCATCTGGCGAATCCCGGCCATCATCCCCTACGAGCAGATCGTGGTGGCCGCGCGGCTCAACCCGCAGGTCAAGCAAAGCCTGCTGCGCGCCTTCATCGACATCATGGGCACCGACGAGGGTCGCGCGCTGATCCAGACCGTGTACGGCATCGACACCTTCCAGCCTGCCGACGAGACCCAATACAGCGATTTCAGCGACTTCCTCAGGGCTTCTGGGTTGGACACAAACAGCCTGCTCAAACTTCCCTGACGATATTAGAGTTTTTTCAGGAAACGGGACGGCCGATGACCGTCCCGTTTTTTTGTTGTAGAATCCCGCTCATGCGAAAAAGGATTTGGAAAGCATTGGGGCTTCTCACCCGAGCCTTTGTCCGCTTCAGCCTGACCCTCGGCCTGCTCAGCCTCATTGGTCTGCTTCTCCCGCGCCTGGTGACCGCCGTCTATGCCGCCGCCCGCGTCCTGCCCGTGGAGGCGGTCCCCGCCGAGCGGGTGGCCATCGTCTTCGGTGCGGGGCTGACGCGCAGCGGCACTCCCACCGCCGTGCTGCGTGACCGCGTGGAGACCGCCGCGCAGTTATATTTGAGCGGCAAGACCGAGAAGTTGCTGATGAGCGGCGACAATCGTTTTGTGGAGTACAACGAACCCGAGGCCATGCGCCAGTACGCCATCAGCCTGGGCGTGCCCGACGAGGACATCGTGCTTGATTACGCCGGCCGCCGCACCTACGACACCTGCTACCGCGCCAAGGCCATCTTCGGCGTGGACCGCGCCATCCTGGTCACCCAGGACTTTCACCTGCCGCGCGCGCTCTACCTGTGTAACGCGCTGGGCGTGGAGGCCGTGGGCGTGAAAGCCGACAACATCTACTACCGAAAACTCTCGCGCGCCTACTGGCAGGTCCGCGAATTATTCGCCACCTTCGGCGCCGTTGTGGATGTACAATTTGCCAAACCCCTGCCCGTCCTCGGCGACCCCGAGCCCATCTTTGCGAAGAAATGATCGAGAGGAGACTCCATGACCCGCGACGAAGCCCTTACCCTGGTCCGCGAATACGTGAAAAGTGAAAGCCTGGTGCGCCACATGCTCTCGGTGGAGGCGGCCATGCGCTTCTACGCTGAGAAGTTCGGCGAGGATGTGGAGACCTGGGGCCTGCTCGGCCTGATCCACGATTTCGACTGGGAGATCCACCCGACGCTGGAGGAGCACCCGACGGCGGGCGCGCCCATGCTGCGCGAGCGCGGTGTGCCCGAGGACCTCATTCAGGATATCCTCAGCCATGCCGACCACACCGGCGTGCCGCGCGACACGCTGCGCCGCAAGGCCCTCTATGCCTGCGACGAGATCACGGGTTTCGTCACCGCCGTGGCACTGGTGCGTCCCTCGCGCTCGCTGTACGACCTGGAACCCAGCTCGGTCAAGAAGAAATGGAAGGACAAGGCTTTCGCCGCGGGCGCCGAGCGCGCCAACATCGAAGCCGCCACCCAAGAGTTCGGCATCGACCAGTGGGAACACGTCGGCAACGTCATCGCCGCCATGCGGCGCATCGCCCCCGAGTTGGGGCTGGTGGGAAATATTCCCGCGCCGTGATCCAGACAACCATATTCATCTCCCGCAGTTGAACTGCGGGAGATTTTTTTAACGGGACCCGGCTCAGGTCCAGACCATTAGGCTATTCCCCACCGGGAAAATTGGTGCTATCCTTGCCGCCATGTTCACTTCACGATGACTTTCCGGGGGACGGTTCGCAACTCCCCAATTCTGACATCGTAGATATGATAGTGCACCCAGAGCAAAATGCACAAAGGAGGCAGAATGTCTTTTCTGGGTATTCCGTTTTTAGCTTGGGCTTGTCTGGTTGTCCCAGGCGCGATCCTGGTCCTGTTTTTCCTATCCGGGATTCGTTTCATCCCGAACAACCGCATCGGTATCGTGGAAAAGCGCTTCAGCGGCAAGGGCTCGGTAAAATCGGGCCTGATCGCGCTGAACGGCGAAGCCGGCTTCCAGCCCAAGGTGCTGCGCGGCGGTCTGCATTATCTGATGCCGATCCAGTACGTGGTCCACGCCATGCCGCTCATCACCATCTCGCAGGGCAAGATCGGCTACGTGTTCGCCCGTGACGGCAAGCCGTTGGAGCCGACCCAAACCCTGGCGAGCAACGTGACCGCTCATGATTTTCAGGATGTGGAATCCTTCCTGAAGAACGGCGGTCAGCGCGGACCCCAGCGCCTGATCCTGCGTGAAGGTACCTACGCCTTCAACTTGGTCCAGTTCGTGGTCATCACCGAAGGCCGCATCTACACCCTGCCGCTCAGCCGTGAAGAGAACGAGACCATCCAGAAGATGGCCGAGGTCATCAACGAGCGCAAAGGCTTCCGTCCGGTCATCATCAAGGACACCGATGACCTGGTCGGCATCGTAACCGTACACGACGGCCCGTCGCTGCGCCAGGGCGAGATCATCGCCCCCACCGTCGGCGACGACCCCGCCGTGGCCGATACCTATCACAACAAATTCCAGGATTCGGACCGCTTCTTGAAGGCGGGCGGCTTCCGCGGACGTCAGTTGCAGGTGCTGGTCGAAGGCACGTATTACGTCAACCGCTTGTTCGCCACAGTCGAAATGATCCAGAAGACGATCATCGAGGTGGGCAGTGTGGGCGTGGTGGTATCCTACACAGGTGAGACCGGCACAGACCTGTCTGGCATGGAATATCGCCACGGAGAGCTCGTCTCGACCGGCAATCGTGGTGTGTGGAGCGAGCCGCTCCTGCCCGGCAAATATGCCTTCAACACGTATGCCGGCAAGGTCGCCATCGTCCCGACCACCAACTTCATCCTGAAGTGGATTCGCAACCAAATCGGCGCTCATAAGTTTGACGAGAACTTGAGCGAGGTCTCGCTGATTACCAAGGACGCCTTCGAGCCGTCACTGCCCCTTTCGGTGGTGGTTCACATCGACTACAAGAAGGCCCCGCTGGTCATCCAACGCTTCGGCGACATCAAGAAGCTAGTCGAGCAGACCCTCGACCCGATGGTCTCAGCGTATTTCAAAAACGTCGGGCAGACCCGCACGTTGATCCAACTCCTGCAAGATCGCTCGGCCATTCAACAGCAGGCCAGCGTGGAAATGAAGGAGAAGTTTGCTCACTACAACCTGGAACTGGAAGAGGTTCTGATCGGTACGCCCTCTTCGGCGGAAGGCGACACGCAGATCGAGACCATCCTGATGCAATTGCGCTCGCGTCAGGTGGCCGTCGAACAAGTGGAAACCTATAATCAGCAGGAGAAGGCTGCCGTCAAGGAACGCGAACTGCGCGAGGCCCAGTCCCGGGCCCAGATGCAGACCAAGATGACGGAAGCCGAACTAAGCATCAACATCCAGAGCAACCAGGGTAAGGCCGAGTATCAGCGCTCCATTCAGCAGGCGGCCCAGATCCGCGCGCTGGCCGAGGCCGAAGCGGAAAAGATCGCCCGCATCGGTATCGCCAACGCCCTGGCCACCGAGGAACAGGTCCGCGCGTATGGCGGCCCGCAGTTCCAGGTGACCCAGCAGGTGCTCCAGCGCTTCGCGGATGCCATCCAGCAGTCGGGCGTGGACATCGTGCCGCGCATCCTGATCAAGGGCAAGAGCGAAGGCGAAGACAGCGGCACCGGCAGCGTGATCGAAGGCCTGATGGCGATGCTGCTCTCCGAGAAGATGGGCGTGGCCGTGAACGAACAGGCCCCGCGCTCCCCCGAGATCGAGGCCCTGCGCCAGCAGATCCGCGAGAGCATGAGCAAACCCACAGATGGCTCTGCACCCAAGCCTGCAGAGAAGAAGTAAACGCTCTCAAGAGACCTCCGAGTTTCGGAGGTCTCTTCTTTTCCCTGCTTATGCTATACTGCGGACATGGCAACCAAAAATGTATTTCTCAACTGGGACCCCGAAGAGAGTTTCATTCTCAAGGACAACGACGATCATCGCATCGTCATGAAGAAACCGAAGGGCGTGAGCGCTTCCGACCTGCTGCCGATGTCGCTGATCGGCTGCGCCTCGCACGATGTGGTGGAGATTCTGACCAAGCAGCGCCAGGATTTGCAGCAGCTCAGGGTTAGCGCCGAAGCCACCCAGGACGACGACCCGCCCTGGCGCTTCCGCAAGATCCACATCCATTACCAGGCCGTCGGCAAAGGTATCGACCCCGAGAAACTGAGCAAGGCCATCCTGTTGAGCGAAGAGAAGTATTGTTCCGTCTACGCCACTTTGAAGGACGCCATCGAAATCACGCACGATTCGGAAGTGGTGGAGGCGTAGCTCTGCCTGCAATATCAAGACGCTGACCGGACCGGTCAGCGTCTTTTTGTATCCATTGTGTATAATCCCCGTTCGGAGGAACGTCCCATGTTGAACAAGAGAATCGCATTTATCGGTCCCGGCGTGATGGCCGAGGCCATGATCGCCGGGTTGTTGAACCAGAAATTGTCCAAACCCCAAAACCTGACCGCCTCGGGTCCACGCGCGGAACGCGGCGAGGAATTACGCAAGAAGTACGGCATCCACGTTACCACCGATAACGCTGCCGCCGTCCAGGAAGCGGACGTGGTGGTGCTGTCAGTCAAGCCACAGCGACTGACGGAGGTGATGAAGGGTCTGAAAGGGATTCGCCCGGATGCGCTGGTGCTATCGATCATCGCAGGCGCCAGCATGAAGAAGATCAGCGCGGGGCTGAAACATAAAGCCATCGTGCGGTCCATGCCGAATACGCCGGGGCAGATCGGCGAAGGCATCACGGTCTGGGCCGCCTCGAAGGAAGTCAGCGAGGAGCAACGCGGATTGGCACAAACCATCCTCGGGGCGCTGGGGGCGGAGGTGTACGTCGAGGACGAGAGTTACCTCGATATGGCGACCGCGCTCTCGGGATCGGGCCCTGCGTACGTGTTCCTCTTCACCGAGGCGCTGATCGACGCGGGCGTCCACATGGGATTCCCGCGCCGCATCGCCGAGCAGCTCGTGCTGCAAACCATCAAAGGCTCGGCCGATTTCTACGAGCAGGCAGGACGTCATCCGGCCACGCTGCGCAACCAGGTCACCTCGCCGGGCGGCACGTCGGCAGAGGCGTTGTATTACCTCGAAAAGGCAGGTTTCCGCACCGCCATCTCGCGCGCGGTGTGGGCAGCTTATCAACGCTCGCTGGAGTTGGGCAAGGAAAAGCCCGGGCACGGACCCGACGGTCACGCGGAGGAAGAATGAAGCCACCGACCCTGATCGAAACCGAGCGCCTGTTGCTGCGCGTCCCGCGGCTGGAGGATGCTCCCGCCGTCTTCGAAGGTTGGGCTCGTCACCCTGAGGTGACCCGCTTTCTGACCTGGCGCGCGCACACGAGCGTGACCCAGAGCGAAGAACTGTTGCGCAAGTCCATCGAAGCCTGGAATGGGGATACCAAGTTCCGCTATCTGATGGAGATCAAAGGAAGCGGCGAACTGGCAGGGATGATCGAGTTACGGCTGGAGGCAGAGACCTTCAAGGTGAGTTTTGGCTACACCGGAGCGCGTGCTCAATGGGGCAAGGGATACATGACCGAGGCGGCACGTGCCCTGATCGACTGGTCCTTCCAACAACCGGGCATCTATCGCGTCTATGCCACCGCCGACGTGGAGAATATCCCGTCGCAGCGGGTGCTGGAGAAGGCAGGCATGCAGCGCGAAGGATTGTTGCGACGCGAAGCCATGCATCCCAACTCCAGTCCCGAGCCGCGCGACTGTTACCTGTACGCGATCGTGAGATAAACTGCAGGGAGACCTTCATCCATTTTCGAACAAGTAGGCGTAATCGCTCAATCCGCAAAAGGATTCCACCGCTGCCCGATCAAAACAGATAGGCTGCCATCGCAGAGACGATGATCAGAAAGATCCCGCTCAACACGCCCAGGATTACGGTGCTTACAGAACTGCTGGTATCGATGATGAATCTGGCCTGCTCACTGCGGCTCATTCCACGGAAACTTTCCGCGTGGAACTGCTGAAAAACATTCCAACCCTGACCAGCGTTATAGCGGGACGACGCCCCGGCAATGATCAACAAGCAGCCCGCCAGGAAGAACGCATTGCTATATGCATACTGCCCATCCCATTTGTTGACGTAACCGATTACGCCGACGATGGCTCCGACCACAGCCGCGAGCAAGGCGGCTTTCGCACACATCTTGAGGAGTGCTTGGGCGACCATTCGGTCCATGTTAACTCCATCAACTCTTTTCGAATAATCCAGATCGCCTCCCTCCTGCCGACATTAAGTGTAGGCCAAATCCAGCCGAATTTCAACTCCCTCGATGTCTCCCCACTTAGCCGTCGAACCTATTGGGGCGGGTATTTGCGCATTTGATGGTACACGGGATAAGGGCGCTGATCTCGCATGTCCCGTTGTCGTCACTCAACATTGCACCAGCTGACGAGGTGAGGATTCCTGACTGGAGAGGGGAACCTTGTGTCATTTGTCTCCTGCGTAGGATATGGGTTTCGGAAAACGAATCGATCCGAGAATTCTTTTTCAATCAGGTGGTTGCGATCAAGTAGCGAAAGTTATTGGTTAGATAATACCCACCTGAACTTGTCTTGAAAGGCGCGATGACTCGTAAAATGAGATCCCGCACCACGTCCTCGCCTTTGGCCTGGATCGCCCGTATGGCCGGGCCCGACGACAGCAACCCGCGCAGGGCGGTCTGTTCGTCGGGATAGTTCCACGGGCATTCGACCTTCTTCACACCCGTAGGGGTCAGCCCTGCCTTGACGGCGAGGGCCTCCAACGCCCCATCCGCCGAAAGCGCAAATGGACCGGGGGCATCCGGTGGCGGCGGGGGCAATAATGAACCCATTGCCTTGATATAGGCCGTGGCCTCGCTTTCTTCCGGCTTCCCAAAGACAGCGATCACCACTGTTCCAGTCCGCGAAACGCGACTGGCTTCCCGCAGCGCGTGGACGGGGTTGGCGGCGAACTGAAACGAACTAAAGCCCGTGACCACGTCGAAGGTGCGGTCGTCGTAGGGCAATTCCTCCATTTCGCCCGTGCGGAAATCCCCATCACGCACACGCTCGCGGGCAAATGCCAACAACGGCTCGGACGCATCCAGCCCGCTGACCCGCGCGCCGCGTCGGGCCGCCATCTCACAAAAGATGCCCGACCCACACCCAATGTCCAACACGGATGTATTCGCGCCCACGGCGGTTTCCTGCAAAACCGCCTCGAAGAGCGGCACAGCCACGCTTTCCTGCACATCTGCCCAATCTTTGGCCCGCGCGCCCCAAATCTGTCCCTGCACGTTTGCTGTACCCATAAAATTTCTCCTTTTAAAACCAATATTTTTGTTCCATGGCTCAATTATGATTCAAAGTCATCTACAGTCGCTTTCGGCGATGCCGCAGAAACAAGATCAATCCTGGAACGGCGAGAACAACCAGACTCAACCATAAAAAATCATATGTTCCATCGGGACCTCTTGGTTCTTGTCCAGTGAAACCTTTGACGCTGGCTACGACATCATCTTGAACATCGAACCAGGTTCGGATTTGCAAGGGTCCTGCCGAGAATGGGTCTCCATTGACAAAGAATATGGCGCGGGAACCTTCGCTAAAGGCAAAATTGGGTGCACAGACCCAAAAATATCCTGAAATCTTAACTATCTTGGGACCGCGTCCCTTCAAGTATCGCTCAACTTGCACAGTGAGGATGCTGTTCCCGTCAGAATCAGGAACCCAAGTCTTCACGGTTCCTTCAAGCACGATTTGCGCGTCCTGAATGACACCAGCAACTTGCGTTCCAACTGGGATTGGAGTGGGCGGCACATAACCGGGCGGGACCAGGGTCGGCTCACAAGCCAGTGCTGACCGAGGTGCGGATCCAAAGACAAGCATGAGCGCCAGAAGGATGGTACCCAAAAAACAATACGCGATGAGGTAAGTCTTGGATCTCATAATGGATTTGGCATTCACTCCGTAAGCGCAGCAAGGATGGGACGTACGTTTTGTCGGGCAACGACATATGAGTGTGCTGGTTATTTGCGTTGCAGCTCGTAATTAAGAACAACAATCCCGCAGTCAAAAGATGTGGATTTCACCAATACCAGATTTTGTCTGCTGTCCAGTTCTTTGAAAATTGACATTCCATTACCAATCGCAACTGGATTGATAAACAGATGAAACTCATCGATCAATCCGTGCTTGATGAGAACCGATACAAATGCCACGCCACCATAAGCAATGATGTCTTTACCGTCTTGTTTTTTTAGTCTTGCGATTTCTTCAACCAGGTCGCCTTTTGCCAAAACAGTATGATCCCATTCTGACTTCTCAAGCGTTTTGGTAAAAATAATTTTTTTCGTGCTATTGAATTTATCAGCGCCTTCTTGTTCTGGATGAGAAGCCCAATATGGGATAAAACCTTGAGCAAGTTTCCGCCCAAGAAGGATGCAGTCAACTGGCTCCATTATTTCTCCCACATGTTTTTTAAGATTATCGTCCCAATCTTGCGCCGTCCAATCCATTTCCCCGTTCTTTCCTGCAATGTAACCATCAACAGTCATCTGGACTTGGAGTTTTAGTTTTCTCATTATCATTTTCCTTTTGTAAAATTATTTTACTTTTAAGTTATTTTTGCGAAGCCTTTTAATCTCAAAAAGGCCGAGGTTTAAAAACACTGTATATAATGGCGCCGATTGGACGTCGTCCATGACAAGCGTCCAGTGCACGCTGTGTTGAGCGGTTTGTCCCTACGATGATCGCGCATTCTCACTCTGTGCTTTTACGGGCGATTTGGTCAACGATTCCTGGTGCAATAAGTCTCAGCCAGAGCCCAAACTTACCTTGTAAAGTCATCACAACTTCTCGTTTGCGCTTTTGAACTGCTTGAATGATCTGATAAGCGCAGGTTTCCACTGGCATCGCTTCCTTTTCATGCACTGAGATTTGACCGGTTGGATCACCATCCAGTTTGAGCCCTCGGCTGCTAATCCCTGTTCTGACCCACCCTGGGTAGATCATCGTTACACTTACACCCGTATCTATCAATTCAACCCGTAGCGAGTCAAAGAAACCCGCCATCGCATGTTTACTTTCTCCATAGCCATCGGCAGTTGCTGACGGAAATTTTCCGCGCAGGCTAGATATACCGACTAACCGTCCCTGTGTCCTTTTCAAATAGGGCAGTGCATAATGTGTGCAATAAACACTCCCGAAAAAGTTAACCTGTGTCACCTGCTCGAATAGAGCAAGATCTTGCATTTCGTCAAACCTTGACTCTACCCCAAAACCAGCATTGTTGATCAGCGTATCTACCCTTCCATATTCTGCAACGGTTTCTTCAATGAGGGTTTGGCATTGTGCTTTGATGCCAACATCGGTGGGGATTACGATGACTTTTCCACCCAATTGTGTACATTGCTGCGAAACTTCTTCTAGCCGCTCAACATTTCGTGCCCCCAAAGCAAGCCAAGCTCCTTTTCTCGCCAGTTGCAATGCCAATTCCTGCCCGATTCCATAGGATGCTCCTGTAATAACCACGACATTTTCTCGAAAGGTAGTATCTTTCACTTGTTACTCCTATTGTGGCTGCCTAACGGTTTGCGTTACTTGCGGGCGGGCAGGACGTGAACAGCACTCAAAAACGGAATCCTGCCGAGGCATTGAAAACTGCCTGAAATCGCACAGACTCCCACTTGTCGGCTGCACGCTGTGTTGGGCCTATTCTAAGCTGATTTCATATACCCATTCTCTTCGAACCAATTTATAGCCTTTCTAATGGTCATCTCGATTGGTGTCTGTGGTAGGCCGAGTTCATTCACTGCCTTGGAGCAGTCATACCATTCTGTCATTTTGCCGATCCTGACTTCGCTAGCTGTTACAACAGGTGTTTTTTTTGTTATGGAAGCAGCAACTTCGAAGATGTGTCCTAGCGCAAGTGCTATATGATAAGGTAATTTGACGGCCGGTGGCTTTACGCCAGCAATATCCGCAATAAGCTTTAAATAATCTTGAACCGTGAAGTTCCTATTTCCCAAAA
>CALFXA010000272.1 GCA_937928015.1 uncultured Anaerolineales bacterium | reverse complement strand
CGGGGTCCGCTACAATGGCAAGCCGTTGCTCTTCATGCCGTCCACCGAGTTTTATTACTTGAGCGATGCGGACCTGAGCGCGGTCATCGCCTACGTCAAGAGCGTCTCACCCGTGGACAATGTCCTACCCGCCAGCCAGGTCTCGATCACGGGCCGCATCCTCATGACGCTCGTTCCCGCCATCACCTTCATGCCCGCCGAGATGATTCCGCACGACACGCCGCGCCCCGTCGCACCCGCGGCGGCCGTCACGCCCGAGTACGGCGAGTACCTGACCCAGTCCTGTAAGGTCTGCCACGGCCTGACCATGTCGGGCGGCAAGATTCCCGCTTTCCCGTCCAGTTGGCCCGCCGCGCCCAACCTCACCTGGGGCAGCGGTTCCGCCCTGCCCCGCTGGAGCGAAGTGGATTTCATCACCGCCATGCGCACAGGCAAACGCCCACAAGGACAGCCCCTCAACTCGGCCTACATGCCCTGGACCTCCTTCCGCTACATGGATGATCTGGAACTGAAGGCGGTTTGGGCCTACCTGAAGAATCTGCCCCAAAAGGATTTCGGCAACCGCTGACCTGAGAGTTGGTCCCATTTTCGAGCCATATCGTGTCTGTGCATTTCCCCGTCCGAATGGACGGGGAAATCTATTTAAATCCTTGACATAGTATCAATTTTATACTATTATAAGTTTATTAGTAGTAACAATTTGAAAGTATTGAGAAAGGAATATTATGAGCGAGATCGGCGCCACTACCAAGAAATTCCAAAAAGAACTCAACGCAGGCACCTCCTCTCTGGTCCTGCTGGGTGTATTGAGCCGCAGCCCCGAACCGATGTACGGCTATCAGATCGCCAAGATGCTCGAAGAAAGCGGACCCGACATCCCCATGATGAAACAGGGCACCCTCTACCCTGTCCTGCGCTCGCTGGAAGAGAACCGCTTGCTGGAGAGCATGGTCGAACCGTCCGTCTCGGGTCCGCCGCGCAGGTATTACAAGATCACCGAAGACGGCCGCGCCGCGCTGGCAGAATGGCTGGAGATCTGGAAACAAACGAAGAAATTCGTGGACGCTACTTTAAAAGGATGACATCATGTTTAGAACAATCGAAGAATATCTGGATGCCTTGAAAAATGCCATGAAGGATGCCGACCCTGCGCTGATTCAGGATGCGCAGGCCGACGCCCGCGAACACCTGACCAATGCGCTGGAAGCCGTCCGCGAAAAGACGCCCGAGGTCAGCGAGGCCGACGCGCTGGGGAAGATCATCGAGGAATACGGCTCTCCCGAAGAGACCGCCTCCGCCTACCGCGAAGTGGAACGCCGCACCTCGCCCGTCCTCAAGCAGACCGTCAAACCACAGACGGCACTGGGGCGCTTCTTTGGCGTCTACCTCGACCCGCGCGCCTGGGGCGCCCTGCTCTACATGTTCATCGCCTTCATCACGGGCATCTTTTATTTCACCTGGGCAGTGACGGGCGTGTCGCTCTCGGTTTCGCTGCTAATCCTCATCTTCGGCCTGCCGCTGGCGTTGCTGTTCCTGCTCTCCGTGCGCGGACTGGCCCTGGTCGAAGGTCGTCTGGTGGAAGCCTTGCTGGGCGTGCGCATGCCGCGTCGTCCGCTGTTCTCGCACCAGGGCATGAAGTGGATGGACCGTCTCAAGGCGCTGTTGACCGACAAGGCCACCTGGCTGATGCTGGTGTACATGGTCGTTCAGTTCGTATTGGGCACCATCTACTTCGTGGTCATCGTGACAGTGTTGAGTGTCTCACTGGCCTTCATGGCGATCCCAGTCCTGCAAAGCGTGTTCCACCAGGGCGCGGTAATGATGAACAATGTCCGCTACTCGTTCCCTGTATGGACCTACCCGTTATGGATACTGGGTGGCTTCCTGCTGTGGACCATCTTCATGAACATCGCGCGCGGCGTCGGCCAGTTGCATGGGCGTTTCGCCAAGTGGATGCTGGTCAGCGAATAACATGGAGTCCACGACAACCCGTTCCCCAAATTGGGGCCAGAAGTTCTTACAATTTCCCGTCACCCGCATCATCCTAGGACTAGGCATCTTACTAGTCGCAATCTTATTGGTGCAATCGGCCCTTGACCTGATCCCTGGCATCCATCAAGGCATCCCCGAGGTGCTAGGCGCGGCTGCGGTGGCGCTGACAACTCTCCTCGCCTACGTCGGATTCGTCCGCTTGGTGGAAAAGCGCCCAGTCACGGAACTATCCACTGCAGGCGCAGCATTCGAACTCGGAAAAGGCGCACTCCTCGGCGGATTGCTTTTCACCGCCGCGATTGGTTTGATCGCCCTCTTCGGCTTTTATCACGTCTCGGGCTTCAACCCCTGGACCGTGATCCTGCCCGTCCTCAGCCTGTCCATCATCTCGGGCGTGGTCGAGGAAGTATTGGTACGCGGCATCTTGTTCCGCATCATGGAAGAGGCGCTCGGAACCTGGCTGGCGCTAATCCTCTCCGCGCTTCTCTTCGGACTGATGCACATTGCCAACCCAAATGCCACGCTATGGGGTGCATTGGCCATCGCCATCGAAGCAGGCATCATGCTGGCGGCAGCCTTCGTCTTCACCCGCCGATTATGGCTGGCCATCGGCATCCACTTTGCGTGGAACTTCGTCCAGGGCGGGATCTTCGGAGTGTCGGTATCAGGCAACGGGGTCCAGGGGCTGTTGCAATCCACGCTCAGCGGTCCACCCCTGCTCTCGGGAGGCGCGTTCGGTGCGGAAGCATCCATCTTTGCGGTGATCGTCTGCCTAGCCGCGGGCGTCTATCTGACCTGGTCCGCATGGAAAAAAGGAAATTTTATCCAGCCCTTTTGGCTCAAATAACCAAAGCCGATCTCAAAGCCCCGCTCTCGCGGGGCTTTTTCATCCCTGGCTTCGGGTACAATCCTGAGATGTCCATTTCTGGAGGCGACTGTCATGGAATACCTTGAAATCACGCGGACGGGCAAGAACGACTGGTGGCGCTACCTGATTTCCTTCCCAGGCATCCTGGGGATGTGGCTCATCGTGGGCGGCATCTTGTCGTTGCCCTTTTTGCTGTACCTGCAATTCGATAACAACCCTGCCACAGACTTCAATCCAACGGGCTTCGTAGGGATTTCAGACACCACGGCCTTGGTCATCGTCATGGTCGGCTTTCTGCCCTTCATCCTCGCCACCCCGCTGGCGGTGCGTTTCATCCATGCGCGCCCCGCGCGGACACTGGTCACGGCCGCGCCGCGAATCCGCTGGGGCAGGATCCTGGCGGGAGCGGTGGTCTGGTTCGTTCTGGCGGCGATCATCTCGGTCGTCGAGTCGGCATTGTATCCAGGCCGCTACGTGCTGACCCTCCAGCCGCGAGCGCTGCTCGTGTACGCCGTCTTTGCGTTATTGCTCATCCCGATCCAGACCACGGCCGAGGAGCTCTTCTTTCGCGGCTACCTGCTGCAATGGATGGGGTTGATCCTGAAGAACAAATGGCTGCTGGCGCTGATCAACGGTACGCTGTTCCTCCTGCCGCACCTCGTCAACCCCGAGATGTCGGCTTCCTCCAACGCGCTCCTGATGGCGTTGGGGTACTTCGCCTTCGGCTTCTTTGCCACGCTCATCACCGTCCAGGATAACGGCATGGAACTGGCGCTCGGCCTGCACGCGGCCAACAACCTGATGGTATTGTTCGTCAATTATCCCGTCAGCGCCCTGCCCAGCCCCTCCGTGTTCACCATCCAGACCCTGGATGCGACCTATGGCCTGATCTCGACCGTTGCAGCCATGACGGTTTTCTACTTCGTCTTTTTCGGCCTGCCCAAGCCGTCGAAAACTCCTGCGGAGCCTGCTGAATAGTTTTCAGTTTTGATAACTAAAAAAGCTGCGGATGGTGCTATCATCGGCGCGTGGGCAACGTAGTAGCCAACATCGCATCCGCCCACGTTTTCCAGCCTGCTCTCAACATCACAGCTTCTTTGTTGCCGAGAGCGGCTGGAATTCATTTATACCTAACAAAAAGTCCCGCTGTATGACGGGACTTTTACTTTCATTCTAAACCCTGCTACCTGCCACAACCCTTGAACCGCAGAGAAACAGAGGTCGCGGAGTTTTCTGTAAGTTTCTTCGCGCCTCTGTAGTGAAAATCCCTCAAGGTGGCAACGTGGGTTAATCATCGAGTGTTGTACAAAAACATTCCTTGCTGCATAAAAATCGATACTGCATCCAAAGTCAATCCTGCAATGAGCCCAAGAGCGAGGATGGCAGGAAAGTATCGTATCTTTTTTAGCTAAAGGTACTTCCATTAACAAAAGCTCTTTCATTCCACCTGGAATTGTCTGTCGGCCTAACATAATAAAAAACGCAATCCCTGTAAAGAGTTCAACTACCCCATACAATGTCCGTAACAGACTCGTTGGCTCAGGAACGATAATATAGTCGATCTCCATGGCTCCTCGAATCCCAACATTAAAGCCAAACACCCAGAAAAAAAACATTGCCCCCATAGCGATAACACCTTCAACCGCAATCCAAAACCGGGAACGCATAATTTTCATCCTTCTTCTTTTTTTGTTCAGTCTACTCGTACCTGAATCGCCAGACGCCCACGGTGAAGAAGACCGCCGCAAAGCCGACCAGCACACCCGCTTCAGGCAGGATGTCCAACAACCCGCGCCCGCGCAGGACCAGGTCCAGCAACCCCTGCATGGCCCAGGTGGTCGGCAAGACCTTGACGATCTGCTGCACCACGGGCGGAAACAACTCCAGCGGATACCAGCAGCCGCCCAACAGCGCCATGACCATGCCGAACATGGTACTCAACCCACTGGCCTGTCCCTCCGATTTGACGAAGGTCCCCATCGTCGTGCCGATGGCCGCCGCCGCCAAGGCCGAGGTCAACATGACGATGAATAGCGCCAGCGGCTCGCGACCCCAATCCAATTTCATCACAAAGATGCCAAACAATACCAGGATCGTCATCTGGATCAACGCCATGAACACCTGTCCCGCAATCGTGCCGAACAGATAGGTGGCCTTCGTGGTCGGCGTGGTCAGGACGCGGCGCAGGGTCCCGATCTGGCGCTCGTAGGCGAACAGGCCCGAGATGCCGAACAGCGGGATGAACACCCAGGTGATCAGTTGTCCCGCCGACTGGTTGGCGCGCGGATCGTACTCCACCTCGTCAGGCGTGGATCCTTTGATCACGGTCACACGTTCGGGCGCCTGCGCCTGGGCGGTCTGGGCCAACTTCAGGGCGTCGTTGAAATAAGCCTGACGGTCCGCCTCCGACTCGAAGGTCCCGTTGGCTTCAGCCTCCTGCACAGCCAAGTCCGCCGCATTGACCGCGCTGCTCACCCGTCGGATGGCGGTCTGCACGGCGCGCGCCGCCACGGTCGCGTTGAGATTGTTGGGCTGCTCGCGCAGGTCCACCTGGGCGGTGCCAGCCTGAATGGACCCCAGGTCCAGCCCCGCAGGCAGGATCAACACCACCGAAGCGCGCCGCGCGTCGAACTGACTCTGCGCCTCGTCGAGCGTCAAGACCTCGGGCCGCACCGCCGTGGATTTTTCCAACTCGGCCAGGATGCCCCGCGACACGGGCGTCTGGGCCTGATCCACGACCACCAAACGGATGCGGGCATCCCCGTCGCCTGAGGGGGTACCGCCCGCCATGATCAGCGTGAAAACCACGGGCAGGATAATGAAGAACAGCAATTCCGCCGCGCTCGAAAAGCGGATGACCGCGTCCTTCCATGCAATTGCAAAAAGTTTTTTCATGCAAGCCTCATACGCCCTGAGCGGAGCCGCGATTTTTGCGGCGCAGTCGAAGGGCGGCGTTATTTCTGCGCCAGATCCTTCTTGCCAAACAACACCACCGAAACGGCGAACAGCACCGTCCCCATCACCAGCAATGCCATAATCGGCTGGACCAGGTCGATCAGGGTGCCGCCCAGCCCGAGGGTGGTAAATCCATCCAGGGCCCAGGCATTGGGCGTGATCTTGCTGACCATCTGCACGGGGAGCGGCATTTGCTCCAGGCTGATGAAACTGCCGCCCAACGCGCCGAAGATCAACATGATCGCCGAACCCGTGTTTGCCACCTGTGCCGTGGTGCGCGCCGTGGCCGTGATGAGCATGCCCCAACCCGTGGCCGCAAAGACCGCTGCCAGCACCAGGAGCAGCACACCCAGCGCATCGCCCCATTTCAATTGAAAGATCAACGACGAGGCCACGATCAAGATCAGCATCTGAGCGACGCCTGTCAGGAAGATGCCAAAGACCTTGCCGCCCAGAATCTGCATTGAGGAGGTCGGTGAGACTAGCAGGCGCGGTAGGGTACCCTGCGAACGTTCCGCCAGGATTGAGCGGCCGCCGTAACTGACGGTATACATCAGGAACATCAACGCCATGCCAGGCGCGATATATGCCAGGGCGTCGAATGGGACCGCCGCGCCGCCTTGCGCCGACGAATTGATCTGGATGGCGAGCGCATCGCTGGCGGGCTGACCTTGCAGGCGCTGCCCCATCGCCGCCCCCGCCGCCTCGGCCTGCTGCACCGTGATGCGTCCGCTGACGAGCATCTGCAAAATGGAGACCTCGCCGCCCAGCCGCCCTTCCTCCACGCGGCTGAGAAACTCATCCACGATAGCCTTGATCACGCCCGCGCTGGTCGGTCGCTGCGGATTGGCATACACCTCGATCTGCACCGCCTCGGGCGCGGAACCCGTCGCCGTATAGTCCGTTTGCTGCGGGATGATGGAACGCGTAAAGCCTGCGGGGATGATGATCGCCGCCGCAGCTTGATCCTCGTCGATCAAACGGCGGGCCACCTCGGGGTCGGACCCGAGGGTGGGCTCCACCAAATCGGCCAGGTCCGCCGATTGGAAGGTATCCACCAGGGACTGGCCGATCTGGCCATCATCCAGATTGACGATCACCACAGGGATGTCGGAGAGACCGCTGCCACCGTTGCCGCTGAAGCGCCCTGTGACCAAGCCCAGGCCCAGCGTCAGCACGAAGGGCGCGGCCAGCATGAAGATCAAGGCCGCGCGGTCGCGAAAGGCCAGGCGGACGTCTTTGAGACCGATGAGAAAAGTCTTGAGCATGGTCAGTCGCGCAGGGCGCGCCCCGTCAGATGCAGGAAGACCGCTTCAAGGTTCGGCTCGCGGATGTCGATGGAGCGGATCTTGATGCCGCGTTCGTTGGCCTTGGTGACCACGCCCGCCAGCACGTCCTCGGCCTCGGGGCAGATGACCGAGACTTCGTGGTCGGTGGCCTCAGCCTTGATGACGCCTGCCACGCCGCCCAGCGCGGAAGCCAGCGATTCAGAGTCATCGTTCTCGCCGACATGTAGCACGAGGGTCTCACTCTCGCCCACCTGACGGGTGAGTTCCTTCTGTGTGCCGATGGCAATCAACTCGCCGTGGTCAATGATGCCGACGCGATCCGAGAGTTCCTCGGCCTCTTCCATGTAGTGCGTGGTGTACAACACGGTCATGCCTTGCTGATTAAGGTCCTTGACCGTGTCGAGGATGGCGCGGCGCGACTGCGGATCGATGCCCACGGTCGGCTCGTCCATGAAGAGCAGCTTGGGCTTGTGCAGCAATCCCACGCCGATGTTGACGCGCCGCTTCATGCCGCCCGAATAGGTCTTGACGCGGTTGCCCGCTTTGTCGGTCAGGCCGATCTGCGCGAGGACCTCGTCCACGCGGGCGGTCAGGGACTTCCCGCTCAGGCCGTACATCTGACCCCAGAAGACCAGGTTCTCACGGGCGGTCAGGTCTTCGTAGAGCGCCAAGTCCTGCGGCACCACACCGATCACCCCACGGACAGCCATCGGCTCTTTGGTGACGGAATGCCCGTCGATGGTGGCATCCCCCGAGGTGGGCGTGTACAGCGTCGAGAGCATCGAAATCGTCGTGGTCTTGCCCGCGCCGTTTGGCCCGAGCAAGCTGAAGATCTCACCTTCGGCGATATTGAACGACACACCCTTCACGGCTTGAAAATCGCCATAATGTTTGACGAGGTCCTTGACCTCCAGAATATCGGCCATGCCAGCCTCCTGAAATGAAAACTACAAAATATACGGAATGGATTCGATTATGTTGTATCGAAGGATCATCTACGGCACAGCTATGACGCTAGGTCGCCCTGCCGTATGTTTTCAACAGCTCGCGCAAGCGGTCGTGCGGCAGCGCCTTGACCGTGATGCCGTCCCTGCCTGTCATGGTCTCGGCGGCGATCATCGCGTTCAGGATGGCCTCCTCGGTGGCGTAGACGGAAGCCGCAAACAGCGGGTCGATCCTGTCGTTGGAGAGAGCCTGGAGCGCGGCGAGACCGTCCTCGCCGCCGTGAGCCGCGCCCGGGTTGGCCGTGGAGAAAGCCAGGAAGATGTCGCCGCTGCCATTGCCGCCCAGGCTGCCCGTGCGGGCCATGCCGAGCGTGGCGCGTCTGGCGATGCGCCGCAGTTGATGCGGAAGCAGCGGCGCGTCCGTGGCGAGGATCACGATCAGCGAACCCTGCTCGGTCAGTGGATTCTCGCCATTCGTCCACGGGGCATCTTCGGTGAGGTGCTGACCGACGGGCACGCCCGCCACCGTCAGTTGGTAGCGGCGGCCGAAATTGGCCTGGACCAGCACACCGACCGTCCAGCCGCCCAGCCGCTCGGGCAATTTCCGCGAGGACGTGCCCGTGCCGCCCTTGAACTCGTAGCAGATCATGCCCGTTCCGCCGCCGACGTTGCCCTCGGGCAACGGTCCGCCCTGCGCGGAATTGAGCGCCGCCAGCACGTGCTCGGGCTCGACGTGGAATTGATTCATATCATTCAACCAGCCGTCGGCAGTCTCGGCCACCACGGGGCAGGACCATTTCTGAAAGAAGGCATCCTGGCTGGCCTGCCATTGGATGATGGTATCGCGCACGATGCCCACGCTGTGGGTGTTGGTCAGGCCGATGGGACCTTCGAGTAGGCCGCCCTCGTCCACCCAGGCGGCGCCCGTCATTTCGCCGTTGCCGTTGAAGGCAAAGGTCCCCGCAAAGACGGGGTCATGATTCGTCCCTCCGCGCGGGTGGATGACAGTGACGCCCGTTCGGGCCGAGTCGCCTTTGATGACGGTGGCAAACCCCACGGTCAGGCCTGAGATGTCGGTAATGGCATTGAGCGGGCCAGGCGTCCCCTCCAGCGGAATCTCCAGGTCACGGGCACGAGTCATAGAATCTCCTCTAAAATGAAATGCGGACTAGAGTCCGCAATCAGGGATTGAACGGGAGACAAAATCCGCACCGAGACTAGGCCAGCCCCACCAGCCGCTCGGCAATCTGCTGCATGATCTCGTCGGGCACGCCGTCGGCGGCGCGGGATTGGATGCGGGTGTCGATGCCATCGTTGACGTAATCTACCACCACGAAATTCTCGGCCAGGGCGATTTCGGTCGAGAACCAGTCGAGCTTGCAGATGGCGGCGATGCGCTTCGTCAGGTCGCGCAAGGGAGCCAGGCCGTGACGGGATTCGTCCTCGGCGGTAACCACCGAATAGACGTGCGTCTCAGGATGCCACCAGCACGGGAAGGCCTCACCCGCCGCGTAGAAACAGCGGAACCAGGCCACGCGTCCGTCGAGCAGACGCGGCTCGACGATGGCCTGGACCAGATACTTGTGCGTGGGAAACTCGGTGCGCGCGCGCAGGACCTGATCGAGTGACTCTGCGCCGAGGATGACTCCCTCCCCTCCGCCTCCGTTGGAAGGCTTGATTACGAAGCGCTCCCCCAGCGGAGAGAGGTCGAAGGGCGGGACGACGGGCTGCTCGATGAAGGGTGCTAGCAGAATTGTATGCGGCGTGTTCAGCCCCGCCTCGATCAATTCGAGATGCATGGTGGCCTTGTCTTCGGACCAGAGCGAGAGTTCGGTGGGATTGATGCGCCGTGCACCGTACTCCCTGGCCCAGCGGTTGATCGGCTCAAAGCGGATGTCACCCTGGGCGCGGTCGAGCAGGGCACGGAAGTTGACCTCGCCCTTATATAACGCGGTGATGGCTTCCAATAAATTGGTGGGAGTCACCTGCCAGAGCGTCTTGCCCTGACGAACGCAGGCGCGCTCGACCAGCCCGACGAAGGCGTCGTCATATTCCCAATACCAGGGCAGACACAGATCATACAGGATCATCGAAGCCATTATAATGGGCAAAACAGTTCGACGACAGTCACTTCCTTGCGGTGGATTGAAAACCTTGGCTCTGGGAAGACGGCCGCTTGTTTCTTCGTCTGGATAAAGTAGGGAATCCCCCCATATTCCCCCCGCCAAGAATACGTGAAAATGGATGGCAGGAGTGTCACAGCCACCCATGCAATCCGTTTTTTCTGGAGAGCGACGATGAGCGAAAATATCACCAGGGCTGAGTTGATCGAAGCATTGAGAGCCGCTGAAAAGCGGATTTCCGAACTCGAGCGCGCTCAAGAATCAAGGAGTGAGGCTGCCAATTTTAAAAAAGCCGCAAGCATGGAAAGCGCCTTGCACAAGAGCCGGTCGCTGCTGGCCGAAGTTCAACAGATCGGACACATCGGTCACATCGAATGGAGCGGAAAAGGAAAACAACTATCCTGTTCCGATGAGATGTATGAAATCCTTGGCGTTCCATACGGCACGATCATCGACCAACACACCATCGCAAATATGATGGACCCAAATGAACGCAAGCGTCTCAAAGAGGAGGACCACCAGGCATTTTCCCATCGGCGCGATATCGATTATACGTACCGCATTCGACGGGCCGATGGGAACGAACGCTGGCTGCATCAGCATGGTAAGATCGCATATGATGAACAAGGTGCACCAATTCACATGATGGCAGTCTTCCAGGATATCACCGAGCACAAGCAGGCGGAAGAAAAACTGCATCAGCGCCTGACCGAATTGGAAGTCTTGTACACCAGCGGCTTGATTCTCAATCGTCTTTCCAGCCCGCAAAAGATCGGTGAAAAGGTCATTGAACTGCTCGAACAGAAAATGAACTGGCACCATAGCGCCATCCGTCTATATGATCCTGTGGACCGTTCACTCAGTCTGCTTGCATTCAGTCAGCCCATGCTGGTCGATGAACAGGAACATCAGAAGGTAAAAGAACTCTTAGAGAAAAGCGTAACAAAATCCGACGACGGGCTGAGCGGCTGGGTGGTGCGAAACAATCAAGCCATTCGCGTTAACAACGTCAGCGAGGATTCTCGTTATCGCGAATCGTATGCAGGCATGAGTTCCGGTTTATATGTACCGATCAGCCTGGGCAAGAAGGTGATTGGGGTGATCAGCATCGAGAGCGAAAAGCCAAACGGCTTCAGCGAATCTGATGAGCGCTTTGTCGCCACCCTGTCTAATCAGGCGGCAGTCGCCATCGAGAATGCGCGCCTGAACAATGACCTCGAACGACGGGTGCGCGAACGCACTGCCGAAGTCCAAAACCTGTACGACAATGCCCCCGCCGGCTACCACTCCCTTGACTCCAAGGGTTGCTTTACCCAGGTCAACCAGACCGAGTTGAATTGGCTTGGGTATTCCAGGGAAGAATTGATGGGGCATCCTGTCACGGAATTTTTGACCGAGCGCAGTATTGCCATTTTCCAGGAGAATTTCCCTGCCTTCAAAAAGAACGGCTGGCTGCGTGACCTCGAGTTGGAGTTTGTTCACAAAAATGGTTCGACCATGCCGTCTCTGGTCAATGCAATCGCCATCTACGATGCACGGGGAAATTACACGACAAGCCGCACCACCCTTTTCAACAATACCGAAAGGAAGAAGATTGAAATTGCCTTGAGGGAAAGTCAGTTCAATCTACAGAGTTTCCTGGATACCGCCAGTGATTTGATTCAAAGCCTGGACGAAAACGGGCACTACCTCTACGTCAACAATGCCTGGTGTGAAACATTGGGTTACACATCGGAAGAGGCCTTGCAGCTTTCCATGTTCGATGTGGTGGACCCGATCCATCATGAGCATTGTCGGCAGGTCCTGCACAGTTTAATCCTCGACCAGTATCCTATTCAATTAGAGGTGATCTTCAGGACCAAACGAGGTGCGGCCGTGATCGTGGAAGGCAGTGCCAGCAGTCGCATGGAAATGAACGGGAAGATCGTCACCAGCGGCTTCTTCCGCGATGTGACCGCGCGCAAACAGGCGGAGGAGGCCTTGCGCCAGAGCGAGGAACAGAATCGCCTGCTGTTCGAGGAAGCGCCCGAGTCCGTCGTGCTGTTCGATGATCATGGGGGCATCCTCCGTATGAATCGCGCCTTCGAAACCCTCACCGGCCACCCGCGCGAAGTCCTCCTCGGCCGCAGGATCGAGCAGACCGATCTCCTCCCCCTTCAGGAGATGCAGCCCCTTCTCCAGTCCGTCCAGGATAATAGCCGCTCCACCGCCGAGTTCTCCTTCGCAGACTTCAAGCTCATCCGCGCAGACGGCACCCCGCGCGACGTGCAGGTCAACATCTTCCCCCTGCGAATCCAGGGCAAGGTCCACTATCTCTCCACCATGCACGATGTCACCGCTGAGAAACAAGCCGAGGAGACCCTCCGCCTTGCCAACAGCGAACTTGAACGCGCTCTGCGCCTCAAGGACGAGTTCCTCGCCAACATGAGCCACGAGCTCCGCACCCCGCTCAACGCCATCCTCGGTGTCTCGGAAAGTCTCACAGAGCAGATCGCTGGTCCTCTCAACGACAAACAGCTCAAGTACATCCAGACCATCCACGAGAGCGGTCAGCACCTCCTTGCGCTCATCAATGATATTCTAGACCTCGCCAAGATCAACGCCGGCAAGGTCGAACTTGAGATGTCCAAAGTCGATCCTGCCGGCATCGCCCAGTCCTGCCTGCGCCTTGTCCATGAACTCGCGCAGAAAAAGAACCTCGAACTCTCCCTCGACCTGGATTCCGCCGTCTCCCTCTTCTTTGCAGACGAGCGGCGTCTCAAACAGATGATCGTCAACCTGCTCTCCAATGCCGTCAAGTTCACCCCTTCCGGTGGACGCATCGGCCTTCAGATCCGCGGCGATGCTTCCAACCACATCCTCCACTTCTCCGTTTGGGATACCGGCATCGGAATCCGTCTCGACGAAATCCAGTATCTCTTCCAACCCTTCGTCCAACTCGATGCCGGTCTCGCCCGCGACGCCCAGGGCACGGGCCTCGGCCTCGTCCTCGTCAGCCAGATGGCGCGTCTGCACGGCGGTTCGGTCCGCGTCGAAAGCCAGCCCGGCCAGGGATCCCGTTTCACCGTCTCCATCCCCTGGCATGCCGCCGCGCAGACCGGCTCCCTCAACAGGTCCGCGCAACCCAGTCGGAGTCCCGCTCCCATGCCCAAGGGGAATCATCGCCCCTCCATCCTGCTGGTCGAGGATACCGAGGCTGTCTCCATGCTCATTCACGATTATCTCGAAAGCCACGGCTATCACGTCTCCGTGGCCCGCAACGGATTCGACGGCATCGCCCAGGCGCAGCGGCTCCGTCCGAAACTCATCCTCATGGATGTGATGATGCCCGAAATGGACGGGTTGGAGGCCACGCATCGCCTGCGTTCCCTGCCCGGTTTTGAGCAAACGCCCATCATCGCGCTCACTGCCCTCGCCATGCCCATCGATCGCGACCGCTGTCTCGCCGCCGGCATGAACGACTATCTCTCCAAGCCCGTCAATTTGTCCGAGATCATGTCCATTGTCAAAAAGTATGTCACAGATGACAAAGGAAAACCATGAGCAGCAGCATCTTGATCGTGGATGACGACTTGTCCAGCCAACTCACCCTTGAGTCGATCCTGGAAGGGCAAGGTTACTCCTTATACATAGCGGAGAATGGAAGAAAGGCCCTCGAACAGGCGGAGGCCCTGAAACCCGATTTGATCCTGCTGGACGTGATGATGCCCGGCATGGATGGGTTCGAGGTCTGTCGGCGCATCCGCGCCACGCCGCCACTCGCCGAAGCGCCCATTCTGCTCCTCACCGCCCTCGACGACAACGCCTCGCGCCTGCGCGGCATCGAGGCAGGGGCCGATGATTTCCTCACCAAACCCATCGACCGTCAGGAGCTGCGCGCGCGCGTTCGCACCATCATACGCCTCAACCGTTATCGCACCCTGCTCGAACAGCGCGAAAGCCTGCGAGAGTTGGCCCAGAAGCTGGTCACTGCCCAAGAGCTGGAACGTCAGCGCATTTCGCGTGAGTTGCACGATGAACTGGGACAGGCTCTCACCGCGCACCTGATCGGCCTGCGGCTGCTGCAAAATGATTTCTCAGGCCAGGACACGTCCTTGCATGAACGGCTCGAACCGCTTATTCTGGACACCGTGGACACCCTCAATCGCATGCGTCAGCTTGCCCAGGATCTTCGCGGATGTTTCCTCCACCGTTTCCGACGTGAGGGTCCCCTTGTCCGACCCGAGCCACAGCCTGAACATGAGGGATTTCTTTCCCGTCTCCACTTGTTTTCCCCTGTACTCATCCATGAACCGGACTTCCCGGACCAGGGGATCCGCCCTGGTAACGGTGCGTTCCACGTCTGCCCAGGCTACGCCTTCGTCGAACTGCACCGAGAGGTCCATTTCCACCTGGGGGAACTCGGGAAGCCTGGAATACCTGTTCTGCCTGGATGGAAGGGGCGCCATCCTCTCCATGTCCATCTCGAAGAGCACTGCCTGGCCCCGCTTGATCCCAGCAGCCCTTGCGGAACGGGCCGACAGGAGTCCCATGCTTCCCG
>CALFXA010000271.1 GCA_937928015.1 uncultured Anaerolineales bacterium | reverse complement strand
ACAAGTCCCGCGTTGACTCGAGGACCTTTTGGTCAAAAGGCACGCCGAAGGTCTTGTATTCGTCCAGGCTGAGCAATTGCGCCTGTGCATGTTGAATGGCATAAAACGCGCCGTCGATGCCCGTCTCCATCGAGGCTTCCACAAAGCGGCGGGTCGTCTCGGTGATGGTTCGCAACCCCTTCATTACGGCCTCGGGATATAGACGCAGGTGAGCCAGCAGCACGTCCGCGCCTGCCAGGTTACGCGCCTGCGCCAGTGGACTGAACACAGTCTGGAGTATGGGCGTCTCGGGGCCGAGTTCCGCGCGGATCAAACGGAGACAGGCCAATTGTCCAGAGAGATGCGACGCGGAAACGGGATCCAGCACGGGCAGGGATTCCCAATCGCGCGGGTCACGGATCGCACGTTTGGTGTACGTGCGCGTCCCCTCGGGGTTACCCTGCCACTCATCTTCGATGCCCCAATCGCGCAGGCAAAAAGATGAAGACGGCGTCACCTTGACGAGGTCGAAGTCATACGTCCGCTGGAAATGCAGGGTCGCAGCAGCCAGGCCCTCGGGAGTCTGGTCGTCGACAGGGAAATGCCGCCACAACGCCACGGGCAGACGGTCGGGCAGTTCGCCCGCAATACAGGTTTGAATTCGTTCACGGTGTGTTTTCATTTTGAGTTTTACTTGTATATTTAAGGAGAATGCAAAAAACGGCGTCATCACGGTGGATAGCAAGGAACTCCCTTGTTCCACGATATTTTTGAATGTTCGGATCGGCGCGTGCTCCCTGCAATAGATAATCTCCAAAATCAGGCGAGCGAAGCCTATCACTACCATCGATAACTATGATACCCGTCCGCGCATAGTATTGAGCCGTCCGCGCATCACGACGTGCAAACACTGTAATGTCTGTTTGTTGAGATTTGTTGAGCACAAGAATCGCATCTTTATAGCAGGTTAGCCAATAATCGGTCTCGAATTGGTAGGCAGCCTGGCCTGTCCCGCCGACGAACTGATTGTAGTACGTATATTGATATGGGTGCAGACGAACATCCGCAAAAAGGGCGGGAGCGAGTAATGCCAGCGCCAGCAAGACATTCAACCAGACCAGACGAAACTTCGCAAACAACCATTCCACACCCAACCCCGCCAGGATAAACAATGGCGGAACAATAAACATGAAGTGGCGGAAGCCATCATACATGGGCGGCTTCTTCCACAGCACATAGATCATTGGAGCGGCCAACCAGAGGAAGGTGACCAAGAAGCTTTTCCACTCAAGGTTCTGCTTGCGGATGCGGAATACGGCAATGATGAGGCCCAGCGCTGCCAGCGGCCAGACTGGCTCGGTCAGGGTGAAAAGCATCATGGCTGGCAAATATCGCAGCGGAAGCTGGTCGGCGCGATACAACTGACCGTAGAACAGAACCCTCAAGGTGGTCGGGTTATCGGCCATGAAGGTCAACGTTCCGAGGAAATTCTGGATGGGATTCTCCCACAGGTACGGCCACGAGGCGAACATCGTCAGGATGGCGATCAATCCATAGGGGACGAACCACCAGATTCGCTTGGGCTTTTTGAGCAAAAGGAAATACAGTCCCGCCAACGCCGCCGCCAGCGGACCCAGGATACGGATACTGGTGGTCAACCCCAGCAGAATAGCAGGGAAGAGAATGTGTTTTAGAGTTTGAAGCGGCTTCTCATCCGCGGAAGCATTCGCCAGATGGTCGGCCATACGCAGGCCAAACTCCAGCGAGAGCAGGAAGAACAACAGGAAGGACGGGTCCTTGGGGTTGATGAAGGCGTGTTCCCACAACACAGGCTGGGACGAAAAGAAGGCCGTGGCGAACAATGCTGGCCACTGTCCCATCCAGCGGCGGGCCAGCACATAGAAGAAATACACCGCCACCTGGAAAGCCAGGAAATTGACCAGGTGCCAGGCCGAGGCCTGATCCACGCCCATGGATTGGAGCAGGTGGACGGGTCCGCGCGTGAGCAGCAGGTAGGCAGGGCCACGGTTGCGGTGATCCCACGGGCTGGGACCGTAGGCGTTGGCTTCCAGGTCGAAATGTCCGCTGAACCAGTTGACGGGGTTGTAGGCGTAGCCAATGGCGTCGGCATATCCATAAAACAGGGGTTCGTCGATGGAAAGCCCATAATCGCGGAAAGTACGCAGGCCAATGATTACGTTGACCAGGATCAGCAAAAGGACGGGCAGGGTCTTGTAGCGTTGAAAAAGGTTGGTTGGGTTCATGGCAAGCCCGTCCATTATAATTGTGTTTGAGGTCACTTCATGAACTTCAACACCGCCTTGTTCCTGTTCTTATTTTTGCCTATTTTCCTGCTCGCCTATTTCTTCGCCCAGCCACGCTGGCGGCCCGTGGTGGGAATTTTGGAAAGCCTGCTGTTCTACGCCTGGGGCAGCGCTGTCAATCTGCTGTGGATGATCGGCCTGATCCTCTTCAACTATTGGCTGGGACTGCGTCTGAAAGACAAACCTGCCAAGTGGCTGCTGCCTCTCGGCCTGCTCGTGAACGTGGGGTTGCTGGCCTTCTTCAAGTTATTTGCCGCCTACGGCCTGGACCTGTTCCTTGGGCTGGCTCCACACTTCCCTGTCCGCCTGACCAACCTTCTCACCTCGTTAACCTTCCCACTGGGGCTTTCGTACGTCAGCTTTCAGGTCATTTCGTACTTACTGGATGTGAACAAGGGGACAGTCCAGCCCGAGCGGAATCTGGTGACTTTTGCCTTTTACGTATTGCTGTTCCCCAAGCTGCTGGTCGGACCGATTGTCCGCTACCGTACCCTGGCCGACTCCCTGCCCGCGCCGACCCTCAAAGCCGCCCAAGTCGCGGACGGCGTCCGCCGCTTTTTGCGCGGCATCGCCAAGAAGATCCTCATCGCTGACGTGCTGGCCAGGACGGTCAACGCCATATTCGTCCTGCCTGTGGCGGCGTCCACACCTGCATACGCCTGGCTGGCCCTAGTCGGCTATGCCCTGCAAATCTTCTTCGACTTCTCGGGTTACACCGATATGGCCATCGGTCTGGCCGTGATGATGGGCCTGCGCTTTAGCGAAAACTTCAATTCCCCCTACATCGCGCAAAGCATCGGCGACTTCTGGCGGCGCTGGCATATTTCACTATCCACATGGTTCCGTGACTATGTCTTCTATCCACTCGAACGCAAGCGCCTGCCCGTGGCGGGACAGCAAATCAACGTTCTGATCGTCTTCCTGCTCACGGGCCTGTGGCATGGTGTGACAATCGGCTTCGTCATCTGGGGTCTGCTGCACGGCTTCTTCCTGGTCATCGAGGGCCTATTCCTCAATCGCTGGTTAAAAGCGGACTGGCTGCGACCCGTCCGTCACTTGTACACTCTTTCGGCCCTATTGTTGACCTGGGTCTTCTTCCGCGCGCCCAGCCTGGGATACGCGCTCGGCTTCCTGCGACTGCTGGTCGGGAATGTCCAGCAGACGGTGCAACTCTCCTTTAGCGAGACCGCGCCCCTGCCGTTCATCGAGCCATCCTTCGTGCTGGCCTTCATCGCCGCGGTGATTTTATCCCTGCCTGTCGGCCCATGGCTCCAGAAACAAATCGAGGCGCGTCCACGTCTGGCTTTCCCCTTGACGATTGCGGGCGACCTGTCATTGTTGGCACTCTTCGTGTTATCCATCGGCATGATGACCAGCAGCCGTTTCCTGCCTGGCATCTATGGAAATTTCTAACCTGCCATGTTCAAAAAATATTATCCATTCCTGCTGATCGCCGCTTTCATTCTTTTGCTCCTCACTCCCCTGCGGACCCTAAACCTGGACCCGAACGCCATTGAGGAATCCTTCTATCCGCGCGGGCGGTTGATCGACTGGACAGCGCGCGTGCGCCTGTGGATCGGCGACCGCGTCTTCCCCAAGGTCATCGTCGGAGAGGATGGTTGGCTGGTCTACACCGCCGAGAGCGACATCGAGGATTATCAGCACACCGACCCCTTCACCGAGGACGAGATGGCGCAAATCCAGAAGAACCTGGATGCCCTGTCTGCGCGTTACAAGGAACGGGGCATCCAGTTGATCGTGGTCGTACCGCCCAACAAGAACACCATCTACCCCGAGCGCGTCCCGCCGCAGGTGCCCGTCTTCGGCGACGTTTCCAAATTGGATCAACTGATCGAATACTTGAAGGATCACGGCCAGGTCCAGTTGCTAGACCTGCGTCCCGCACTGCTGGCCGCCAAAGCGGAGCGCCAGGTCTACTACGCCACCGACACACACTGGAACGATTATGGCGCGTACATCGCCTATGCCGCCGTCATGGATGAATTGCACGAGGCTTACCCAAACCTGGTTTCACACCCGATATCGGATTTCAAAGTGGAGGTCCGCGCACCTGAACAGTTCGATTTGGCGGCCAATATCGGCACGACCTATTATGAGGAACCCCGCATCCAGTTTGCGCCCCAATACGAGACGCATACCACCTACAAGAACGTGACCGTCGGCGGGCGGAAGTTGATGTTCTCGGCCAATCCTGACTCCAGCCTGCCGCGCCTGGTGCTTTACCACGACTCGTTCTTCTTCCGCGTCATCCCGCTGCTGGGAGAGCATTTCAGCTACGGGGTGTACGTCCAAAACTACATGGGCGGCGGCCTGTGGAATCTCTCCTGGGTGGACGAGCAGAAGCCCGACGTGGTCATTATCGAGTTTTCAGAACGGTATTTGAAAGATTTGATTCTACTGATCGACCCGAAGAAAAAATAGACATGATAGAATGTGAGATTCGGCATATCCGCCGCGTGATGTCCCGCCTCACGGCCTCGGTTATAATGGCGGTATGAGCCTCGTCATCGCCGTGGACATCGGCGGCACGCACATCCGCGTGGCTGCCTATGAACCCGACCAGACCACTCCCGTCAAGCACCATCGCGTCCCCTCGGAGGGATTGAAGCCAGGCGTGTTCGACCGTCTCGTCCAGGCCGTGGAAGCCGTCTGGCCTGCCAACGGAGACGTGACTGCCATTGGCATGGCCGTGCCAGGCGCGCTCGACCTGCACCAGGGGATCATTCTCAACACCCCCAATATCCTCGAATGGCAGAATTTCCCCGTCGGCCCCAAACTGGCCGAGCGTTTCGGCGTGCCCGTCTATATCAACAACGACGCCAATCTGGCGGCACTGGGCGAGTGGAAATACGGAGCGGGACGCGGCCACGACGATCTGCTCTACCTGACCATCAGCACGGGCATCGGCGGCGGAGTGATCTGCAACGGGCGTCTGCTGGAAGGTTATCACGGTCTGGCCGCGGAGTTGGGTCACGTCACCGTAGACCCCAACGGTCCGCCCTGCTCATGCGGAGCGCCAGGTCACATCGAGGCGCTTTCGTCGGGACGGGCCATTGCGCGCTACGTCAATGAACAGCTTCAGGCAGGCGCGAAGTCCAGCCTGAAGGCGAATCCCGAACTTTCCACCTATCAAATCGCAGAAGCGGCCCGTCAGGGCGACGCGCTGGCTATTTCGGCCTTCGAGCGTGCGGGTGATTACCTCGGTATCGCCGTGGTCAATTTCCTGCACACCTTCGACCCCTCGGCGCTGATCTTCGGCGGCGGGGTCTCACAGGTGGGCGACTTGCTATTCGTACCGTTCGAGGAAAGCCTGCGCAAGCGAGTCTTCCATCCGCGTTACCTCGAACGCCTGGTCATTGCCCGCGCCGCGCTGGGCGATGACGCGGGCCTGCTGGGGGCGCTGGCCCTGGCGCGCATGTCCGAAGAGGACCCGCCCTGAAGGGCGTAACCGAACCGCATGAGGGGAGAATCGGCTCCTGACACGGGAGCAGGTTCACGGTCCAAACCAAAAATTGAATTGCGAGACGGGGACACTTCTTCGCGAAGTCCGACTCCCTTGGCGGGAGCATCCTCCGTCCTCCTCGCAATCGTATCGACAGATAATTCAAGGAGAATCTCATGGAACCAATGAAGTTGCCAGGCCCCAAGACCCGCGCGCTGATCAAGCGCGATTCCGCCGTTATTTCGCCGTCGTATCCGCGCGGATACCCCTTTGCGATGGATCACGGCAAGGGCACCGAGGTGTGGGACGTGGACGGCAACCGCTTCCTCGACTTCATGGCGGGCATCGCCGTGACCTCGACGGGGCACGCCCACCCCAAGGTGGTCAAGGCCATCCAGGAGCAGGCTGAGAAGTTCATCCACATCTCGTCCGATTTCTATCACGAGAAGTGGATCCAGCTCGGCGAGAAGCTGGCCGAGATCGCCCCGTTCGACGATTATGGCGTATCGTTCATGACCAACTCGGGCACCGAGGCGGTCGAGACGGCCATCAAGCTGGCGCGCTATCACACGGGCCGCAGTAATTTCATCGGCTTCACGGGCGCCTTCCACGGGCGCACGATGGGCGCGGTGACCTTCACCGCCAGCAAGCCGAAATATCACAAGGGCTTCTATCCGCTGATGAACGGCGTGCTGCATGCGCCGTACCCCAACCCCTACCGCCCGATGCTGGAACGTCGCAAGGGCGAGGACGACGGCCAGACCGTGGTGCGTTACATCGAGGACCAGATCCTGGGCCACATCCTGCCGCCCGAGGAAGTGGCGGGCATCTTGGTGGAAAGCATCCAGGGCGAAGGCGGATACATCGTCCCCCCGGCGGGCTTCTATCCCGCCCTGCGTGAACTGTGCGACAAGTACGATATCCTGCTCATCGTGGACGAAGTCCAGTCGGGCATGGGCCGCACGGGCAAGTGGTGGGCCATCGAGCACTTCGGCGTGGAGCCCGACATCGTGACCGCAGCCAAGGGCATCGCCTCGGGCATGCCGCTCGGCGCGTGCATCGCCCGCCGCGACATCATGGATTGGGAGAAGGGCGCACATGGCAATACCTACGGCGGCAACCCGATCTCCTGCGCCGCTGCGCTGGCGACCATCGACCTGATAGAGAACGAGTACATGGAGAATGCCGCCACGGTGGGCCAATACACCCTCGACGCGCTGACCGAGATTCAGAGCCGCCACCCGTCCATCGGCGACGTGCGCGGCATCGGTCTGATGATCGGCGTGGAATTCGTCAAGGATCGCACCTCGAAAGAGCCCGCAGGTGAGTTGACCGAGCGCGTGGTGGACCTGGCCTTCGAGCGCGGCCTGCTGATGCTCTCCTGCGGCAAGTCGGTCATCCGCATCGCGCCGCCGCTCTCCATCTCCAAGTCCGAGGTGGACGAGGGCCTGGCCATCTTCGAAGAAGCCGTGACCCTGGCCGAGAAGGAAGCCAAGGCGGGCAAGTAAGTCAATCCAAAATGCAACGAGCGGACTCGATGAGTCCGCTCGTTTTTTGTCTGAAGTCCGACAACTTTCTCTGTCGGTCGTTATTCCTTCATCTCACATTTGTCGTTCTTGTCGTCCCATACGCAGGCGTAGGAGTTACGGCGACAGACAGGCTCGAAGACGATCTTCGAGCAGATATCCACAGGCTCGCTGCATTTGAGTGTGGTGGCCTGCACGGTGACACAGCCTGGTCCGCTCAAGCGCACCTGGGTAGAGAGACAGGCTTTTTGCTCCACGCTGTAGCGCGTCCCTGCGGGGCAGGCGGGATAGGCCGCCGCGTTCGAAGCCTGACAGCATTGGAAGGACGGGTCATAGTTGTAGCCAGGCGCGCAGCCTGCATAGGACTGCTGGGCCAGGTCTGGGCTGCTCAAGCCGTAGGGGATGTCGGCCATACCCGTGGGCGAGATGCACGCGCCGTACTGGCTGTCGAGGTACAGCCCAGGCGGACACAGACCGTCATTGCCCGCCGCCAAGGCACAGGTCTTGACTCCGCCACGGTCGATGGTGCGGTAGCCGACGGGACAGCCCGTCACGCCGACCTGCGAAGGGATCGGCGAGTAGACACACGTGCCCGTGTTCGTGTCGAGGGTGTAGCCTGGGTCGCAGACTGCCGCCGTAGCATTGGTGGATGTCTCGGTGCAGGAAGCGTTGCAGACCGTCACCTCGGCCGTGGTCTCGGTACTGCGCGGACCCTTACAGGTGAGCAGACGCTTGCCGTCCACCAGGGTTTCGACACAATCGTAGTCGGTACGGTTCAGTTGATAGACTGCGCCCTCCGAGATGTTCATGGTTACGAAGCCGTCGCCCTTCGAGCAATACTGACCGCGCAAATCCACCACGGGTAGTTCGCACTGTCCCTGCGGCAGGGATGAAGCGCTGGGCACGTATGAGGTCAATTGGCAGTACGGGGCCAGCGGCTTGGGCTGGGTCACCACACAGCGGAAGCCCAAGTCGCGGCGGGAATTCCCCGCGTTGTTATAGTGGCGGATGGCAGAATCCGCCTGGTCGGGGTCGGTCTCGAAGCTCGAACCGCGCACCACGCGGGAATCGCCCGAGGCGGGTCCCGTCGGATTCTGGGCGGGCGACTCGTTGTAATAGGTCTCGCTGTAATAATCGTTGACCCACTCGAAGACGTTGCCCGCCATGTCATACAACCCGTACGGACTGCGGCCTTCGGCATAGTCGGTCACGTCGGTGGTGTGGTTGATACAGTTGGCAAAATTGAGGAAGTCGCAGGCGGCGCCGTCATTGCCCCAGGGGAATTGCCCAGCCTGCGTGCCGCGCGCGGCCTTCTCCCATTGGGCCTCGGTCGGCAGGCTGCCGCCGATCCACTGACAGTAGCCGTTGGCCTGGTCCCAGGTGACGCCCACCACGGGATGGCTGTTGTACTCGGGGTTGGTGTACTGCGGCGCGCCCAGTTCCTGCGTGGGCGGCGTGCACGAACCCGAGGCCACGCACTGACTATACATGCCGTTGGTCACTTCGGTCTGCTGGATCCAGAAGCCGTCCAGGTACACGGTATGCTGAGGCGTGTTGGCCACACTATTCCCCATTTGGAATTCGCCCGCGGGCACGAAGGCCAGCACGGAGGTGTCGATCCATTTCATGGAGGTGCCCGCCTGGGGTCCCGCCAGCGACACGGGGAACAGAGTCGGCGTGGCGGTGGGCGGAAGGGCCGTCGGCGGCTCGGTGGCAGGCGGCAGCGTGGGAGCGGCGGTCGGGGTGGCGGTCGCAGGCACACAGGCCGCCAGCAACAGCACGGCCAGCACCACGGTCAGCGTCCAGTTTGAGGCTCTTTTCATTCGGTCTCCTTTTGACGCCCGCTATTATAATGCAAGCCGCCGAAAGGGATTTTTTGCATCCGCCAGATATGGGGGTAAGGATATAATCGGGGCATGGATATAGCCTCCCTGACCCTCACCCAAGCCCAGGCCGCCCTCGCCCGAGGGGAACTTTCCGCCACCGACCTGACCGAGGCCTGCCTCCATCAAATCGAGCGCCTCAACCCGACGATCAACGCCTTCCTCACCGTTCTCCGCCCTTCGACTTCGCAGCTTGGCCGCTCCGCTCAGGGCGTATTGGCGGGCATCCCCGTCGCCGTCAAGGACTTGTACTACACGGCGGGCATCCGCACCACGGCGGGGACGCGCCACTTCGCGGA
Organism: uncultured Anaerolineales bacterium; assembly: GCA_937928015.1. Classification (GTDB taxonomy): domain Bacteria; phylum Chloroflexota; class Anaerolineae; order Anaerolineales; family Villigracilaceae; genus JACPVF01. The sequence goes on along the minus strand of CALFXA010000271.1, from coordinate 16,019 downwards.
CTTCGTGCCCGAGGAGGATGCTGTCGCCGTGCGGAAACTCAAGCAGGCAGGCGCGGTTCTGCTCGGCAAGACCAACACGCACGAGATCGCGCTGGGTGTGACGAACGTCAATCCGAATTTCGGGAACTGCCGCAACCCGTGGGACACGAACCGCATCACGGGCGGGTCTTCGGGCGGTAGCGCGGCGGCGGTGGCGGGCGGCATGGCGCTGGCGGCGCTCGGCACCGACACGGGCGGCTCGATCCGCATTCCTGCTTCACTGTGCGGCGTGGTGGGACTCAAGCCCACCTACGGGCGTGTCAGCCTGCGCGGGGTCTTTCCGCTCTCGTGGAACCTTGACCATGCGGGCCCGCTGACCAAATCCGTGCGGGATGCGGCCCTGCTCCTGCAAGTGCTGGCAGGCTACGATGAACTCGACCCTGGCTCGGCAAATATCCCCGTGGATGACTACCTCGCTCCCCTCGACGAGGGCGTGAGGGGCTGGCGGGCGGCGCTGGCCGTCGGCGACTACATCGCGGACTCCGACCCCGAGGTGCTGGCGGCCGTCCGCGCGGCGGCGGAAATCTTCCAGTCGTTGGGCGCGCAAGTAGAGGAGATTGAAATTGAGTGGCTACGCGAAGCGGCCTTGGCGAACTCCCTGATGACGCAGGCCGACGGAGCCGCCTTTCATCGTGAGCGGCTGCAATCTCAGCCTGAACTCTTCGGCGCGGACATTCGCCAGCGGTTGGAGATGGGCGCGGCCTACACCTCCAGCGAGTATGCGCTCGCGCGGCGGAAACAGGCCGAGACGCGCAGGCAGGCCGAGATCCTCTTCCAAAAATATGACGCGCTGCTGCTGCCATCCACGCCGATCACCGCCCCGCTCATCGAGGGCAACGACGCGCTCGAACAGGCTCGCCGCCTGACGCGTTTCACCGCGCCCTTCAATCTGACAGGCCTGCCTGCGCTTTCGCTGCCGTGCGGATTCTCGTCCGCGGGGATGCCGATTGGCTTGCAGATCGTCGGTGGGCATTGGCAGGAGGCCAAAGTATTGCGCGCGGCACAAGCCTATGAAAATGTCACGCGGCCCGATGGGAAATATTTGCATCCCAATTTGTGAATTCCAATAGCGCCAAACAAGACCTCCGAAGTCTTCGAGACTTCGGAGGTCTAAAATACGACCAGCAGACTCTCCTCGTCCCGCGGACTCGCGACGATACTGATCCCGGGGATATAGCACCACCAAAACAAGAGTCCTACAGTAATAATTATAAAAGCAAATACACCACCCAGCCACACGCGACGCATACCCCCATCCTACAACAAATCAAGCGGAAAATGCAAAACCGAATCTACACACCTATCGAGCCGCAACCCATCAAAAAGATCACGTCCCCATTAGTCATCGCGTCGGGGATCCTATGTGTCGCCACAAACTCATTGACTACCTCGGTCTGTGCCTCGACCACAGCCGGGTCGAGATATTGGATACACAATGCCTTCCCAAGAACCTCATTACAGCCCTGTCCTTTCACCAATACAGGTCGCACCATGCCCGTAGGATCCTGATTTAGGAAGTGTATAAGTTCCCAATCAGTATTCTCTGGCTTGCTTAGCTGGTACCAAATCAGTCCCGGTACACCTGTCCCCTCTTGCTTCACGGCCTGCACCGCGTAGTACACTCCCTCGCCGCCACTCACGATCGTCACCCCCATGATCGGCCGCTTACTCACATCATCCCAATTACCACTATCCTCAGGGATAAAGAAATCTTGGAATTTGCTGGCACTGTCGTTTATCCGGTCCCGCGTCGGGATATATGGCTGCACATCAGGACCAAAGTTGGGGATTTGCCCATCTTTATACATCTGCAAAATAGTCTCCGCGATTACTTTGCGCTTCTCGGCTGTCGACCCATCCGGCATAGTCTCCGGGTGCTGGTACATCTGCTCCCGACTTGTCACGAGTGTGATAGGGGGTAGCGGAGTCGCGGTGGGCGTGCCCGTGGGAGATGGAGTCATCGTTTCAGTGGCCGTTGCACTCGGCAAGGGGGAAGCAGAAGGCAAGGCTGTTACTGTCGCCGTAGGAGATACCGCTGGCGCGGCGCAGGCCGTAAGCAGGACAATCAAAAGGGAAATGAGGATAATATTTTTCATGGGTGGCCTCCTGTTGTGGGAATTATACTCCCCCCTCCCGTCCTCTCCCAATTTTTGGAAAGTGGACTCTCTGGAAGTTGCCGTGTTTTGTACACGGATACCACGGATTTCGCGGATTCTCACGGAAAAACCTTTAAGAATCCGTGTTTGTCTGTGTCCATCCGCGTAATCCGCGTCCAAAAGGTTTTAATCCTAAGTCTTCATCTCGCCTTGCGGATCTCCTCCACTGCCTCGGGGTTGACCAGCGAGGACGTGTCGCCCAACTCCTGCCCAAGGTAGGCCGCGCGGATCATGCGCCGCATGACCTTGGCGTTGCGCGTCTTGGGCAGGTCGCTGACGAACAACACGGCCTTGGGCGCAAGCGGTTTGCCCATCTCGGCCACGACCAGATCGTGCAACGCGCGGCGCAGCTCCTCGCTCGGCTGGGCGGATTTCTTGAGCACGACGAACAGCACCAACTCACTACCCTTGACCTCATGTGGGACGCCGATGGCGGCCGCCTCGACCACGGCGGAATTCCGCACGAGGATCGACTCCACCTCGGCGGGGCCCAACCGTTTGCCTGCGATCTTGATTGTGTCGTCCGAGCGGCCTAGGATGTACCACAAGCCGTCCTCGTCGATGGCGGCAAAATCGCCGTGGACCCACACATTCTCCCAGCGTGACCAGTAGGTATCGAGATACCGTTGACGGTCGCGCCAGAATCCGCGCGTCATGCCGATCCACGGGGCCCTGATCACCAGCTCGCCCACTGCGTTGCGCAGCGGACGCCCCCCCTCGTCGAAGACGTCGGCGTCCATGCCTGGGCAGGGCGCGGAAAAGGCGCACGGTTTGAGTGGCAGCAGCGGGTTGCCCATCACGATGCCGCCGCTGATCTCGGTCCCGCCCGAGTAGTTAATGATCGGCCGCTTACCCTCGCCGACCTTCTCGAACAGCCACTTCCACGGCGCGGGATTCCACGGCTCGCCCGTCGAGGCGAAGCAGCGCAAGGCGGAGAGGTCCTGACCTTTGAATTGCTCCTCACCATGATGCATCAACGAACGGATCAAGGTCGGCGAGACGCCCAACTGTGTCACCTTGTGCGTGGCGGTCAACTCCCACAATCGGTCGGGGCCAGGGAAGTCGGGCGCGCCATCGTAGAGCAACAGGGTCGCACCCAGCGCCAGCGCGCCGAAGACCAGCCACGGCCCCATCATCCAGCCCATGTCGGTCATCCAATAGATGACGTCTCCAGCGTGGACGTCGGTGCCAAAGGCCATGTCCTGCGCGGCCTTGACGGGGAATCCGCAATGCGTATGCAGCGCGCCCTTGGGTCGACCCGTGGTGCCCGACGTGTAGATGATCATCAACGGGTCCTCGGCGGACGTGACCTCGGTCTCGGCCTGCGACGACTGGATATGAATCAACTCGTGCCACCAATGGTCGCGGCCCGCAATCATGGTCACGGGCTGCCCTGTGCGCTTGAGCACGATCATGTGTTGAAGAGTCGGCACCTGCGCGGCGGCCTCGTCAGCGATGGACTTCATGTCCACGGGCTTGCCGCGGCGGAAGGTCCCGTCTGCGGCGAAGAGGGCCTTGGCCTCGGCGTCGTTCAAGCGCGAGACAATTGCCCCCGCACCGTACCCCGAGAATAACGGCAGGATGATCCCCCCGATCTTGGCAATCGCCAGCAGGGCAATCACGATCTCGGGCGTCATCGGCATGAACAGACCGACCGCGTCGCCCTTGCCCAATCCGAGCGAGCGCAGCGCGTTGGCCGTCTTGTTGACCATGACATACAATTCTTGATACGTGAAATTGCGGATGACGTGTTCCTCCCCCTCCCAAACCATCGCCAGGCGATCCGCCGCCCTGCTGGACTGATACTTATCGAGCAGGTTGTGGACGATGTTCATGTTGCCATCCACACACCACCTGGGAAACTGGATGCCCCCGCTCAAGTCCACGACCTGTGAATACGGTTGATAGAACTGGATGTCGAGATACTTCAGGACCGCATCCGTGAACCAGGCCACATCCTGCGTGGAACGCTGCATCAGCTCGGTAAAATCGGCGATCCCATGCTGACGCATGAACGCGGTCAGGTGCGCGCGCTCGATGTGCGCAGGCGTGGGACGCCAGACGATCTCACCTCCAAAACTTGCGCTAAGCGCAGTCGAAGTGTCAAACGGCTCGGACATGGCTTCTCCTTTGGCAAGGAAACGAAAAATTTGCGTTACGAGTCGTATTTTACTGTCAAAGCCCAAAAGTACAACAGGCCGCTGACGACCACGGCGGAAATGAAGATGATCGGGTTGAACCAGCCAGGTGGGAGGAAGAAGAAAACGGCGCCGCCCAACATCACGCCCAGGCCGTTGGTCAGCGCGGACGCCAGGGCGGGCGAGTTTGGCATCCGCCTGGACATGGCCGCCATCGAGAGCGGAGTCAGCGACTGAAGCAACGCCACACCGACCATCACCGCCAAGGCCCAATCCGCGCCAAAGGTCAGCAGCCCCAACGCTCCCGTCAATGCCAACATGGACCAGGTCCGCCAGCCGAGACTGTCGGAGAGGAAGCCGCCCAGTAGTTTGCCCGTCCCTGCCGCGAGAGCCAACTCGAATGCAGACACGACCTGCTGACTGGTCTGAGTCCCCGTCCAAGCCAGGGAGCGGACGGCAACCGCCGCCACCAAAACGGCGGCCGCCGTCCACGCGGTGGAGACAAACGGATCGGCGGCTGCGGGATGAGAATCCGCTAGGAGGCGTGGCTTCCAGAACCAGACCAACCCCGCCACGCTCAACAGGGGCAGGACAAACAACATCACGGTCTTGAACGAGAAAAATTCTGAGACTATAGTCCCCAATGCCAGGCCGACCACGCCAAAGGCGGCAAACAAACCGATCTGCGCCGCGCGCCCAGGACGCGCCTGGATGGCCACCGCCCCGCCGCCCGCATGCAGAAAGGCAGAGCCGATCCCCATCAGCAGCACGCCGAGCGCGAGAGAATGCAGGCTGGTAGACAGTCCCAGCGCGGTACAGAGCAGGCCGAGCGCGGCGCCCTGCCTGGGCTGATTCCACGTGTCGAGGGCCAGGCCCGCCACAGGCTGAAGACCGAAAGCGATTCCGTTGTAGAGCAAAACCAGCAGCGCTCCGTTCGGCAGGCTCGACCTCCAGATGAGGCCCACCAGCAGTCCCGCGGAAGCGTCCGAGACGCCGTGCGCCAGCCCGAGCAGGAGCGGCAGGAGCCAGTTCATTTAGCGGAAGATCAAGACCGCGGGCAGGAGGATCAGCAGATAGCTGGCCGCATTGGCCGCCAAAGCGGCGATCCAATTCTTGCCGACTGTCTCGCGGTTGAAGAGCAGCAGCACGCCGCCCTCGATCAAAACCGACAGAACGAAACTCGCCAACAGGGCCAGGTAAACGTTCGAGAACAAGAATATCAACCCGCCGCCGATCAAGGTCGTGACCAGGTTCATCACCAGCGAAGCCAGCAGGCTATGCTTGAATGTCCCCCACTTGAGGAAGAACAAAACAGCCGTCTCGACCACGACGATCAACGCGGTCAGGACGCACAGGGCCAGCAGTCCCATTCCAAATACAAAGAAGACGATCCCAGGGCCAGCTACATCAAAGACGGGAATCGCAAACATTCTGCCTCCTATTTTTGCAAACAGGCGATCAAGTTTTTCAAAGCGCCCTGCGGCTCCGATGAGACAACAGCCAACACGGGCACAGTTCCGACCGAGTAGATAAAACGTGGACTCCCCGCCAGCCAGTGGCGCGGCAGGATGCCGACTGCGCTCGACTGGGTATTCAACACATCGGACATTTCCTGCGGCGAGGAGGCCAGCCGCGCAAAGGAAGTGACAGGCCGCCCCGCCATCACCAGTTGGTCGAAGACCCCTTGCACGTCCTCGCCTGAGGCATAGACCCAGACCTGCACCGACGGGTCGCCGTTCGTGAAGAGGCTTTGCACCTGTTCGAGGGTCATATTTTGCAGCGGACTCTCGCGATGCGTGACGACCAGAATTTCTTCCGTGTCGATCTGGAAGGCGGGCGTGGAGAGTGCGACGGGTTCGCCGACGCGCAAGACCAGGTCCGCTTGAGCGGGGTCATGGACCACATTCAGGACGAGGTTCGAGTCCGCGGCGCAGGTGAAGGCGTCCGTCAACCAGGGGCCTGCCGCAGCCGAGGCGTAGATGTCCGCCTGGGAAACGGGAGCCGCCGTCGGCATGGGAGCACAGGCGGCGATCCATAACAACATGAAGGCGATCAGGGTCCGTCGCAGGTTCAAGGTCACCAGTTTTGAATCAATGCAGAGAGGAGTTTGGCGCGCTCTTCCAGGCTGGCGGCGCGGATAAACTCGCGTTCGGAATGATAGCCCTCACCAACCGCGCCTAAACCATCTAGCACAGGCAGGCCAAGGGCCGCCACGAAGTTCGCATCCGAGACGCCGCCCGTGCCGCCCGACTGGACGTCCATGCCGAGGTCCGCCGCAATCGACTGAACCTTGGCGAAGACAGTTTTCGTCGTTTCGGTGACGGGCATGGGACCGCGATTGAGGAAGCCTGTCATGGCGATGGTCGTGCCGTCCAGCACGGGATGCAAGGATCGCATGGCGGTCTCCAAACGGGACCACTCTTCGGGTTGGAGGATGCGAACGTCCACTTCGATGGAGGCTTCCTCGGGCACCACGTTCGAGACCGTGCCGCCCTGGATGACCCCCACGCTGACGGTCGTGCCTTTGTCGTAGTCGGTCAACTTCTGGATGGCGATAACCTGATGCGCCATCTCCTCGATGGCATTCCGCCCATTCTTGTGATCGCCGCCTGCATGCGCCGCACGTCCCCTGACATGGACCTTGAATTCGCCCACGCCCTTGCGCCAGATCTTGAGCGCGCCATCGGGCATGGCGCCTTCGAGTACGAAGGTCATCGCGGACTCGCGGGCCAGGCGTTCGATCAACGCGCGCGAAGTGTGACTGCCCGTTTCTTCATCGGAGGTGCACAGCAGAGTGACGGGATGCCTCAGCCTATGCGCCTGGGCGGATTCGACCGCCGCCAACGCAATGACGATGCCCGCCTTCATGTCGAGCACGCCTGGACCATAGAGTTTTCCGTCGGCTTCGCGGAAGGGCATCCGCTCGAGCGTGCCGAGCGGGAAGACCGTGTCCATATGACAGAGCAGCAGGATGCCGCCCTGGGTGCGTCCATCCGCGGACGGGAAGCGCAAGATGACGTGGTCACCCGTCTCGACGTTGGGCACGACCTCGACCTGCGCGCCCAATCTGCGGGCTTCTTCGGCCACCCGCGCGCCGACACGGTCCACGGCGGCCTTGTCGCTGGAGGGAGATTCGATCTCGACCAGTTGTCGAAGCAGGGATTTCATGTCCATGAGAGCCTCAGGGTCAGCGGAGGAGGTAGGCGGCAAAGCAGATGACGCCCAGCACGAGACAATAAATCACAAAGGGATACAGCGAACGCTTGCTGACGTACTTCACCAGCCAGCGGATGGAGTACCAGCCCGAGATGCCCGCTGCGACCAACCCAACCAGGATGACAGGCAGAAACGACAGGGTCTCGTGTGTGAGCGCGCCCAAGCCTTCGTAGATTCCCGCCGCGGACATGATCGGCACGGACATAAGAAAGGCAAAGCGCGTCGCAGACGAACGGTCGAAGCCGCGCGACATGCCGCCCAAAATGGCCGCACCCGAGCGGGAGGAGCCAGGCAGGATCGTCAGCACCTGCACCACGCCGATCCACAACGCGTCCAGCCAGGTGATCCTCGTCAACGGACGCTGGGCCTTGTAGAGCAATTCGGCGGCGGTCAGCAGGACGGCCGTCACTAACAGGCGCAGGCCCGCGCTGGCCAGCGGATCGGCGAACAGGTCCGTAACCAGGTTACGGATGAGGTAACCAATCGCCAACGTCGGCAGACTGGCCAACAGGACCAGCCAGGCCAGCCTGGAGTCAAAATCCTCGAACGGCTTGCGGGTGCGGATTCCTTTGAGGAAGGCCAACAGCAGAGACCACAGGTCGTTCCAGAAATACAACACCAGGGCGGCGATGGCACCCATTTGCACCAGGACCGTAAAGATGAACGCCGTCTGATCCGCGGGAACGCCCAACAACTTCTCGGTGAGCAGGATATGGGCGGTGCTCGAAACGGGAAGAAACTCGGTCAACCCCTCAATGACCCCCAAAATCAACGCCTGCAATATCGTCATGAAATATTCCTTGAGTCTTGTAGGATGTCCCAGATTATACCCATAGGCGGATTAATTTCCGCTGACAGGCGGAAGGGGGAATCCTGTTGTGAGAAACGGCGGCGTCAGCCTCATTCCTTCTTGTGCCGCGCGGCATTGCCCTGCCACTGGCGCAGCAAGTCAGGGACCCGCTCCTCAAAGCTGCCGTCGGCGATGTAGACGCGGATGTCTTCCATCAGGCGAATGAGAGCGCGCAAATTGTGGATGGAGAGCAGGGTGCCCGCCAGCAGTTCCTTGGCGACGATCAGATGGCGGATGTAGGCGCGGGTGAAGGTCTTGCAGGCGTAGCAATCGCAGGCCTCATCGATGGGACGCTCGTCGCGGGCAAAGGTGGCGTTCATCATGTTGAGTCGGCCTTCGGGAACGAACGCGGAGTGATGACGGGCCAGCCGCGTGGGCAGGACGCAGTCAAAGATGTCCACGCCGCGCACGACGCCGTTGATCAGGTCCTCAGGGGTTCCAACGCCCATCAGATAACGCGGCTTGCCCTCGGGCAGCAACGGGGTGACCACGTCCAGCGTATCGTGCATCTGCTGCTTCGTCTCGCCCACCGACAGGCCACCGATGGCGATGCCAGGCGTATCGAGAGAAGCGATAAATTGAGCGGATTCGGCTCTCAGGTCCGCTTGGACGCCGCCCTGCACAATCCCGAACAGGGCCTGGTCGGCGCGGCGTTTGGCCTTGAGCGAGCGCTCAGCCCAACGGTGGGTGCGGTCCATCGCGATCTTGCTGTAGGCCACGTCGTTCGGGTCGGAGCATTCGTCGAAGGCCATGATGATGTCGGCGCCGAGATTCTCCTGAATGCGGATGGAGCGCTCGGGCGTGAAGCGGTGCGTGGAACCGTCGATGTGACTCTTGAAGGTCACGCCGTCGTCGTCGATCTTGCGCGTGTCCGAGAGTGAGAAGACCTGGAAGCCGCCCGAATCGGTCAGCATGGGATTGGGCCAGCGCATGAAACGGTGCAGGCCGCCCAACTCGGCCACCAGGTCATCGCCTGGGCGCAGGTAAAGATGGTAGGTATTGCTGAGGACCAGCGAGGCCTTGATGCTCTTGAGCTGTTCGGGCGTGAGGGTCTTGACGGTGGCCTGCGTGCCGACAGGCGCAAAGACGGGCGTGAGCAGGTCGCCATGCGGGGTGGTGAATACCCCCGTGCGGGCACGATTATTGCGGGCGGTGATATTGAATTCAAACATGAGGGTGATTATACGATATGTCAGACCTCCGAGGTCTTCTTCTCACCTTCTCAGCAGAGGATTTAAATCCTGTTAAGACTCATTTCCAATCCTGTTATAACTCGTTTGGAATCGTGTTAAGACTCGTTTCAGACCAGACCTCGGAGGTCCGCACGAGGACTCTCCAACGTGGGCTCGGCATAGCGGACCTCCGAGGTCTTATGATAGACTTCCCCGCATGACCTCTCCCCTGCCTGAATATCATCTGGTGCGCTCGCGGCGGCGCACGCTGGCACTAGTGATCGACGCGGACGGCACGTTGACCGTCCGCGCGCCGTTGAAGCTGGCCAACTCGGCCATTCAGGAATTCCTGACACAAAAGGTAGATTGGGTTCACAAGACCCAGTCCAAGCTGAAGGCGCGCGCTGCACAGCGACCACGCCACACTTTCGAAACAGGCGACTCGTTCCTCTGGCTGGGAGGGGCCTACCCGTTGACCCTGGTCCCTGCCCAACGGCCCGCCCTGCAATTCGACGGTCAGTGCTTCACGCTGGCTCAAAATGCCCAACCGAATGCAAAACGTCACTTCGAGAACTGGTACAAGGAACAGGCCCGCATTTATTTGCAAGACCGCCTTGAGCACTTCGCCCGCCTGCACCATTTCACCTATCGCGGACTGCGCATCACCTCCGCTCGCACACGCTGGGGATCGTGCAACTCCAAAAACGAACTGGCTTTTACCTGGCGTCTGCTGATGGCTCCGCCTGAAGTCGTGGATTACGTCGTCGTCCACGAATTGGCTCACACCGTCCACCACAACCACGGACCGAAGTTCTGGAAACTGGTGGCAGATATTTTGCCAAACTTCAAGGTCCATGTCCGCTGGTTGAAGGAGCACGGGAACAAATTACACCTTAAGTGAGTCACGCTTATAGCGTGACCACTATCAACATGAAAGGGAGTCTATTATGAAAAACAATAAAGTAGTGTTTGTTTCCAGAATTGTGATCGTGCTGGGGTTTATCCTCCTTTCAGCGACTGTCTTGTACTCTATGCGAGTTTTGGCCGCATCCCATACCAAGCCTTATTCCACTCAGGTGCCATCCAGGGTTCCGACACTTGCTTTTGAGCCGTTTTCCGCCACAGCGGTAAACAACATTTTTGGGGACATTTCCTGTACATGGCCTTGCTGGCAGGGCATTACACCTGGCCTGACCACAAGCATGGAAGCGACTCAAAAGTTAAATGTTACCACGGGGGTAATCAAGTTAATTGTTTCCCCGGGGCTGATAGAACTCCCGCCTCAAATGGATAACAATGATAGAGATTTTGGTTCCACAAATTGGGGTTGGGCTCTTGATAAAGGGCAATCAATTTCTGTGCGCGTATCGTGGGAAGATTGGGTTGTCGACAGCATTTCTCTAAATAGTTATTCAAATCTCCATGAGATGCCTCTTGAAAAGGTGATCAATAGATTCGGTCCGCCAGAAAAGTTTGCTTTTGAAGTGTGCCCAGGACATTCTATTTCTACTATCCCGCTGTGTGCTACCTTGTACTATCCCAAGCGAGGATTTGAAATTGATCTTTTTTGGCAGGAAACAAATCTTGAAAATGCACAAATTACACCATCCAGTCCCATCAATAATGTTTTGTTGTTCAAACCGAGCACCATAAAAGAACGATTAGCAGCGCAAAGAGATGTTCCTGGTTATTTTCGAGAGGCCGATCTTCAAGACTGGAAAGGATACGGAAACTATATTGATCTATATGGTCAAAAGCCATGAGATAGCTTCAAGGTCCATGTCCGCTGGTTGAAGGAACACGGGAACAAATTACATTTGGAATAATACGCACTGAGCGGAGGCCTGAGTGCTTGTCGAAGGCCGCAGTCGAAGTGCGGCAATCTTGCATCCATTGCGCTTACCCATTCCGGGTACGATGTCGACTACGAGGCGAAAGAATACCGCCTCTCCGCTCAGCGCGAAATTCCTGTACAATAAACACAACTACTGTTCGCTGATTACTGATAACCAACATGTCCTCCATCACCGTCACCAACCTCCAGAAAACCTTCCGAGCCAAGCGCAAAGCCGCAGGGCTGGGCGGGTCGTTGCGCGCCCTCGTCCGCCCGCAGTACAGCACCGTCGAAGCGGTACGCGGCCTCTCGTTCGAGATGGAAGCGGGCGAACTGCTCGGGTTCATCGGTCCCAATGGGGCGGGAAAATCCACCACGATCAAGATGCTGACAGGTATCCTGCATCCCAGCGCGGGTGAGGCCAGCGTGCTTGGCTTCACGCCCTGGAAGGACCGTCAGAAGCTGGCCTATCAGATCGGCACGGTCTTCGGTCAGCGCCAGCAGTTGTGGGTGCACCTGCCCGCCATCGACACGTTCATGTTGTTCGGCAAGATCTACGAACTGGATGACAAAGACGTCAAGCGCCGCATCGGATTCCTGTCTGAGGCCTTCGAGATCCAGGACCTGTTGGAGACGCCCGTGCGCAAGCTCTCACTCGGACAGCGCATGCGCTGCGAGGTGGCCGCCTCTCTGCTTCACCGCCCGAAGCTGCTCCTGCTCGATGAGCCATCCATCGGCCTGGACGTGGTCGCCAAACAACACATCCGCGACGCCATCCGCCGCATGAACCAGGAGGAAGGCGTGGGCGTGCTACTCACCTCGCATGACGCAGGCGACCTGGAAGCCATGTGCAAGCGCGTCATCATCGTCAACCACGGACAGATCGTGTACGAAGACAAGGTCTCGAACCTCAAGCGCAAATACCTGGCCAGCAAGATGGTGGAGGTGCGCTACGCCGAACAGGTCTCGCGTGACTTCCACCTCGACGGCGTGGAGGTGCTCAAGGTCGGCCACTACGGCGTCAAACTGCGCTTCGACACGCACCAGACGCCCGTCCAGAAAGTGCTCGCACACCTCACCGAAGCAGGCGACGTGGTCGACATCACCATCTCCGACCCGCCGCTGGAAGAAGTCATTGCAAGAATTTATCAGGAAGCGAATCCGACATGAACAAACAATTCTGGCTCGACATCCGCAACAACGAGTTCGCCGTCCCCGAAGGGCAGGACGTCTTCACCCTGACCGAGGAGTTGTTCGTCTACCTCGGCAGCCCCGACCCCGACCTGCGCGACACCATCGCCTACGAGGTCTTCGCCACCTGGCTCGACAAGGGACTGTATCCACCCGAGTTGGTGCGCACGTACATCATGCGCCTGCTGGCCAACCTCAACGAAGGCCTGGGCGAGGTCGGCGACGACAGCCTGTACCTGCGCGCCTTCTCGGTGCTGTGCCTGGCCGAGATCGTCAATCACGACAACCAGCAGCCCTTCCTAGATGCGGACGAGGTCCACAACCTGCTCACCCGTGGGCTGGCCTATCTCGAATCGGAAGCCGACCCGCGCGGCTATACAGGCGAAAAGGGCTGGGGCCACGCCCTGGCCCACACCGCCGATCTGCTGTTCGTGCTGGCGCGCAGTCCGCACCTACGAGCCAATGACCTGCTCCTGATCCTGAACGGAATCTCGGCCAAGCTGGTCCACGCTACGAACTGGATCTACATCCACGGCGAGGACGACCGCCTCGTCCGCGCCACGCTGACCGCCCTGGAACGGGATCTGCTTGACGAAGCCGCCGTCCAGGGCTGGCTCACCAGCCTGACAACTCCCAGCGCCGACGGCTGGAAGGGCGCCTGGATGAATGAAGAGCGCAGTTTCGCCTACTTCAACGTCCGCAACTTCCTGCGCAGTCTCACCCTGCGCGTGGTCGCCGCAGAAGAATTGAAGCATAAAGAAAAGTTGCAATCTTTGCTGCTGGAAGCGAATGCAAATTTAAAACCATATTAACTCCGCGCTGAGCGGAGTGGCCAACGGGAGCGCAGTCGACACCTGCCTGATTTGCTAAGCAAATCACAGGCGGTGCCAGGGAGCGCAAATATCCACAAGAAGCGCCCTTCGACTGCGGCTCCGCCTCCGCTCACGCGTGCCTGCGCACGGTGCAGGCAGGGCGAAGTAATAAACTATGAAAAAATATTGGGCTATCTTCTCGACTCAGATCGTCAACTCTCTCGCCTACCCAGGCGACTTCCTCGGGCGTTCGGCCAGCATCGTCATCTTTATGCTGATCTTCGCGGGGTTGTGGCGCGCCACCTTTGCGGCGGCAGGGACCGAGTCCATCAACGGGCTGACCTTCCCGAACATGCTGTGGTACCTGCTGATGTGCGAGGTCATCGAGTTGGGACGTCCACGCGTGAACCGCGTCATCTCGGAGCAGGTTAAGAGCGGCGAGGTGGCGTATCTGCTCAGCAAGCCGTATAACTTTCTGATCTATCATTTCTTCCACGGGCTGGGAGATGGCGGCGTGCGCGCGGCGCTCAACCTGCTGGTGGGCATCCCTGCCGTGTGGCTGCTGGTCGGTCCGCCGCCCACGCTGATCGGCTGGGGCATGGCCGTGACATTGGCTTTCGGCGCCTGGGTGCTGCATTTCTGCATGATGTCGCTGATCGGCTTGCTGGCTTTCCTCGTAGAAGAAACCAACTCCTTCGAGCTGATCTATCAGAAGGCGGTCTTCATCCTGGGTGGGATGCTGCTGCCGCTGGACATGTTTCCTGGCTGGCTGCAACCCGCCGCCAAGTCGCTGCCTTTCGCTTACATGATGTATGCGCCCGCGCGTCTGTTCGTTAAGCCTAATCTCACCATGTTCTGGCAGTTCCTGTCCATGCAGTGGATCTGGATCATCGTGCTCGTCTTCCTGCTCGGGCTGGCCTACCGTAGCAGCGTCCGCTCTCTGGCAGTGAATGGTGGTTAACATGAGGCGCAACCTGCAATTACTCATCGCATTATGGAAGGCCAATCTGCAAAGCGCCATGGAATATCGCGCCGCGTTCCTGACGCAGGTGGTCTTCATGATGCTCAATAACCTGGCTTACTTCATGTTCTGGGTGTTGTACTTCAACAAGTTCAACGCGGTGCGCGGCTGGACCTTGCAGGACATGATGCTGCTCTTTGGTATCGCAGCCACGGCCTGGGGTATTGCCGCCTATTTCTTCGGCAACTTCACGACGCTCTCGGAGATCATCACCCTCGGGCGGCTGGATTATTACCTGTCCCTGCCCCGACCTGTGCTGCTGCATACCCTGGCCTCGCGCAGTCTTGGCAGCGGCATGGGTGACCTGATCTACGGCCTGGGGAGCTACATCCTCTCAGGCTACCTCACCCCCGACGGCTTCCTGCGTTATCTGGTCGGCGTGACCGTGGCGGTCTCGATCTTTCTCTCTTTCCTGACCCTGGTCCAGAGCCTGTCCTTTTGGATGGGAAACACCACTGCCATCAGTCAACTGGCCCTGAACGCGCTCTTGACCTTTTCGCTGTATCCAGGCTCCCTGTTCGAGGGTGCGGCGAAGTTCATCCTACTGACCATCATCCCCGCCTCGTTGATCGGCTCGCTGCCCGCCGAGTTCGTCAAGTCGTTTTCGTGGAGTACCCTGCTGCAACTGCTGGTCAGCGCGGTGTTCTTGATGTTGTTTTCAATTTGGGTTTTCTATCGGGGATTGAAGCGATATGAGAGCGGAAATGTCATGCAGGCGGAAATCTAGGTAACGCCCTATTTCTTAAATAGCCTGACGATCACATTCAGCATAATTGTCAAAATGACAGAGGCCAGAATCGAGCTGGTCAGCGGGAAATAGAAACTGCCGTTTGCCCCTTCGATGCGGATATCTCCGGGCAGGCGTCCCAGCGGGAAACCGAACCTGGCAGAGAGAAAGATCGCGCCTCCTACCAGGAACAACATCACGCCGCCGAGCATTACATAGCGTCCGAATGTTTCCATCGTCATGCTCCGTCATTGCGAGCGAGCGGTAACAAGTGAATCAATCTCCTGTTAAGCTGGGATTTCTTCGTCCTACGGCCTCGCAATGACATCAAAGGAGTCTCTGCTGCCCCTCTTCCTTCCATTCCAACCCGAGATGCTCATACGCAGACTTGGTCGCCACGCGTCCCTGCGGGGTGCGGTCGAGGAATCCCAATTGCAACAGGTACGGCTCAACCACGTCCATGATGGTGTCCTGCTCTTCGCTGATCGAGGCGGCGATGGTGTTCAGGCCCACGGGTCCACCCTTGTATTTTTCAATGATGGTCTTCAACACGCGGCGGTCCACGTCATCCAAGCCGAGCGGATCGACCTGTAACAGGTCGAGCGCCTCCTGGGCCACCTTGCGGGTGACGACTCCATCCGCGCGGACTTGGGCAAAGTCGCGGACGCGTCGCAGCAGGCGCAGCGCCACACGCGGCGTACCGCGCGCGCGACGAGCCACTTCCTCGATGCCGCCCTGGTCCACTTCCACTTTCAACATGCCCGCAGCGCGGCTGACGATAGACTGCATGGCAGGCGCATCGTAATAGTCGAGGCGATAGATCGGAAGAGCGTCGTGTAGGGAAAGAGTGTAGATCTCGGTGG
>CALFXA010000270.1 GCA_937928015.1 uncultured Anaerolineales bacterium | reverse complement strand
GACCACCGAGATCTACACTCTTTCCCTACACGACGCTCTTCCGATCTAAATCCCGCCGTGGTGTGGACGGCTGTCCCGCCTGCGAAGTCGAGCACGCCCCACGAGGCGAACAATCCGCCACCCCAAACCATGTGCGCCACAGGGAAGTACACGCAGACCAGCCACAGGGTCAGGAAGATCATATAGGCCGTGAACTTTACGCGGTTGGCAAAGGCCCCTGTGATCAAAGCGGGGGTGATGATGGCGAACATCATCTGGTAGGCAACGAAGACCAGCAAGGGAATATTGTTATTGACGGAGACGACGTCGTTGGGAGAAATGCCGCGCAGAAAGACGTGATCCAGGTTGCCGATGATTCCGCCCTGTCCGCCGCTAAAGACCAGCGAGTAACCGAACATCCACCAGAGCAGGGTGGTCCAACCCATCGAGACGAAGGATTGGATCATGATGGTTAACACGTTCCTGCGGCCCACCAGACCGCCGTAGAAGAATGCCAGGCCAGGGGTCATCAACATGACCAGGCTGGTCGCGACCAACATAAAGCCAGTGTTGCCAGTATCGAACATGGTGCCTCCAAAAGAAAGGATGGGAAACGCCATCATCTTAACTTCTGGCAGGCTGCCTGCGATTTCAATACCTCGGCAGTTGGATTGTCAGTTTATAACAATTAAACGGGGGAGAAAACATATCCCGAGCCGCGGATGGTACGCAGGATTTCAGGTTGTTCGGGATCTTCTTCCAGCTTGCGCCGCAGACGAAGGATATGCGGACGCACGATGCTGCGTGACTGGATTTCATCCAATTGGGCGTATCCAAGCGCGGCCTGGGCGATCTCGCGATTGCTCAACGCTCGGTAGGGGTGACAGATCATGTACATCAGAATGGCGGATTGGTCTGTGGTCAGGTCCACTTTTCGGCAATCGGCCAGGTTTCCCACCTGGAAAATCAGGCATTGCTGCTGCGGATCGAATTGGAGACATGAGTGGATGGAAAACGGCGCCTGATGGGATGCCGAAAGCTCAGATGCCGAGACGGGCTCCTCTCGGAACATGTGCAGGGCCGATTCTAGGGCGTTGATCATACGCTGACGTTCCTGGTTCTCGATCCTGTGCCTGAGCTGCTGGTTCAATTCCTCGGTCTGACGGGCCTTGAGCAAAAGCCTGACGCGTTGACGTAACACCAGCGGATGGATCGGGCGGGTCAGGATGTCGGTGATTCCCAGGCGGAAACTCGGCTCGACCCAACGAGTCCCGTCCTGGTCGATGATCAGCAAAATTTGCAGGGGGGCGGTCTGTCCCAGCGCCTGAATGGCCTTGATGATGGTTTCCAGTTCGGGCAACGCATCAGGAGACGCGTACGGAAACCAGATTATGCCAAGATCGGGCCTTGTCTCCAGGTGGGGCAGAGGCAGGGAGAAGGAAAGCACTGTCTCGATCTGATACCCTTCGGCTGCCAGCACGGGGGTCAGGCGGTCGGCTTTGGCCGCGTCACTTGCAACGACAAGGATCGTACTCGATTCCAAGGCTGGGTTCATTCATTTACCTCAGGTAAAGATGGACGACTTTGTCATTGTAGCGTTTCCCGTTCTCGCCAGGGAGTGCTATTAATCCTTTTTTATGCCAGATTCATCATTCCCGAACCATGATGTATTTTCTGGTTATAATGTCAAAGGTCTTTGATCACAGATATGTTTAGACAATAAGGACACCAGGTATGAAATCCTTTGCCTGGTTGCGTTTGTCTCTGGCTGGTATGTTGAGTATTCTGGCGCTGGTTACCTCCGCCTTCCTGCCCGTGGCGGACGAAGGCTATTGGGTGCGGCAACTGCGTCTGCACGGCGAGATGAATCTGCCCGTGGATGCTCTCGTGCAATCGAAAGCCACCTCCTGCGGTGAGGCGGTTATCGTCATGGCGTATAACTATGCCTATCCCGAAACGCAAGTGACCGAGCAGGCGGTCATCGATTACGCCGCCGGTGCGGGATACTACACCGAGCGCAAGTTCCCCTATACCAGCCCCGAAAACATGGTCAAGATTGCCGAACACTATGCCGAGCTGGTCCAGACGGGGACGGTCTCCGACCAGGATGCGGCCCTCGACCTGCTGATCGACAAGCTGACGGGCGGCGACCCCGTCCTGATCGACGTCTTCACCCTGCTCTACGACCCCGACTCGGGCGCGCATTTCATCGTGGTGACGGGCATCTCCATCGACTCGCAAAACCCCGACGATGTACGCATCTTCTACAACGATCCGCTCACGGGCGAGAACCGCGCCAGCGATTGGAACGGCAGCGAAGGCATCTGGAACGCCTGGCAGAACAACGGCGACCCGGGCGGTTCGGGCTGGTGGATGGTCCTGCCTTCGCCGTGATTCGGCAGGATGGGTAATATCGCGCTATAAAATAAAACGACCTCGGATACACGAGGTCGTTTCCGTTTCTTGTCTTGTCACGCGGGCTGTGGGACGGTTTCTTTCTGCGCCAGCATTACCACGTAACGCTTGCCGCCGCTTTCCATCAAGTGCGCCGTGGCGGAATAGTCCTTGGACAGGCCGCGGCTGTTGGTCAGATGCAGACCATACCGTTCCAGGCGGTTCTCCTGGAACAGACGCTTGCGGAATTCCGCCCGCTGGTAGGGATCCCAGATGCCCAGATCGAGCAGGGAGCGGCGCATCACCTGGTTGCGCTCCATGCCGAGGTGCAACAGGAAGGAACGGTTGACCTCGACGATCTGCTCCTGGTCGAGGTCGAAGACCACGATCATGGGAATCTCCGACCCTGCCTCCGCCTCGTCTTGTGCGCGCCAGCGATGTTCGGCGTTGTGCCGTTCGGTGATGTCGTCCAGGCGGACGACTCGTCCAAAGGACCGATCTGTCTTCCAGCGGATGCTGGAGATTTTCACGTCGAAATAGACGGCCCCGTGATTCTTCAGGTTCAGGCTGATCTCGCTGCGTACGGTCGAATCGAAGCCTGCCAGTGCTTGCAGTTCGGGCCAGGGTGCCAGCGCACGCTCGGCGTGTTGCCCGAACAGCGTCTTGGGGTCCACGCCCGTGTAATACTCGAAGACACGATTCACAAAGACCACATAGTTCTGGTCATTCAGCACGAAGACCACATCATCCATGCTTTCGAGCACTGATTCGCCCGCGATGGGCAGGATGTCCAATATGCCAAAGCGCAACAGGCCGACGGTGTAGATGATGCCCGAGAGGATCACGCTCATCGGGGTCCAGTCCAATTCGGGGATGGGGCTGGAGCCGCTCAAGTAGAGCAGGTTGCCCGCCCAGGTGACCAGCACGCCGCCGATCATCACCAAAGGCTGGAACTTGAACGTAGACCAACTCTTTATGGCCCGCCATAGAAGCACCAGCGATCCGCTCAGCAGCATGAGATAGGAATAAGCGGCCATCACCCAGAAGAAGAAGCCATGTTGGAGGTGAAGCACGGTAAAGGACCCGTAGTTGGTCTGGCCTATCTGGGACCAGATCAACCCGTGGGCCTGATTCGTCCACGCCAGAACGGTGGAAGTCAGGGGGACGACCCACACGGCGTGCTGCAACCACTTGCGGTCCACGGACTTGGCTTGTTGAGTGTATTCCAGCGCGAAGAGCAGGAAGAAAGGCGAGACGTACGGGATGCCGAAGTATTCCATCCTCAACCAGAAATATTGCCACTCGAAAGTGGCCGAGGAAAGCTCCAGCGCGTAGGTCACGGTCCAGATCGTGACGGTGATCAGCATCCCCAGCAGGGGAATGGCACCCGTCATGCGGATGCGTCTCAAAACGAAAAACACGTTGATCAGGACCAGCAGGCCCGCAACGCTCATGGGAATAACATAAGGATTTGGTTGAATTAACAACTTGCCTCCAAGCCCGCCCGAAAATGATGAAATATTATACATTTTTGTAAGTTTTGTTTGTTTTGAATTGCGGATAGCCACCTAACTAAATTGTAAGGCAAAAAACTGTGGTTTTCCCCCCGCAAAACATGGATAAAATAATATGACTATCCATTTCGAGGAAAATAATGGCTAAACTCATTCCCGCCGCCGAACGCATCCTGCGCGCCCGCGACCTGATCCAGCAGGCGCGCGACCTGCCCGTCCCCGCTGAGTTGGGACGCAATGACTTGCACTATATCGCCCAGGTCAAGGATTTGCTGAGGCAAGCCAAAGACTTGGTCAAGTTCATTTCTATGACGCCCACCGCCACCGCGGAGATGAAGGCCGAAGTCAAGGCTATCTATGAAGAGATCGATCAGGCCGACCGCGAGATTTTGCACCCATCGCATTGACCGCCTGTTTGGGTTACAATGAATTCAGGCAGTATAACTTCCAGGTTGAGGAGGTTCCCATGAACGATCAATCATTGCGTAATCTGCTGGAACAATTACAGGGGGAGTTGAAACGGTCCGGGACGATGGACGCCGAAGGGCGCGAGTTGTTACGCGGCCTGGAGCGGGAGATCCATCAATTTCTCGAACGGGCAGAGGGCGAACAGGCCAGGCCTGCCTTCCTGCGAGGCTTGGAGGACTCGATCACGCACTTCGAGGTGACGCATCCCGCCCTCACGCGTGCCCTGTCCGAGATGTTGAACACGCTCAATAACGCGGGTATTTAGTCCGCCCAGGTAGACGAAACGGCCTCCAAACTCGGAGGCCGTTTTTTTATTCGGTTTCGACTTTTTGGATGTTCTTCGGGTTGAAGACCGAGAGCTGACGCAGGCCCAGAGTCGATTGCGCTTCCGCGTCCAGCTCCACCCAGTAAAAATCGCGGTGACGCGAGTAGGGGTCGATCTTGACGATGACGCCCGTGTACCAGCCTTCGCGCGGACCAAACTTCTCGTCGAGGTGGATG
Organism: uncultured Anaerolineales bacterium; assembly: GCA_937928015.1. Lineage (GTDB taxonomy): Bacteria > Chloroflexota > Anaerolineae > Anaerolineales > Villigracilaceae > JACPVF01. Next base: position 4,494 of record CALFXA010000270.1, on the reverse strand, counting down.
CGCACCCGATCCCCGATCTGAAACTGGGTCATGCGCGACGGTTTCCCCACCAAAGCAGCCCCACACCGATGATCATGCTGATGACCCCGTTGACCGCCCACTGGGGGTCCCCCGTCATGAAGCTGCCTGGCAGCAGGTTGACGCCTTGCAGGAACCAGATCGCGCCTGCCAGGAAGAGCAATCCACCGATAATTTTCAACACCAGTTTCATTTTTTCTCCATTCATAACAGGGCGCGGACTTATGCCCGCACCCCGTTCTTACGGCTTTTTCGCCACCATGATCCAGTCCCACGGATAGGGTTCGCCCATCCAGTCTGGCACGTCATCTTCCATCTCGGTCTTCCAGTCGTATTCCATCTTTAACACATCGAGCACTTCGAGACCCATCTCGTCGCGTGCCAGGACCATCAGTTCCTCGCGCAGGTAATGTTTGGTCGGTTCCGTCCCGCGGATGAAGACGCCCTGGGCCGTCTTGCTGGGCTGGATGATGTAACTGGCGTCCACCAGCGCTTCGGCTTCTCTGGGGGGATTCCCCATCCTGCGCCACCATTCCGTCTCGCGGAAGTAACTGTACAGCAGCGACTCGACCGACGGCACGTTCAGGATCAGGTGCCCGCCTGATTTGATACGCGAGGCCATGCCGCGCAGGAAGTTCATGCGCAACTCGGGGTCGGGCATCAGCACGGCGTTGAGCGACACAGCCAGGTCCACCATCGGCAGGTGGTCCACGGGCTGGGAAAGGTCCGCCTGGGCGATGTGGACGTTCTTTAATTCCCCGCAGCGTTTATGCGCCGCTTCGAGCAGCTTATCCGAGAAGTCATAGCCGTACACGGTGCGGAATTTTTCCGAGAGGTACGGCAACATCTTGCCAGGTCCGCAGCCGAAGTCGGCCACATCCTTGTCGGGCGCGGCAAAACGCTTCACCTGTTGTCCGACCGTTTTCGAGCGGCCATAGGTGAAGGCGTCGATGACGTGCTCATCGTATTCGTGCGCAAATTCATTCCAGTAATTGACGTCCATGCCCTTGTGATTTTCCTTTGCATATTCTAAGACCCTAAAGGGACAAGCCTTTAGGGTCTGTTGTGATTTTCTATATCTTACATCTGGCCGGTCAAAACGACAAGGATTTTATAATTTGACGGCCCGTGTAGCCATGTAAGTGGGGATATGTTGACTGAGGATGACGCCCGTGTGGTGATCCTCGTACACGCCGATGATGGCCAGCCCCGCCTCGGTCTGACCTGCGAGCTGGTCGGTGAGCGAGTGGCCGAACTCAGCGGGACGGTCTTCCGCTCGCAACTTGTCCTCGCCATAGACTTCGAGGTCCGAGTAGGGAATCTTGTGCTTGACCACGAAGTTACCCTTGTCCAGTTCCTCGTAATCGAAGATGTACATGACGGGCTGCATGAAACCTGCCAACAACATCCCGCCGTGGCGGAGTACGCGTGCGGCCTCCCTCCACACGGGGCGGATCTCGTGGATGAACAGATTGGAAACGGGATGGAAGATCAGGTCGAAGGATTCGTCGGCAAAGGCGGAGAGGTCACGCATATCGCCTTCCACGGTGCGGATCGTCAGCCCCTCCCGCTCGGCCACTTCGCGGTCCCGCGCCAGTTGGGCAGGGGAGTTGTCGAAGATGGTCACCTCTGCACCCGCCGCCGCGAAGATCGGTCCCTGCTGGCCGCCGCCGCAGGCCAGACCCAGGACGCGCAATCCCTGCATGGGCGGGAACCACTCGCGCGGCACGGGGATATTTTCCGTCAGCAGCACGGACCAGTCACCTGCGCGGGCGCGCGCGATGGTCTCGGGGCTGACGGGCACCGTCCACGGATTATTCCCTGATTGCACCTGGCGATCCCAGGCGTCACGGTTGAAAGCTCGGATGTCGGTCATGGATTCCTCTGAAAAAATCAGCCGCATTGTGTTACATGCGGCTGTGGTTGGTTTCGGCCTATTGGCTGTTGAGAATGAGCTTGTGCACATCCTCGGCATGTTCCTCTTCGTGCGAACCGAAGATTTCAAGCACGATCTGTTCCAGCGTGCCCTTGCCGCCCCAGGGCAGGGTGTCCACCTGTGTCACCATCTCCTCGGGCATCTGGCGGATCAGGTCCAGCAGCACGCGGCGAGTCTCGATGTACTCACGGTAAATGTGATCGTAGTCCAGGCCTTCGCGTGTAGCCACGGTCTCGGCGTTGTACACATCGATGCCGCGTGCGGCGGGCGTGGCAGGTTCGCGGCCCGCCATCAGGTCGCGGATAAAGCCAATCGTGGCATCATCCCAGCCTGAGAGGTGAGCCAGAATCTCGCGCACCGTCCACAGCGGGTAGATCTTGCGATTCTTGTCGATCTCTTCGAGATGCGCGATCATCATGGCGCGTGATTTTTCGAGACGTTCGATCAGGACTTGTCGTTTGTCCATACTTTCCCTCGCGGTGATGTTTGATATTGGATGTGCTTTCTAGGCGTTATTTTACATTTGGATGCATACCTCGTAAACACCCATTATGGAATTGCAATCTAAAATGTGTTGGGCCGACGGCGTAATCGTCGGCCCAACAAAAGTGAGGAGAATAGTTTTTTAATCCGCTGCGGCAGAGGGTTCGGGCAGAATCTCTGGGGTGGGGGAGTGATGCAGCTTGTGAAGGAGCAGATAGCCGAGGGTGGATACCGTTCCGATCACGCCACAGGCCATCCATAACAGGTTGGGGTTGAAGTTGTCGAGGACCAGGCCTGCGAGCAAAGGGCCGACTGCGAAGGCCAGGCCCCAGGTCAGCCCGGAGACGGCCATGTAACGTCCGCGCATTTCTTCGGGGGCGAAGCTGGCCACCAGGGTCTGCCCGAAGGGCGAGACGACCATCTCTCCGACCGTGATGATGACCATCGCCAGGACGAACATTGCTACGCCTGTGATGAAGCCGTACATGGCAAAGCCGATGGCGTAGAGCGCCGTGCCGAAGGCCATCATGATCATGGGTTTCTGTTTTTCGAGGCGGCGCGTGATCCAGAATTGCATCACCACCACCATGGCAGCGTTCAGGCTGAGTAGCCAGCCGTAGAATGCCTCGGTCATGCCGTGGTTGTCACGCAGGTACACGCCCAATGTGGTGTTCATGTTGATATAGACCACCACTTGCAGGAAGGTCACGAACAGGAAGGCCAGGAAGACCGTATCGCGGAAGACTTTTCCGTAGCCTGCAAAGGTTTGCAGCAGGGTCTCGTGTTCGGCGTCGGGGTGCGGCGCGGGCTTGGTCTCGGGCATGTAGACATAGACGATCATGGCCGAGATGACGCTGATGACCGCGTCGGTGATGAACAACGCCAGGTATGAGCGCGTAGCCAGGAAGCCGCCAATGGCGGGACCGATCACCACGGCCAGGTTGAAGATCACGCGGATCATGCCATAGCCTTGTGGGCGTTTCTCGGCGGGTAACACATCCGCCACGATGGCCTCGTGCGCGGGTCCGCCGATGGAGCCGAGGATGCCCACGAAGACAGAGATGGCCATGAAGAGCTGCAGGTTGTTCACCAGACCCATGACCAGCGCGCTGAGCGAAGACATCACCAGGCTGAAGATCAGCATGGATTTGCGCCCCATGCGGTCGGTCAGTGCGCCGCCGATGGCGCTGCCGACGAAGCCCGAGATCGAGAACAACGCGAACAGTCCGCCCACCTGGGCCATGTTGATGCCGAACTTCTGTGTCAGGTACAGGGCATAGAACGGGAAGAGCAGCGAACCTCCCAGACGGTCGATAAAAACGATCACAGAGTAGATCCAGAAGGCGCGCGGGAACTCGTTATACGTGGCTTTTAATTTGCTCAAAAGGGTTTGCATTCTTCTCCAGTAAAGAACGAATGGGGGAGCAGACCGAGGTCCGCACAGTTTCGACTAATGGGCAAAACTTCCGTGCGCCGACTGACCGCAGGTTGTGACGGGAATCTCGTAGCGGCGGCGCAGTTGTTTGCCTGTAAGGATCATCCAGTTGGCGAGATCGAACATGGCATGGGCGAACAAGCCGGGGCGGTAGGGGCGGAACTCGTCCACATGGGCCTGTTCCGTCTCGTTCAGGATCTCCCTGCGATGTAATTCGACAAGATATTCAAAATTCGGCTGATACATATTAAACTCCTTTAGTCACACTCACGAACGGCCCAGCAAAAAGGCGGACACCGCCTTCAAAGTCTTCTCGATGCGGTCGCGATTAAGGCTGTAAGCTTTTGCGCCGTTGACTCTCCTTTCTTGTAGATATCCAGCCGAGGTCAACTGGATGAGGTAGCGTGAGACACTTGGTTGACTCAGTCCCGTGGCGTCGATGATCTCGGGGGCGCGCATTTCGCCGCGCTCTGCGATCATTTGCAGGATGTGGAGACGGGTATCGTCGGCCAGGGCTGAGAGCCGCGCGACGGTCTCGGCGCGGTCCAGGGCGGGGATGCGTTCTTCCACGCCTTCGGGTTGACGGGCGCCAAAGTAGACCAGCAGCAGCCCATCGCTATAT
>CALFXA010000269.1 GCA_937928015.1 uncultured Anaerolineales bacterium | reverse complement strand
CCTGTCACCCGCGACCAGATGGCGGTCTTCCTTGTCAGGGCATTCGGCCTGCCGTAATACACATCCGTAATTCAAAGTAACAGCCACCTGAAGGTGGCTGTTACTTTTTTTATCGACAGAATCAATCCTGCAGCAACCAAGCCCGCGCTTCATCAATGCTGAAGAAGACTTGGCAACACGCCCAAGCGGAAATGTGGATTTGGGAAAGTTTCCATGATAAGGGGGAAAGATTTTTTATAACTTACTGCCTGGTGGGACAGACAAAATCACTTCAAATCGAAATGACATTCGGCTTGCAAAATCGTGATGGTCGGTGTATTTTTTTGCGTGTATGATAAGTTTGATAAGGAAATTAAGGGTCTATCGAACAAAAAAATGGAGGAAAGATGCAAACAAAAAACAAAACACTCTCAGTCTTGAAGGTAATTGCACGTGCGGGTGTCACGCTTGCAATAGCAGTTGCTACGTTGTCCAACGTGACCATTCCCGTAAGCGCAGCAGAAAGCGCGTCAGTCGATCATCCATCCACGATGGAAACAATCCTGAATCCTGATGGCACAGCGAGGCTGGATACAGGCTATACAGGTGCCTTGGATATAGCCGACTACGACGTGACCCTTGATCCAACGTATAAGCCTGTTTTACAACCCGCAGCCCTGACCGTGGATGATTGGGCTCCGTTGGGAAGTGGATTGAACGACTCTGTCCGCGCCATTGCCTTCGATGGGACCGATGTATACGTAGGCGGGTGGTTCACGAATGCGGGAGGGGATCCAAATGCAGATAATATCGCCAAATGGGACGGCACATCCTGGTCTGCACTTGGCACTATGAGTGGCCGAGTCTTCGATATTGCCATTCATGGCACAGACATCTATGCGGCTGGTATCATAAGCGCTGGTGGAGATCCCAATGCTAATTACCTTGCCAAATGGGATGGCACATCCTGGTCTGCAGTAGGGGATCTAGATATACATAGCATTGTCTCTACCATTGAATTTGATGGTTCGGACATGTACATAGGCGGAGAATTTACCTATGCGGGTAGAGATCCAAACGCAGATTACATCGCCAAATGGGATGGCACTTCCTGGTCTGCCCTGGGTACAATCCCGTTAAATGGTCCTGTCACAGATATCAAACTCCATGACGCGAATCTGTACGTAAGTGGTGCGTTTACCAATGCAGGTGGGGACCCCGACGCAGATTATGTTGCCAAGTGGGATGGCTCATCCTGGTCGGCCCTGGGGGCCAATCCAGTAAATGCATTTATAGGTAACATAGCATTTATCGGAACAGACATGTATGCAGCGGGTTCCTTCACCGATGCCGGGGGGGATCCCAATGCAGATTACGTCGCCAAATGGGATGGCATATCCTGGTCTGCACTGGGGACCATGCCCTTGGAACATGATACCTACACACTCGCAGTCAATGGAACAGATTTATACGTCGGGGGCTGGTTTACCAATGCGGGTGGCGACCCCAATGCCGACTATCTTGCGAAATGGGATGGCTCCTCCTGGTCCGCCGTCAGCGCAACGCCTTTGAATGGATTTTCTTTCGCCGCCTTTTCCGATACAAATCTATACATCGGCGGGGATTTTACCGATGCAGGCGGAAACACTAATGCAGACCATGTTGCCATGCTTGTCTCCAAGACAGTGGCAGACCTTACCTGGGATAACCCTGCTGATATTATTCATGGGACGGCTTTGAGTGCAACACAATTAAACGCCACTGCAAATGTGTCTGGGACTTTTACCTACACCCCCGCTCTCGGCACGATTCTGGAAGTGGGTACTCACACCCTGCACGTGGACTTTGTCCCAGATGATACAGTCCACTACGCCAACGCGTCCAAAGACGTCAACATTACTGTCACGCGGGCCGCGCCGGTCATCACCTGGACCAATCCCGCGGACATCGCCTACGGCACATCCTTGAGCAACACCCAGTTGAATGCCACCGCCAGCGTTCCAGGCACCTTCACCTATATCCCTGCCACAGGCACGATCTTGAATGCGGGCACACATACCCTGCATGTCGACTTCGTGCCCAACGACCTGGTCAATTACGATCCTGCTTCCAGGGATGTCAGCATCATCGTGACCCAGGCCACGCCTGTCCTCACCTGGGCCAACCCTGCCGATATCTCCTACGGCACTGCCTTGAGCGCCACCCAGCTCAATGCCACCGCCAGCATCCCAGGAACCTTCACCTATACCCCAGTCTCAGGGTCATTCCTGACCACAGGTATTCACACCCTGCATGTGGACTTCGTCCCGACCGACGCGATCAACTACACAAACGCCTCCAAGGAGGTCAGTATCACTGTCACGCAGGGCGCGCCGATCCTCACCTGGGCCAATCCCGCCAATATCTCCTACGGTACGCCCTTGAGCGCCACACAGTTGAATGCCACGGCGGATGTCCCGGGGACCTTTACCTACACGCCTGCCGCCGGCACTTACCTCCCCGCAGGTACACACACCCTGCACGTGGACTTCGTCCCTACTGACGCGGCCAGCTATACCAACACATCGAAGGATGTCAGCATCACCGTTCTGGCAGGCACCATCTTCACTGATGTTCCAATTGGCTACTGGGCCAAAGACTCCATCGAACGTCTGTACTTTGCAGGTGTCACTGGCGGATGTTCCACCAACCCGCTGATGTATTGTCCCGCCACTACCGTCACCCGCGACCAGATGGCCGTCTTCCTATTGCGCGGCGAACACGGCTCCACCTACACACCTCCCACCGCCACAGGCGCCATGTTTGCAGATGTCCCGCAGGATTACTGGGCCGCCGCCTGGATCGAACAGCTTGCCAACGAGGGCATCACAGGCGGATGTGGGAACGGGAATTACTGTCCCACCCTGGCCGTCACTCGCGACCAGGTGGCCATCTTCCTCCTGCGTGGGGAGCATGGCGGCAGTTACACGCCGCCCGCCGCGACAGGCACCATGTTCGGCGATATCTCGTCCACGCACTGGGCCGCCGCCTGGATCGAGCAACTTGCCAACGAGGGTATCACGGGCGGCTGCGGGAATGGGAATTACTGTCCTTCCACGCCCGTCACTCGTGACCAGATGGCCGTCTTCCTCGTCAGGGCCTTCAGTCTGCCGTAATATACATCCGTAATTCAAAGAGACAGCCACCTGAAGGTGGCTGTCTCTTTTTTACCGACGGAATCAATCTTGCAACAACCAGGCCCGCGCTTCATCGATGCTGAAGAAGACTTTGGCAACATGCCCAAGGTCGTGACTCATGATCTCGAAGAATCGCAGGGATTGCGAACCCTTTCCAGCCACGAGCGCGCGCTTTAATCGGCGCGCATCCAATCCCGCGGCAACAGCCGCTTCGTGAATAACACGCGGCATCTTGTAAATCTCCAGAGTGGACAAGGCCAGAGTCGTCTCGCGATAATCACTTAGGACACGATCGCAATTCTTTTCCCCAGCCACCTTCAGCATTTCATTGGTCAGGGTGACCGAGTCAGCGAAGACGAGTTCCCCCCGATGTTTCATTTCAAGCAGGCGCAGTTCTTCATTGACGTGGATTGTGTATGGCATGAACTTAATTCCTGAGAAATAGAGATTCCGCCCGCAGCAACGACCCTCCGCGCACCACGGTGGTTCAAAAACGCATCAAGCATACAAGAAAAGATGAAAACTTACAAGATATACCCAGGTCCCAAGTATACGACGAAGTTCATCTTCCCGCTCGAATCGCCAAGCCTGCCACCACACTGCTGAACACATTGGATGCCTTGACCTTCTCCGCGCCGAAGAGACGGGCCAGCATGGCCGTGAACAATGGGATGTTCGACGAGCCGCCCGTCTTGACCACCGCGTCGATCTGACCGGGTTCCAGCCCCGAGCGGGCTACCGTATCGAGCAGCACCTTCTCCACCTCGGCCAGATAGTGCTGAATGTCACTCTCAAACTGGGAACGAGTATAAAGCTCCCACAGCGCGATGTCCTTGTCCTCCATGTGGATAACCGTCGCGCCCGCGTCCGAGAGGGCGATCTTGGCCGCTTCCACACGGTTGTAGAAGGTGAAAGCCAAATCATTGTAGATGAGTCCCTCCAGCGCCTTCAAGCGGACAGGGGCAACCCCCGCCTGGATGGCTTTCTCCAGAATGTTGCGGTTGATGGGCGTACCCAATTCGGGCAGGGCCATCCAGTCAGGCACGGCGTGGACCATCTCCGCGATCTCGGGGTGATGCTTCACCTGTCCATCACCGAAGTGCGACAGCATGCGCTTTTCGATGATGGTGCGGTCGAAGTCGCTGCCCGCGATGTCCACGCCGCCACTGGCATAGACCTCGCGCTTGCGCGGGTCGCCCAGACGCATGACAGCGATGTCGAGCGTGCCGCCGCCGAAGTCGAAGATGATGGCGTTCTGCGGCTTGCTGATGGTCTGCTCGTAATCCAGCGCGGCGGCGATTGGCTCCAGTTCGAAGTCCACGTCCTTGAAGCCCGCTTCGAGCGCGGCCTGACGCAGCGTCTCCTGCGCCTTGCGATCCAGTTCGGGCGACTCGGAGAATTTGACGGGCCGCCCCAACGTCACGGCCGTGATCGGTTCGCCCAGCACCGACTCGGCGCGGCGCTTGAGCATCGCCAGGTAAATCTTGGCCAGGTCGCCCACGCTGAAGAAGCGTTCGAAGATCTGCGTGCCCTGGTAACCGTCGCGCCGCAGCGCCGTCTTGAGGTATTGCAGCAAGCGTCCAGGCTGAAGCTCGTCCACGTAGACGTAGATGTCGCGTACGTAGTGCATGTCCGCGCCATACACATCGATCTCACCCGCCCATTGCTTCACGTAACGCCGCTGACGGTTGACGTTGTCGCGGTAGTAGGTCTCGACCGCCTCCTGCCCCACATAGCAGCGATAATCGCGGGTGATGTACAGCACGGTCTTGATGACCTCGGGCAGGGCGTTCTTCGGGTCGACGGGCAACAGGTGGACGTGCCCCCCATCGTAGACCGCCACGCCCGAGTTGGAGGTGCCGAAATCGATGCCGACTTTCATGACCCGCCGCCTTCGCTGGGAATCCGCCCGATGGACAGG
>CALFXA010000268.1 GCA_937928015.1 uncultured Anaerolineales bacterium | reverse complement strand
TCGCTCGACGCGCGCGGACAGGCCTTCAAGGCCATGAAAGCCGACCTGCCCAACCTGCTCGGCTCGATCACGTTGATCTCGTCCTCCTCGGCGGGCATGCGCGTGGAATCGTTCAAGCTGGTGCTGCTGCCTGTGTGGATGACCGAGATTCGCCAGGGCGGCAAAGACCACCTGGTGCTGATCAACGGCCAGAACGGCGCAGTCCACGGTGACACGCTGGAGAAAAAGACCAATCTGTTCGAGTGGCTGGCGGATGTATTGGAAGACGATTAGCCCCCATTTTCTGCGGAAAATATTTTTATATGCAAACAAAAAATTTGCTTTTGGATGCACTGACGGCATGTACACTGGATAGGTAGATCATGGAGTGGAGGTCTCTACGGGAGAAGACATACTCTCATCGTGGACTACAAATGTGGATGGAATTTCATCCAAAACTTCAATAAGGGCGGCATTGCCTGCGGGGTTGCCTGGCATATACCCAGCAAGAGAGATCCTAAAGTATTTTGTATATAAAGATATTTCCCAAACAGTCCAATCTTCACGCTTTTCGACCGCACGAGTGCCAGGCAAGCCAGGCGCAAACTCAGGGATATTGGTGAGACAGCCCTCCTCAACGATCTTACATGGCAGGGCATAAAGGGATATTTTGACGGTTCCAACAGATTGAGGTTCGTACCACCAATCCATGCCAATTCGCTCAAAATTTTGGATGTATGTCTCTCCCTCTAATCCCGGTGCGCTGATGGTAGAGCCAGGGTACAAATACCAGCCCGGTGGATATCGAAAACCATATTTGAGAAAGCCATTCTCCGAGATGTCTATATTTGAGTATGTATATTCACCTGAAAATTCGGGCCAGGCCTTGGGCGGCAGGTTGGGAATGGGGTACTCGCGATCCGCCGTGGGAAATGGCGTTTTGGTAGGCCAGATGGTTGGCAGCACGGTTCTGGTCTTATAGGGCCGAATACTCTCTGTGGATGTGGCTGGCTCAGGGTAGGCCGCAGGCATCAATGGCGAACAACTTGCCAAGATTAATGTAAGTACTGCAAATAATGAAAGGGACCAGTTTCGTTTGCGATTCATGGTTACCTCCAATCGTGTCGCAAGTTGGTTCAAAATTATACTTTCATGAAATAGATATGTTTTAGACGCAGATTGAGAATATAACAGTTCCCTGTTTCCGCCTCCGTCCTACAAAACTTGAGTTTCTCCACTTCAACTGTGGTTTAATTATCCCATGCAGGAACTCCGCCCCATCCTCCGTTCGCGACGCGAACGCCGCCTCGCCAAATTCCGCAAATCGGAAGGACGTTCGCGCAGCGTCATCCTCAGCGTGGGGATGATCCTATCGCTGGTGCTGGCCGCGCTGATCGTGGTCAGCGCGCTGGCCTACGCCGACCTGACCCGCGACCTGCCCTCGCTCGAACTGTTGCCGCGCCTGCTCAACCCGCCCAGCGGACTCCTGTTGCAGCCTACGCGCATCTACGACCGCACGGGCGAACACTTGCTGGCCTCCTTCGCGCCCGATGATTCTCCGCGCGGTTACGTGGCGCTCGACGAGAACAACCCGCAGCACATCCCGTCTGCGCTGGCCGAGGCCGTGGTGTTGCTCGACGATCCCACCTTTTGGAAGAATCCAGGTTATTCGCTCGAAGGCTGGCAGGACCCCGCCTCGCATCCCACGCTGGCCCAACGCCTCGTCTCCGACTTGCTGCTCTTCGACGAGCCGCCCAGCGCCCGCCGCGCCCTGCGCGAACGTCTGCTGGCCGCGCAGATCACCGCGCACTTTGGCCGCGCGCAAATCCTCGAATGGACTCTCAATTCCGCGCACTTTGGCCGCTACGCCTTCGGGGTCGAGTCGGCGGCGCAGTTGTACTTTGGCAAGTCCGCCAGCGAACTCACGCTGATGGAATCCGCCATCCTGGCCGGCGTGATGGGCACGCCCAGCCTGAATCCGCTGGATGCGCCCGAGGCCGCCCTGCAGCGCGGGCGCGAGATCATCGCGCAGATGAAGGATGCGGGACTGGTCAGCGCGAAGGAAGCGGACGCCGCGTTGAGCGAATCCGTTCGATTGGCCGCTCCGCCCGAGTCCGCGCCCGAGCCTGCCGCCGCCTTCGTGAATCTGGTCCTGGCCCAATTGGACTCCCGTTTCAGCCGCGACCGAATCGAGCGCGGCGGTCTGACCATTTACACCACCCTCGACTACAACCTGCAACAAAGCGCCTCGTGCGTCACCGCCGCCTACGCCGCGCGGCTGGAGGGCCTGCCCGAAGCCGCCTGTGACGCGGCGGGGCTGTTGCCGTCCCTGCCGCCGGGCGCGGCGCTGACCGAAGCCTCGTCCAGCGCGGTGATCCTCGACCCGAGCACGGGGCAGGTGCTGGCGCTGGTGGGCGAGACGCTCAAGGGGCAAGAAACGCCTCTCGTGGCGGCACACAACCCGGGATCCCTGCTGACGCCTTTCGTCTATTTGACGGGCTTCGCCCGCGGACTGGGTCCCGCCACATTAGTCTGGGACATCCCCGGGCAGGTCAGTGTCCAGAACTATGACGGACAGTTCCACGGTCCGCTGCGGCTGCGCAACGCACTCGCCAACGACTACCGCGTGCCCGCCGAGACCGTGTTGCAACAGATGGGCACGGAAAGCGTCACCAAGACGGTCGAGTCATTCGGCCTCGCACTAGAACAGCCGCTGCGCCTGCTGGAGATCGCGGGCGCGTACGGTGTGCTGGGGGAAGGGGGCGTGTATTATGGGCAGGAGATCGGCCCGTCCTTCGAGCCGTCGGCGGTGCTGAGAGTGGAGTCTGCGGACCACGCCATCTGGCTGGATTGGTCTGCTCCGCAGGCGCGGCCTGTGGTTTCGCCCGGGCTGACTTATCTCGTCACCAATGCCCTGAGCGACGAACCCGCGCGCTGGCCGAGCCTGGGCAGCCCGAATGCCTTCGAAATCGGGCGGCCCGTGGGCGCCAAGGTCGGGCAGACCGTCGACGGGCAGGATGTATGGGCCGTGGGCTACACGCCGACGCGCGTCGTGGCCACCTGGACGGGTGCACGCGCCGAGGGCGCGCGTCTCTCGCCGCGCTTGCCCATCGCGTTGTGGAATGCGTTGATGCAGCTTGCCAGCCAGGGACAACCGCGCGACGGCTGGACCATCCCGCAGGGTGTATCGGTCATGGACGTGTGCGACCCTTCGGGGCTGTTGCCCACCGTCGATTGTCCCAACATCGTTAGCGAGGTCTTCCTGAACGGAAGCGAGCCGAACCAACTCGATTCGTTGTATCGCGCCTACCAGGTCAATCGCGAGACGGGTTTCCTGGCGACGGTCTTCACACCGCCACAATTCGTGGAGAAGCGCGTGTACCTGATCGTCCCGCCCGAGGCACAGGCCTGGGCGCAAAGCACCGGGCTGCCCCAGCCGCCCAGTTCGTATGACGCCATCCAGCCGCCCAGGGTGAATCCCGAAGTCAATATCACCGCGCCCGCCCTCTTTGCGGATGTGAACGGCAAGGTCAAGATCGTCGGCACCGCCTCGGGCACGGACTTTGCCTATTACCGCGTACAGGTCGGCCAGGGCTTGAATCCCAGCGCGTGGATCCAGGTCGGCACGGACATGTCGACGCCGATCGAGAACGGTCTGCTGGCTGAGTGGGACACCAGCGGACTGAATGGGTTGTACGCGGTGCAACTGGTGGTGGTGTACGTCGATCAACGGGTGGAGACGGCAGTCATCCAGGTGACGGTGAAGAATCAGTAAGGCCCTGTTATTGCGAGGAGGGCGTTCTTCCCTACGAAGCAATCTCCCCATACCAGACTTGCACTTTATTCCCTGAGATTGCTTCGGGCGAAAGAACATCGCCCTCGCAATGACGTGTTAAGCGCAACTGCCCTGGAATGCGGCCAGGGCAGTTGCATCTGAGGAGAACGCGCACGTTATTGCAGTGCGAACGTTTTTACAAGGAAGACAGCCATCTGCGCGCGGGTGACGGGTGCATTGGGACAGAAATTGCCGTTACCGCATCCGCCAGTGATGCCTTCGGCGGCCAGTTGTTCGATCCAGGCAGCGGACCAGTAATCGGCGGAGACGTCGGCAAAAACGGCACCGGTGGCGGGAGCGGGGGTGTAGTCCGCGCCGTGCATGGCACGCAGAAGGAAGACAGCCATCTGCGCGCGGGTGACGTACACATTCGGGCAGTAGTTGCCGTCCCCGCATCCGCCGGTAATGCCATCCGCGGCCAGGGCCTCGATCCAGGCGGAGGCCCAACTGCCCGAGGTGTCACCAAAGCTGGAAGAAACGGCGGGGGGGACAAAGTCGGAGCCGTGGATACCGCGTTCAAGGAAAACGGCCATCTGGTCGCGCGTGACAGGTTGGTTCGGACAGTAAAGTAATGGGGCGGTGGAGCAGCCACCGGTCACGCGAGCCGCGTACAAGTCCTCGATGTAGGTCCAGGCGAAGTAGTCGGTGGAGACGTCGCCGAAGGAGGGGGTGGGTGGGACGGGTTGCATCTGGAAGGTGAGGGTCAGCGTGTCGATGCCATTCACCAGGCGGACGATGTCGGCGTCGAAGATGGAGACAAAACGGGCCTGGGCCATGAGGCCATCCTTGTAGACCTTGACCAAGCGCAAAGAGTCATACACATTGTGCGGGTTGTTCGCCGCACCCCAAGAGAAGGACGTGTAGCCGTCGGCATCAGTGGAGAGATCGGCCAGGACGGAGGTCTGATTCGGCGAGGTGCTCATCACGGTCCAAGCCTTGACCTGTGCGCCTTCGATGGGCTGGCCCTGGGCATCCACCACGTTGACCTGGATGTTGTTCAGGTCGACGGTGGGGGCGCTGTTACGGTAATCGCCGTTTATCAGGGCGGCAGTCAGCGCGGAGTAGCGCACGGTGTTGAGCAGGCTGGCGCGGTCGGTGAAGACGGCGTAGCCGTTATCGCGGGAGAGGTTCCACAACATGGGGTCGGTCACAAAGTCGGGTTTGTCGCTCCAATAGAGGTCGGAGGGGTTGTAGGCACTGACATCCAGTTTGGGCTCCAGGCCGGTGGTGTCGTGGACGGTGATCAGATTGTAGTATTCGCCCAGGGCGGCGCCGAAAACGTGGCCTACCTCATGCAGCATGTTATTGATCTGCGTCCAGTAATCGGGCACCTCAGACGGCCTGAGGGTTTCGGGGTCATACAGGCGGGTCCACTTGAGGCCGGCCAGCACGCCCGCGCCGCTATCGTCGATGCCGGCATACCCGCCGTAGGAGAGGACGTTGGTGGTACGGACGGCATAGGCCCAGATCTCGAAGCCCGAGACCGGCATGGGCGGGACGGCCGAGTTGGAGTGCGGCTCGGAGGTGGCCAGGATGATGTCGGTGGCGGGGTCGAAGACCAGGCGGCGATCGGTGTTCTTGGCCAGGATCAGGTTCATGTCGGCTACGTATTTGGGCAAGACTGTGCGGGCAAAGGCCAGGTCGGGGACCAGGGCCGGGTCCAGGTAGAACTTGAGGTGGTGTTCTTTGAGGGTGGATTGGGCGGCCGGTGCAGCATGAGCGTTGAGGGTGGGCAGGGCGGCGAGGCAGAGGGTGAAGGCCAGTGCAAAATTGATGATCTTATAAGTGAATTTGGATGCCATTGTCGTTCTCTCCTGTGACAAGGGCACCCGGCGTTTGCAGGTCCAATACGGCCATTCACGGCGCGCAAAGAGCGCGTATCGTTTTCGGCGGCCTGGCAATCGTGGCTGCTTTCGCAGCGGTAGACCCGTTGGCTTTGCGTCGCCGGCTTTCGCCGGGTTTGCCCTTATCGGTACGAACTGGTTAAGGTGCGGAAAAACAAAAAAGCGGACTGGTTAACGCCAGTCCGCCTTAAGAGGGAAGATGCAATACAAGAAGGATGAATCTTCGGCGGCCTGGCAATCGTGGCTGCTTTCGCAGCGGTAGACCCGTTGGCTTTGCGTCCCCGGCTTTCGCCGGGTTTGCCATTATCGGTGCGTGCTTGTGAAGGTGCTCTGAAAACAAATGGCGAACCTTGGAATCATTCCCAGGTTCGCCAAAAGAAAGGAGGATGAAATTGACTCTTCGGCGGCCTGGCAATCGTGACTGCTTTGCAGTGGTAGACCCGTTGGCTTTGCGTCGCCGGCTTTCGCCGGGTTTGCCGTTTCGGTTTTCAGATACGCTGACATTATAGCCGCTTCGCAAGGAGTTGACCTTAACGGTTCAGTTAGGTGAGTTTGCAGGTTCGTTGGGAGCAGGATGGGGTGGGGCTGCCATCGAGCGCAGTCGAAAGGGCCCGTTTGTCAGGATCCCGCCCTTCGACTACGCCGCGCAACCTTGATCTCGACTGATTCAAGGGGTGCGCGCGGCTCCGCTCAGGGAGGAGTCAACCCAGGTTGTCCAGTCAAATCCAGTGCAGATTCTGCAATGAATCCCTATTGACTTAACAAATTTGTTAGCCTACAATGAAATTGGATTTAATTACAATTTTGAAAGGTAGGTTTGTTTATTTTTTTTGTCCAGATTTTAAATGAATTTTCAAATCAAATTAAAAAATTCTTTCCGAGAGACTTTTTTATGTTGAACCAAGGAGAAGACATGGCATTGAGCAGAGTACAGGAGCTGGCAGCCCGCATGAACATGTCGGTGGACGAGTTCGTAGGCGAGATGCGCAAACTGGGCTGCAGCGAGCCGACCGCGCTCAAGATCTGGCGCGGCGAGTACGAAAATTTCGACAGCTTCAACGACAACGATATTTATCTGAGCAACTTGCGCAAGGCGTCCGTGGTCCTCAAGGTGGGGACCGGCACCCTGCTTCCCAAATAAACCAGAGAATGCGCTACACAGCTGGACGCGCCCGCATTATTCCCAACATCATTTGCGCCCTGCCCCACCCTACAAGGAGGCCCAGGAACAACCACCCTTTCATTTCATTTTTTGATGTTCCCTGCTGGCGGGGACTTTGACCGACCAGCCCATTCATAAACAAGGAAAACCATGAAAACCAATTTCGCCAAAACTTTTTGGACCCAGGCCCTGGCAGCGTTGATGATCGCCGCGCTGCTTCTGGCGGCCATGCCGACGCAGAGCGCTTCCGCTGCGGCGGCAACTTATTATTTCCAGGTGAACAACGGTACTGCCGTTGCAGCAAGCATCACCACGAATGACCCGGCCTGTAACGCCAACGGCTCGACTGCCGTCATCACCCTGATGGATACAACCGCTTCCACCTGTGCCTCCGAGAGCGTCCGTCTTTCGGGAACTGGCGCATTAGTGGATGTTTGGTTCAATACAGCCTATACGGTCGATACCGATGTAACAGGGACCACCCTCACAATTCGCCTGCGCGAAGCGAGTGGTCCCGGAACTCAGTCTTGGGTCGCCGGTATTCAACTGGTGTACGTGAACCCCACGACGGGTACAGTCACCAACTTTAGTGGGGCAGAAGTAACTCAGACGGTTAATGACAACGTCAACAGCGACTTCACCCTGAATTTAAGTGGACAATCTGCCACTGTTCCGGCTGGCAGCAAGCTGGGCATTAAGATCCGAGCTATTTCAGGTACATCGACTTCCAAGAGAGTGTACTATGGCAACACAGCTAATGTCGCCGGAACTGGTCCTAGTGGGATCCTAGCCGTATCTGAGACCCCGCATGTCACCTCCACCACCACCACGGTGGCCTCGAACCTCAACCCCTCCACCTACGGCACCAGCGTGACCTTCACAGCCACCGTCAGCCCCACGCCCACCAACGGTGTGACGGTCGAGTTCTACGACGGCGCGACCCTGATCGGCACCGGCGCCACAAGTGCCGGCCAGGCCACATACAGCACTGCGGCTCTCACTGCAACGGGCGCCGGCACGCACTCCATCACGGCCAAGTTCCTGGGCAACGCCACCTTCGGCACCAGCACCTCCTCGGCCATCACGCAGACCGTCAACAAGAAGGCCGCCTCGGTCACCCCGAACATCGCCTCCAAGACCTACGGCGACGCGGACCCGGCCTTCAGTGGCACTCTAACCGGCTTCCTGGCCGGCGACAGCGTCAGCGCCACCTACAGCCGCGTGGCCGGCGAGACCGTCCTCGGCGGACCGTACACCATCAGCGCCACACTCAGCCCGAGCGGCGTGCTCGACAACTACAGCATCACCTACAACACCGCGAACTTCACCATCAACCAGAAGACTGCTTCGGTCACCCCGAACGCCGCCTCCAAGACCTATGGCGATGTTGACCCGACCTTCAGCGGCACCTTGACCGGCTTCCTGCCGGCGGATGGCGTCACCGCCACCTACAGTCGCACCGCCGGTGAGACCGTCCTTGGTGGCCCGTACACCATCAGCGCCACACTCAGCCCGAGCGGCGTGCTCGGTAATTACAACATCACCTACGACACCGCCAACTTCACCATCAACAAGAAGGCTGCCTCGGTCACCCCGGATGCTGCCTCCAAAACCTACGGCGACAGTGACCCGACCCTGACCGGCGTGTTGACCGGCTTCCTGCCAGCCGACAGTGTCACTTCCACCTATAGCCGCACTGCCGGCGAGACCGTCGCAGGCAGCCCGTACACCATCAGTGCCACCCTCAGCCCGGCGGGTGTACTCGACAACTACGACATCACCTCCAGCACCGCGGACTTCACCATCAACAAGAAGGTTGCCTCGGTGACCCCGGACGCCGCCTCCAAGACCTATGGCGATGCGGATCCAGCCCTCAGCGGCACCCTGAGCGGCTTCCTGCCGGCGGATGGCATCACCGCCACCTATAGTCGTGTGGCGGGCGAGGATGTCAACACCTATACCATCAGCGCCACACTCGACCCGGCCGGTGTGCTTGGCAATTACGACATCACTTCCAACACCGCCGTCTTCACCATCAACCAGAAGGCCCTGACCATCACCGCCAACAACGACAGCAAGACCTACGACAAGGTCGCCTACAGCGGCGGCGCCGGCGTGGTCTACAGCGGCTTCATCACCGGCGAAGACGAGTCCGTCCTGGGCGGCACGCTGGTCTACAGCGGCTCCTCGCAGGGCGCGGTCGACGCGGGCACCTACGACATCACGCCCGGTGGCCTGACTTCCTCCAACTACGACATCTCCTTCGTGGATGGCGTGCTCATCATCAACCAGGTCGACCTGACCATCACCGCCCAACACGACGATCGTGCTTATGACGGCACCGATGCCTCCTCCGTCGCCCCGCAGATCACCAGCGGCGCACTGGTCAGCGGCGATACCGCCAGCCTGGTCCAGATCTTCGACGACAGGAATGTCGGCACCGGCAAGACCCTGAGCGCCATCCCTTCCACCATCAACGACGGCAACGGCGGCCAGAACTACAACGTCACCTTCGTGGATGACACGACCGGTGCTATCACCGCCGCCGGCATCGAAGTCACCGCTGTCAGCGACTCGAAGGAATACGACGGCAGCACCGCCTCGGCTGGCGCTCCGCAGATCACCGGCGGACAACTCTTCAGCAGCGACACCGCCACCTGGTCGCAGGCCTTCGACACCAAGAATGTCGGTACCGGCAAGACCCTCACCCCGGCCGGCGCCATCGACGACGGGAACGGCGGCCTGAACTACACCATCACCTTCGTGGATGACAGCACCGGCTCTATCACGGCCCGCGCCATCACCGTCACCGCTGTGACCGACACAAAGGAATACGACGGCGACAACAGCTCGAGCGCCACTCCGCAGATCACCAGCGGCGGCCTGGCCTCCGGCGATACCGCCTCCTTCAGCCAGTCGTTCGAAGACAAGAACGTTGGCACCGGCAAGACCCTCACCCCGGCGGGTTCTGTCAGCGACGGCAACAACGGCGATAACTACGTCGTGACCTTCGTCGAAGACACCACCGGCGAGATCACCATCCGTGCGGTCGAAGTCACCGCCGCGAGTGACACGAAGACCTATGATGGGATCAACGCCTCGACCGGCACGCCGCAGATCACTG
>CALFXA010000267.1 GCA_937928015.1 uncultured Anaerolineales bacterium | reverse complement strand
CTGGCCCAAGGCCGCGGACCTCAAGGCCCTGCTGCCCGACCTCGAATGGGGTCTGGCCGCTTCCATCGAATGCGCCAAGTGGGCCGCCACGCTGCCTTATCCCGACCTGGAGATCGACTACGAGTTCGTGGCGCTGCACCATCCCAACGAATACGGCGTCATCGAAGGCGAGGTGCTTTCCTCGAAGGGCCGCGTACTGACCATCCCCGAGTACGAGAACGGCTATATCGAGGAACACGTCAAGCATTCGAACGCCCTGCACAGCCATACCGTGGACGGCAGCACCTACCTGGTCGGTCCGCTGGCCCGCCTGAACCTCAACAACCAGCAATTGTCCCCCGCCGCCAAACAGGCCCTCAAGGACACGGGCGTCGAACTGCCGCTCAAGAATCCGTACAAGTCGCTGCTGGCGCGTGCCATCGAGTTGGTCCACTTCTATGAAGAGGCCATTCAACTGATCAATGCCTACAAACCCGAGGGTCGCTCCTACGTCAACTTGAAATTAAAGGCTGGCGAAGGCACAGGTGCCACCGAGGCCCCGCGCGGATTGCTCTATCACCGCTACAAGATCGACGATCAGGGCCTGGTCACGTTTGCCAAGATCACACCACCCACCGCACAGAACCTGCCGCGCATCGAAGCGGACCTGTTCGCGCTGGCACCCAAGATCGTGGAGATGCCGCACGAAGAGGCCACGCTGACCGCCGAACATCTGGTCCGCGCGTATGACCCATGCATCTCGTGCGCCACGCACTTCCTCAAGCTGAAAGTCGAAAACGTATAAAGTAAATCAAGAGCCAGCCACAAGATGACTGGCTCTTTGGTAGAATTTCAGGATGCACAAAATAACCATCATCGGCATTGGTCAGAGTTTTCGCGGCGACGACGCCGTGGGGCTGGAAGCCATCCGCCGATGGCGGGAGAAATTCAACGAAACGGCCAGCAGGCCCGAGGTCCAGGTGGGGGTTTGTGAGTTGCCTGGCCTTGGCCTGCTGGATTTATTCGAGGGGGCGGATTCCGTTTTGTTGGTGGATGCGGTCCAAAGCGGCGTGAAAGTCGGGACCGTTCACCGAATCGGTCCTGAGGAACTGGCTGCCTTTTCAGCGGAGTCCAACTCGGCCCATGGCTGGGGCGTAGCCGAGACCCTGAGCCTGGCCCAGCAACTCAGGCTGACCCTGCCCCCCATCCACTTGATCGGCATCGAGGCAGGCCAAATGGACCTCGGCGCGGGACTCAGCCCCGAGGTCGAGGCAGCATTATCCGCCGCTTGCTTGCTGATCGAAGAGTTTGCACAGGAAAAATTGCGATAGGTTTTGAAACTCCCCGACTCGTAAAATCCAAAACAGGGAAAGCAATTCCAAAATTCAACACTTGAATTTTGGAATTGCTCCGTTTATAATCCAATTACACTCAACAAGGAGAGACCCATGCAAATCAAATACCAGGAACCCAGCAAGGACCTTCTGACTCGCATCGACATCCACGAAAAATATGGTTCGGCCAATATCGACGTCTGGACCAACGACCTGCTCAAGCCACAGGCGGGCATGGACATCCTCGACGTGGGCTGTGGCGCGGGCAAACTGTGCTTTTTATTTAACGAATACACCCGTGGCGGCGCGAAGATCACAGGCGGCGACTTCTCGGAAGAGCTGCTCGGCAAGGCGCGCGAGAAGAATCAACAAGTCGGCGCGGACATCGACTTCCAGTTCCTCGACTTCAACAAGCCATTCAACTTTTCCGACAACACCTTCGACCTGTGCACCAGCGCCTTCGCGATCTATTACGCTTCGGATTTGCAGTTTACCTTTAGCGAAGCGCATCGCGTGCTCAAGCCAGGCGGACGCCTGTTCGTCTCGGGTCCGCTGCCCGAGAACAAGCAGATGTTCTACGACATCATCAAGGAAGCCACCGACAAGACCATCCCGCCCATGCCAGGCTCCAGCCGCTTCAAGGGCGACATCTTCAACACCATCGACCACATCTTCGCCAAAACCAAACTGCACAAGTTCGAGAATCACCTGACCTTCCCCGAGGTGGCCCCGTTCATCGAGTACGTGCGCGCCTCGCTGGGCGAGGACCGCAAACTGTGGACCTCGATGTTCAACGGCAAGGATGAGTACGAAGCCCTGATCGGCAAGATCCAGGCCGTGGCTCAGAAGTGGTTCGACCGCGATGGCAAACTGGTGATGACCAAGGTCGTCGGCGGCATCCTGGCGACGAAGTAAATCAATTGTAGGGACGGGAGGCCTCCCACCCCTATGAGACACACAATGAATTTCTACGGCAAACGTGTCCTCTTCCTCGGCGCGCATCCCGATGACATCGAGTTGGGATGCGGTGCCTTGCTGTATCAGATCGTGGACAAGACCGAGGTGCTGTGTGTAACGCTCTCGGACAACCAAAAGAACCCCGACCTGAAGAAAGTCAAGGACGAACATCTCAAGTCCATGGCAGTGCTGGGGGTTCCCGCCAAGAAGGTGGTCTTCGGTCCGTTCACGACGCGTGTCTTCCCCGATTCGCGCCAGGAGATTCTCGAATATTTCTTGAAGCTGCGCAAGGACTTCAAGCCCGACCTGATCTTCGTCCACTCGCAGCACGACATCCACCAGGACCACAACACCATGACTGACGAGGCCCTGCGCGCCTTCCGCGGCATCACGGTGCTGGGCTTCGACGTGGTGCGCTCCTCGTACGGATTCTTCCCGCACTTCCTGGTCGAGGTCTCGGAAGAAAGTGTGAACAAAAAGATCGAGGCGCTCTCACAGTATGAGACCTACCGCGACAAGTATTATTTCAACGCCGAGTTGACGCGCTCGATCATGGTCCGCCACGGCGCGCTGGCAGAGATTCCCTTTGCAGAAGGTTTTGACATTTTGAGGATTGTCGGCACATTCGAAGAGTAGAAAGCGAGGCCGCTGTGAAGTTCTCGGAGTACTATCAGGAAATGGTCAACAGCACGGAGATCATCCGCGCCCTGACCGCAAACTTGTCCCAGGCCGAAGCGCAGATCAGACCCACAACCGAGGACTGGTCGATCCTCGAGGTGATGTGTCACCTGCACGACGAGGAGCGCGAGGATTTCCGCGAACACCTAGACTTCATCCTGCACCCGCAAAATCGGGAGTGGGCCAAGATCGATCCACAGGGCTGGATCACAGCCCGCAGATACAACGAACAAGACTTCGAAGAGGTCAAGATCAATTTTTTCGAAGAACGCCGCAAGTCACTGGATTGGTTGATCGACTTGGTGGATGTGAATTGGGACACCACCTGCGACTCGGAGTTTGGTCCCTTCTCAGCGGGCGAGATGTTCGCCTGCTGGATCGCGCACGACAACCTACATATCCGCCAACTGGTGGAACTCCAGC
>CALFXA010000266.1 GCA_937928015.1 uncultured Anaerolineales bacterium | reverse complement strand
AGTTCAGACGTGTGCTCTTCCGATCTTCCACGGGCCAAAAACCAGGTAGATGGTCAACGCGGTGGAGACGAAGTTAAGGCCCAGGCCGCCGAATATCTCATTCACGCCGCCGAAGGTCTTCAACGCACCCGCCAGAGATGCCCACAATGCGCCGCCCACCATCCCCCACAGAATGCCCAGGATAATGATCAGCGCGGGCGGCAGGCTGCTATCCTGAAGCATGCGCAGCATCCAGGTGGCGAAGATCGCGCCCAGGGTCATCTGACCTTCCACGCCGATATTCCACAGACCCGCCGAGAAGGTGATCAACACTCCCGCGGTGGTGAGCAGCAGGGGAGACCAGGTGATGAGCACGGCCACGATATTGTTCGAGGAGCCAAAGGCGCCGTTCAAGATGCTGCCATAGGCCTTGAGCGGCGGCGCACCCGCGGCAATCAGGATCAGCGTGGTGATCAGCAGAGCAAGGACCAGCGCACCCGCTTGAAATCCGATATTGACCCAAACATTCTTTTTCATAGGCTCTTTCCCGAGTTCAGATTATTCCAGCCCGAGCCGCCGATCAACTGTCCAAGCTTTTCGGTCGTCAGCGTGGCAACATCCAGAGGCGGAGTGACCTTGCCGCTGAAGAAGACCATGACACGGTCGCTGTATTGCAGAATTTCTTCCAGGTCGGAGGACACAAAAATGATGGACGTGCCCTGCTTGCAACGTTCCTTGAGCTTGCTCCAGATGTAAATGGTCGATTCGATGTCCAGACCGCGGGTGGGATGCTCCAACAGAATCAGCGAAAGCGGAGTCTGGAGCAGGGCCAACAACGCCCGCTGCTGGTTTCCGCCCGAAAGCGACTCGACCGTGCTGACGGGTGTGCCGCGAATGTTGAAGGAAACGATACGCTCCTCAGCCAGTTTGGTACCCCTGACATGGTCGATGAATACGCCTTGAGTCTTTTCAGCCAGGACGAAATGCTCGGTGAGGGTCAAACCGGGCACCAGGCCCTCTTCCATGCGGGAGGCGGGCAGGAAGGACACGCCGTGCCGCTTGAAGATGTGATAGGACTTGCCCGTCAGGTCGTGGCCGTTGACCTGCACCCGCCCATTGACGGGGCGCATCAGCCCGGAGCAGGCGCGGATGAAGGGGCCTTGTCCGCTGCCCTCCATGCCTGCCAGGCCGATCACCTCTCCGCCATGCAAGTCGAGTTGGATGTCTTCCATGCGCAGGCGCACATCTTCGACCGCAAGGTCTTTCAATTCGAGGACCTTGCCTCCTGCATTCAAGGGATAGCGATCTCCGAGCGAGATCTCCTTCCCGAACATCATCTCCACCATCTTCTTATGGTCGAAGGGCACAGGGGTTTCGCCGATCAACTGTCCGCTGCGCAGGACCGCCACCTTATGACAAAGAACTTCAACATCTTCCAATTTATGAGAAACAAAAATAATCGTCTTGCCCTGGCTGGCCAGCGTGCGGAGCGTCTCGAAGAGCTTCGCTTTCTGACTGGCGCTGATGCCGGTGGTGGGTTCATCGAGGATCAGAACCCGCGCACCCAGCCAAAGCAGTCGTAAGATTTCAAGTTGCTGTCGTTCCCCCACAGTGAGAGTATCGACGTACGCTTCGGGGTCGAGAGAGAAATTAAACTGGGCGGCCAGGGTTTGGATGTCCCGCGCCACCGTTTTTCGATCTGGGAACAAGCCGCCCTCACGGCCCAGCAGGAAATTATCCAGCAGGCGCATCGGCGGAAAATCCAGCGGATCTTGGTGCAGCATCCCGATCCCGTGTTTGATGGAATCTGAGGGCGAGGAGATGGTGATGGCCTTTCCATCCAAAATGATCTCGCCGCTATCGGCATAAAAATACCCGGAGAGTATTTTCATAAGAGTGCTCTTGCCAGCGCCGTTCTCCCCCAGAATCCCCTGAATGGTTCCAGACGGAATATCCAGGTTGATGCCCGCGTTGGCATGGTTCTTGCCAAAGTATTTATGGATGTTGCGAAGTTCGACTCTCATGAGCCATCCTTATCAGGAAGATTTCGAGATACGAAAAGGGGGAAGGCATTAGCCTTCCCCCATAACACATGCGTGTTTTACTGGGAAACGCTCTGGCCTTCCATACCTTCGAGCAGTTGCGGGAGGTACCAGATTTCCTGGTCGGTGGCGACGGCGCCATCGGCGATATAGACGGTGCCATCCTGCAGGTTGATGGGACCCGTCCACAGGTTCAGGCCGCCCGCCAGTTCAGCAATGAACTTGTCGAGGTTGGCGGAGGCATCGGCACCCAGGCCCTGACCCTTGGCAAAGCCAACGGCGCTGGTGTCTTTGTTGTTGATGTCAGTCCAGTCGGGGGCGTTCCACTGGAAGCCTTCCTTCCACGAGCCGTCTTGGGCGGACTTGATCGCGGCGAGGTAGGCGGGACCCCAGTTAAAGTACGGCACGCCCAGGCAGACCTCGGGCGCGACATCGCAGTTGCCCGGAGCGTCGTACGCAACCGCGTAGGTGTCCTTGCCAGCGTCGTTCATCTTCTTGGCTTCGACCAGGGCTTCGGTGGTGTCAATACCGGAGAGGACGACATCGTAGCCGCTGTTGAAGAAGTCATCGGCGACCTGGCTCGGGTCGGAGGTGACGCCTGGGATGTTAAACCAGAAGCCGATCCAGGTGACCTTGAACTTCAGGTCGGCGGCATTCTTGCCGAGGATGTTGGTCCAGCAATACTTGGCGCCGAGGTAGGCCGAGGAGGCCAGGCGGCGGGTCTCGTCGTTGATCAGCGGGCCGAGGTAGCCGATTTGACCGGTCTTGGTGGTCAGGGCGGCGGCGCAGCCAGCCATCATCTTGCCGTATTCCATGCGGCCCATGATGTCGATCTGGTTGGCCGATTCCTGATAATTCTTGCCATCTTTCCAGGTCCAGTCCATGGACGGGCCGAGGACGTAGATCTCAGGGTGAGCCTGGGCAAACTTCAGGGCCTCATCCTTCATGTCGTCCGAGTTAAAGATGACCAGCTTCGCGCCCTGGGAAACCAACTGCTCCGCAAGCTGGGAAGCGGTCTGTCCAGGATAGGACGGGGAGCCCGAGTACACATTCTCAAGGCAGAGCATCTTCGAGCCGGGGATGTTCTGTTCAACATACTGGCCCGCATCGTAGTGAGCCTGGCTCCAGCCCTGGTCATTATGCGCGCCGACCAGCAGGATGCCAAAGGTGAAGGGTTCGGCGGGGGCTTCGGTCACGGCCGCTTCGGTGGCAGCTTCAGTAGCGGCGGGGGCTTCCGTTTGTTCTGGGGCCTGGGTGGGGGCAGCAGTAGGGGTGGTTCCGCAGGCG
>CALFXA010000265.1 GCA_937928015.1 uncultured Anaerolineales bacterium | reverse complement strand
AGATATCCACTCGTGACTGGAGTTCAGACGTGTGCTCTTCCGATCTCCTGCGGATATACGTTCTTGCCGCCGACGATAATCATGTCTTTTTTGCGGCCCGAGACGAAGACCTCACCCTGCGAGACATAACCATAATCGCCCGTGTAATACCAGCCGCCGATCAGCGCCTTTTCGGTGGCATCAGGGCGGTTGTAATACTCGGTCAACATACAGTCGCTTTGCAGGACAAGCTCACCGATGACACGTTCGGGCAGGTCCTCGCCCTTCTCATTCACCACACGGACGCGTGTATTGGAGAGTGGCTTCCCCGAGGACATCATCTTCATCGCGGGACGGCCATCGAAGGGAACCTTGGCCACGCGCTCGACCATAAAGGCCTCGCGGTCGATCCCCTCGACCGCGGGCGGCTTCGACAAATCCGATTGGGTCACGCCAAAGACGTTTTCCGCCATCGCGTAGGAAGCCTGCAGGGCCTCATGGCGCAGACCATAGGGCTTGAATTTCTCGTAGAAGGCCTGATGACTCTCCCAGCGGACAGGTTCGGAGCAGTTGATGATCGCACGCCAAGTCGAAAGGTCCACGCCTTCGAGATTACGCTCGCGGATCTTCTGCGCGCAGAAGTTGTAAGCAAAATTGGGCAGCCAGGACAGCGTACCCTTATACTTGGTCACCGAATGCATCAGCTTGTAAGGTGCACGCACCCAGTCGAACGGGGAACTCAAAACGAGCGTGATACCTGACAGAATCGGCATCAGGAAACCCGCGATCAGGCCCATGTCGTGGTAGAGCGGCAGCCAGGAGACGACCACATCGTCCGCGTTGAGACTCAGAGCGGCGCTGTAGGCATTGAGCTGATTGAAGACCGCCTGATGCGCGAGGGCTACGCCCTTTTGCAGACCCGTCGTGCCAGAGGAATGCTGGAGCAGGACAATATCGGTGGGCTGGCGCTGAAAGCCAGAAAGCGCCTCGAAATCGGGATCCGCTTGCGGCTCCAGGCGGTCGGTGGTCACCACGATACGGACCGAGCTATCGGCATTGAGCGCCGAATGGACCTCGGTCTCGAACTCGGGGTAGGTCACGATCCCCGCAGGGCGCGTGACCGAGACCAGAGCGGTCAGGTCGGCGCGGTAACGCTCGGGCGAGAGCTTCTCGGTCAGAAAAGGCATGATCGAGGGGATCGCACCATGCAGGATGGCGCCCCAGAAAGCGTAGATCAAATCCTCGCCATGCTGGAGGATCAGCACCACGACTTCGCCAGATTGGAGTCCCTCACGGGCGTAGGTGCGCGCACAGGCCACCGCGCCACACATCAACTGGTGGAAGCTGATAGGCACGTCGTCGCGGCCCGCCTGCTGCAAGTAAATAGCAATCCGCTCGGGGTCCTGCGCGTGGAGACTCCTCAAACGCTCGGAGAAGGTGGTCATACTTTGCGGGAATCGATCAAAGCGGAGAGCTGGTTCAACGTGTCAAAGGTCTGGGAATTCAGTTCGGTATCTTCGATGCGGACGCCGAAGGTATCTTCAACAAAAAGAGCAATATCCATCAAGCTGAAGGAGTCGACCAGGCCGCTCGAAATAAGAGCCTCGTCCGCACCGATCTTGCGATTGGGCTGCTTGAGGATCTTGGCAGCAATGAATTGTCCCAGCTTGGCAATATTTTCATTCATCGTTGTCTCCTAATCTATGCTTTTCAAATAGGCTTCCATGAACCCATCCAGGTCGCCATCGAGCACGGCCTGGGAGTTGCCTGTTTCATAGTCAGTGCGATGGTCCTTGACCATCTGGTAGGGATGCAGCACGTACGAACGAATCTGGCTGCCCCATTCGGCCTTGGTGTACTCACCGCGCAGGACGGCGATCTCCTGATCCTTTTGAGCCTGCTTCATTTCGAGCAGACGGGCACGCAAGACGCGCATGGCGTTCTCGCGGTTCTGCAACTGCGAGCGCTCGTTCTGACAGGTGACCACAATGCCCGTCGGGATGTGCGTCAGGCGCACGGCTGTGGCGTTCTTCTGGACGTTCTGTCCGCCTGCGCCCGAGGAGCGGAAAACGTCCATTTTGACATCGTTGGGGCTGATCTCGATCTCGGCGGCATCCATCGGGTCCTGTGGCAGGACCTCGACCAGCGCGAACGAGGTGTGGCGGCGGTGCGCCGCGTCGAAAGGCGAGAGGCGCACCAGACGATGCACCCCCTTCTCGGAGCGTAGATAGCCGTAGGCATAACGTCCATTGACGGCGATGGTCACGCTCTTGGTGCCCGCCTCGCCGCCATCGGTGAAATCGAGGATCTCGGTCTCAAAGCCGTGAGTCTCGGCCCAGCGCAGATACATGCGCTGAAGCATGGCGGCCCAATCCTGCGAGTCGGTGCCGCCCGCCCCCGCATGGATAGCCAGCAGCGCGCTGTCCTCGTCGTACTTGCCCGAAAGCATGGCAGCAAAAGAACGCTTATCGAGTTCCGCTTCGAGCTTGGTGACCTCGGCCTCCAGGTCGGCGCGCAGCGACTCGTCATCCAGTTTGACTAGGTCGGTCAGATCGGTCAGGTGACGGGTAAGCGCGTTCCATCCTTCCACATCGGCGCGCAGGCCCGAGACGGTCTTCATTGTGCGCTGGGCATTGGTGGGGTCGTTCCAGAATTCGGGTTGTTCGGTTTCTCGTTCTAATTGGAAAAGTTGAGCTTCCTTGGAAGGGAAGTCAAAGGCGCACCAGGAGTTGTTGAGTCAGGTCCTGCGCGGCCTGCAAGCGGTTGAGCAAATCTTGCATCGGTCCTCCAGATAAATTCCAAAGCTAGGCCTTGGTGTCCAAAATTCCATCTACGAAAGCATCGGGGTCAAAGGGTTGCAGGTCCTCAGGTTTTTCGCCCAGACCCGCAAATAAGATCGGCAATCCCAGCTCGCGCTGAATGGCAAAGGCCATCCCACCGCGCGCAGAGGAATCCAGCTTCGAAAGAATCACGCCCGTCACATGGACGGCCTGCTTGAACGATTTGGCCTGCTGCAGGGCGTTCTGTCCCGTGGTCGCATCCAGGACCAGCCAGACGGCGTGCGGCGAACCAGGCATGGCCTTGCCAACTACGCGATGGACCTTCTTCAGCTCTTCCATCAGATTGAAGCGCGTATGCAGACGTCCCGCCGTGTCAATGAAGACGATGTCCACGTCGCGGGCGGCTCCCGCCTGGACGGCGTTAAACGCCACCGCGCCCGGGTCTGACTCGGGCGCCCCAGCGATAACCTCCACCCCGAGCCGATCCCCCCACACCTGAAGCTGGTCCACCGCCGCCGCGCGGAAGGTATCCGCCGCGCCAAGCAGAATCGACTTGCCCTCGCCCTGGTAGCGCTGGCTGAGCTTGGCGAGCGTGGTAGTCTTGCCCGAACCGTTGACACCCACCACCATCACCACGTTGGGCTTGTGGGTCCACGTCAGCGTGGGAGGCGCGTCGAGGCGGGCGCGGAGTTCCGCCCGAAGCGCGGAAGAAAGCTCCTCGGAGCGGGTCAGGCCTTCGGTCCGCACGGTGCGTTTGAGCGACTCCAGCACTGAGGTGGCGGTCTCCACCCCTAGATCTGCCTGAATGAGCAGGGTTTCGAGTTCATCCCAGGTCTCGTCGGTGATCTCGGTCGCCCCAAACAGGGATGCGATGCGCCCGAAAGTGGTCTTGCTGGTTTTGGAAAGGCCGTTACGCCAGCGATTGAAGAAGTCAGCCATGACGCGCCATTATATCAGGGAAGGAATCTTTTTGTGTTATACTCCGTGACTTGGCAAGACCAACCCTCCGAAATTTGCCGAGAAAGGGAATATAATAACCGTATGTCTGGAGAACCCATTCACGTTACGGATGCCGCCTTCGAGACGACTGTGTTGCAGTCGCCCGTGCCTGTCATCGTCGATTTCTGGGCACCGTGGTGCGGACCGTGCAAGATGATCGCGCCCGTGCTCGATAAGATCGCCAAGGAATACGAGGGCAAGGTCGTGGTGGCCAAGGTCAACACCGATGAAAACCCCGAGTGGATGACGAAGTATGGCATTCAGGGCATCCCCACCATGTTGTTCGTGGCGAACGGCAAGATCGTCCATCGTCAGGTGGGCGCCCTTCCCGAGCGGATGCTGCGTGACATCGTAACCCAGTTCATGGAAGTCGCCGCACAGAATTAATTTTCCCCAAGGAGTTGGGCCATGAAAAAGTTGCTCCTGCCTGTTTTGGGTCTATCCCTCCTCTTGAACGCGTGCATGCCCGCGTTCCTGGAGCAAACCGTGAAACCCGCTCCTTCTGCGGTGGCGGCCTCGCCCACCGCTGTCCCTGCTTCGTCGACCCCCGTGATCCTGCCGTCGGCCACCCCGCTTCCGACCCATACCCCCCAACCGACCAGCACTCCGCTCCCGCCTACGCCGACGGCCAGTCTCACGCCTGTCCCGTTGACGGCGAGCGCCACCGGTACGGTGACCACCGCAACACTCGGCCCAGGGACCCCGTCACTGACCTACACTCCAGTGACCTACACCGCCACCCTGGGTTTCCAATCCTTTGGAACTTTACCGCCTCTTGTGCCGTCTGGAAAGATAATGCTTTCCAATCGGTCACATGCCCAGGCTTACATTTCGCTGCAGTGCATCAACAAGGAAGGCACGTTGAGCATTATGGAGTTCCCCGTGAGCAAGTACACGGAAGTCAAGGTCCCTTCTGGCAAGTGTGATTACGTGGCCTGGGTGGGTGGACGTCAGTTCACGGGCAAGTTCTCGCTCGATACCGGCGGCCAGCGCACGATCACGTTATACAAGAACCGTATCAAGATCAAGTAATAAATGGAGACAATAAGTACGATGAAAAAGTTGATTGCCATATCCATGCTGTGGGTCGTCCTGCTCAGCGCGTGTGGCGCGCAGACTCCAGCCACGCCGACCCCGGATGTGCTGGCCACGGCCAACGCGGCCGCCGCCACCATGATCGCGCAGACTCAGGCGGCCATCCCGACCGCCACCCAGGTGCCGCCCACGGAAGTTCCCACCCAGACGCCCCAGGCTACCCCTACCTTCGTTCTTCCGCCGACTTCGTCGATCCCCACCCTGCCGCCGACCCAGCCCCCGGCCAGCAACGCCAACCAGTGCAACGGCATGTTGGATGTGGGTGCTTCGGGTGCGACCACCCCGGTGATGTTCAAGAATGACACCAAGTACCCCGTCACGTTGACCATCGGCCTGTCGCAGCCTAACGCCTTCGGCCAGTGCGGTATGATCTCGCGTGCCATTAGCAAGAACGGCTCCACTCAGGTGGATGTGCCCACCACAGGCAAGGGTCCGTGCTACTGGATCACTGCCATCATCGACCCAGG
>CALFXA010000264.1 GCA_937928015.1 uncultured Anaerolineales bacterium | reverse complement strand
GCCGCCAATAAGATGAAGGGCGTGTACGCTTCCATCTGTCACGATACGTATTCCGCCATGCAGGGCGTCCTGCACGATGACATGAATGTGCTGTGCATGGGCGGTCGTGTGATCGGCCCCGAGTTGGTCAAGGTGCTGGTGCCTGCGTTCTTGAATACGGAATATGAAGGCGACAAACCAGGCGGTGAACGTCTTGCGCGGCGCGTGGCAAAGATTAAGAAGTTAGAGGAAAACGGATAGAACCCAAGTCGGAGTGTGGATTTTAGTCTGCACTCCAAATGAAAGAAACATTATGACAACCCCAATCGAAAAACTAACCTCCCTCGGCCAATCCCTTTGGTACGACAATATCCAACGCCGTCTCTTGGAGAATGGCGAACTCAAGGCCATGATCGAGCGCGGCGATATCCGCGGCGTGACCTCCAACCCGACCATCTTCAACAACGCCATCGCCAAGACCAATGATTACGACGCGGCTCTGACTCCGCTGGCCTGGTCGGGCTGGGACGCGGAGCAGATCTTCTGGCAGCTCGCCATCGAAGACATCCGCGCCGCCACCGACCTGTTCCGTCCGCTGTACGACGAGACTCGCGGCGGTGACGGCTACGTCAGTCTGGAAGTCAGTCCGTTCCTCGCACGCGACACGGAAGGCACCTTCCAACAGGCCCAGCAACTCTGGGATCGCGTCGCCCGCCCGAACCTGATGGTCAAGATCCCCGCCACGAAGGAAGGCATCCCTGCCATCCGCAAGGCCATCGCCGCGGGCATCAATGTCAACGTGACTTTGATCTTCTCTTTGGAGCGCTACGCCGAAGTGATGGAAGCTTACCTGAGCGGCCTCGAAGACCGTGTGGCGGCGGGCGAACCCATCGACCACATTGCCTCAGTGGCCTCATTCTTCGTCTCGCGTGTCGACAGCAAGATCGATCCACGCCTGCCCGAGAACTCTCCGTTGTGCGGCCTGGCGGCTATCGCCAACGCCAAGTTGGCCTACAAGGCCTTCGAAGAGACCTTCACTACGGCGCGTTTCGCGACGCTCAAGGCCCGTCACAGCGCGCGTGTACAGCGTCCGTTGAGGGCGTCTACCAGCACCAAGAATCCCGCCTACCCCGACACGATCTACGTCGATAACCTGATTGGCCCCGACACGGTCAATACCGTGCCGCCTGCCACGCTGGACGCCTTCCGCGACCACGGCAATGCGGCCGTCACCATCACGCGTGACCTGCCCGACTCTGAAAAGGCCCTGGTCGATTTGGCCAAGGCGGGCATCTCGATGGACGCCGTCACCCAGGAACTGGAAGACGAGGGCGTCAAGTCCTTTGCGGATGCGTTCACCCAATTGTTGGCAACCATCGATGAGCGCAGGAAATCCGCTCGTTCCCAGATCGGACATCTGGCGGGTCCCGTTTCCGAGCGGGTCGCCCAGCTCGAAGCGGATTCCGTCCCCGCCCGCATCTGGAAGCATGATTCGCTCTTGTGGGCCGACCCGTCCGACGCGGCGGGCACGAAAGAAGTCGCCATCCGCCTCGGCTGGCTGGATTCGCCCGTCAGCTCGCGTGCGGCCCTTGCCGAGATTCAAGCCTTCGCCGACGCGGTCCACGCGCAGGGCATCAAGAAATTCCTTGTCATCGGCATGGGCGGCTCCTCGCTCACGCCCGAGGTCTTCTCGCTGTTCTTCCCGCACCCCGACTACAAGCTGTCGATCCTCGATTCGACCGACCCTGCCCAGGCGCTGGAAGCGAGCAAACACTTCCCGCCCGCCGAGACGCTCTACATCGTCGCCAGCAAATCGGGCGGCACCGCCGAGGTGATGGCTGGCTTCAATTATTTCTGGGAACTGGCCAAGGGCGATGGCTCACGCTTTATCGTCACCACCGATGCGGGGACCTCACTGGAAGCGCTCGGCAAGGAGCGCGGCTTCCGTAAAATCTTCAACGCGGACCCGATGGTGGGCGGCCGTTATTCGGCGTTGACTCACTTTGGGCTGGTCCCCGCTGCGCTGGTCGGCGTGGATCTGAACCAGTTCCTCGCCCGCGCCGCCTGGATGCGTGATCAGTCGCTGGCTGACGTGCCCGCTGCGCGCAATCCTGGTTTGGTGCTGGGCGCTGTGTTGGCCGAGTCCACCCTGGGCGGCAGGGACAAGCTCACCATTCTGAGCGACTCGGCCCTGGCTCCGCTCGGTTCGTGGATCGAGCAGATCGTGGCCGAGTCGAGCGGCAAGTTTGGCAAGGGCATCATCCCCGTGGATGGCGAGCCTGCGGGCATCCCGTCCGATTACGGCTCGGATCGTCTGTTCGTGTACTTGCGCCAGTCGGGCGAACATGATGCGGCTGTGATGAAGCTGCGCGGCGCAGGCTTCCCCGTCATCGAGTTCCACCTGCCTGATTCGTACGCGCTGGTGGCCGAGATGTTCCGCTGGGAAGTGGCCACCGCCACGGCCTGTCACCTGCTGGGCGTGAATGCCTTCGACCAGCCCGACGTGCAGGACGCCAAGGAGATGACCAAGGCCAAGATCGCCGAATATCAAAAGAACGGTTCCCTGCCCGAAAGCGACCTGGTGGCTCTGACGGCTGCATCGGCAGCGCTCAAGAATCTGCTGGAGAAGGTCAAGGCGGGGGACTACCTCGCTGTCAACGCCTATCTGCCGCGCAATGCGGAGACCACTGCCGCGCTGACCCAATTCCGCATGGCGCTGCGCACGCAGACGGGCTGCGCCACCACCGTCGGCTTTGGCCCGCGCTTTCAGCACTCGACGGGTCAACTCCACAAGGGTGGACCTGACAGCGGCGTGTTCATCCAGATCGTGGCGGATGCTTCGCCCGATGTGGAAATCCCCACCCAGGGCATGACCTTCGGTACCCTGGAGCGTGCCCAGGCCCTCGGCGACTACGAGGCCTTACGCGCCCGCGGACGCCGCGCCATCCGCATCCACCTGCCCAATGCGGATGCGGTCAAGACGCTGGTGGACCTGCTATAAAAAAGAAGAGGCGGACCTTCAAGGTCCGCCTCTCTGTTTTACATCAAGAAACTTCCGATATAGATTAGAAAGTCCACTACCAGCGCTGCCAACGCCACGTAAAAACTGACCAGGAGTGCGGTGAAATTCCGCTTTCGGGTGGGATTCTTCTCCCAGGTGGCCAGGTCGTGCAGGTTGGCGATGTCGCGGGTATGTTCACGGAGCGGGTCGCTCGGGTAACCGTTGCTGCGGATCACGTTCTTGATGACGCCCCATAGGATGATCAGGATCAGGGCCAAAGGCAGCAGAAGAAGCAGGGGGAGATTGTCGGAGGTCATAACGGTGCTCGCAGGGATGGGGTGATTTACTCCGCCGCCGAATGGCAGCGGAAGAGGTCTACTCTTTAATTTTCACGTAGATCAGGATCGAGCCGTCGATTTCCTGGCTGCGCATCTCGAAATCATCCTTCAGGCTGCGCACCAGGCGCGAGAGCTGTTTTTGTCCATAGGTGCGCGGATCGAAGCTGGGGTCGAGCTGGTACAGATTGGTGCCCATCACGTCCAGGCGGGCCCAGCCATCCTCGCGGACGGCCATTTCAAAGGCCTGTTCCAGAATCGGCATCGGGTCGACTTCAGATTTATCCGCTTCGGCCTTCTCCACCTCGGCCTTGTCTGACTTGGCATGTTTATCACCAGGCTTCTTTTTTGCGGCGGGGCGCGGCTTCTTCTTTTCGGTCACCAGATTCTCGGTGTAAACGAACACGTCGCAGGCGTTGACGAAGGGCTTGGGTGTCTTCTTCTCGCCGAGGCCCATCACGAAGATGCCCGTCTCGCGAATGCGGGTGGCCAGGCGGGTGTAGTCGCTGTCGGAGGAAACCAGGCAGAAACCTTCGACCACGCCCGAGTGCAGGATGTCCATGGCATCGATGATCATGGCGCTGTCGGTAGCGTTCTTGCCTACCGTGTAACGGAATTGCTGGATGGGTTGGAAAGCGTGAAAGTTAAGGGTCTCTTTCCATGAGTTCATGCTGGAGGTGGTCCAGTCGCCATAGATGCGGCGCACGGTGACCTGCCCATAGCGGGCGGCCTCCACCAGCATCTGGGCGAGCAGGCCCGCCTGGGCATTGTCGCCGTCGATCAGCATTGCGATCTTGTGTCGCGGAAGGGAGGAAAGTTGTTCGTCAGCCATGCGCCGATTATACAACACAAGCATCCCGTAAGGCCTATTTTTGTCTGGCGGTGCGGCTTTACACAATCTTTAAATTCTCTTCAAGCGGGGTTTATGAAAATCAGACCGTCGGGGTTAGAATTGGAGTATGCCAAAGATATTGATCGTGGATGACGAACCTTCCATCGTGAACCTGGTCAGCGCGTACCTGAAGCCCGAAGGCTATGAGGTCTATACCGCTTCTGACGGTCCCTCGGGTCTCAAGGCCGCGCGCGCCTATAAACCCGACCTAATTGTGCTGGACGTGATGCTGCCAGGCATGGACGGGATCGAATTGCTCTCGCTCCTGCGCCGCGAGTCGGATGTGTACGTGATCCTGCTGACGGCCCGCACCGAGGAGACCGACAAGGTGGTAGGCCTGACCGTCGGTGCGGACGATTACGTCACCAAGCCGTTCAGTCCACGCGAGTTGACGGCGCGCATCAAGGCGGCGCTGCGCCGTGTCAAGACGGGGGCAGGCTCGGGCTCCGAGACGCGGGTTCTGTCCTTTCGTAGATTGCGCGTAGACACTGGGGCGCGCGTCGCCACCGTGGACGACCAGCCCATCGAGTTGACCGCCATCGAGTTCGACCTCCTGCGCGTGCTTGCCGAGAACCGTGGCCGTGTCCTCACCCGCGAGCAATTGCTGGAGAAGGTGTGGGGCGGTGAGTATTTTGGCGAGATGCGTGTGGTGGATGTGCACCTCGGCCACGTGCGTCAGAAGTTGGGCGATGGGAATTTCATCGCCACCGTGCGGGGCGTCGGTTACCGTTTCGAGGACGAGCCGCTATGAAATGGATCCGTTCACGCCTGGGTGTCCGTTTGTTCCTGTCTTTCCTGACGGTCATCCTGTTGGGCATGGCAGTGCTGTTCCTGACCACGGTCTTCACCCTGCCGCGCGCCTATCAAAACCATCTGCTGTTCATGGAGCAGGAAGTGGGTTCTGGCATGATGGGGCAAGGACAGGGACAAGGTCAGGGCATGGGAATGGGCCGCGGCCAGGGAAACGGTCAGGGGAATGGTCTGGGCGGTGGGATGATGAGCGATTTCTACCGCAATTTCCAGGCATCGTTCAATGAGTCGTTGTGGGTTGCGGCGGGTGTGGCGACGCTGGCCGCTGTGGGCGCAAGCCTGCTGATCAGCCGTGGCATCGTCGCGCCCTTGCGTGAAATGATGGATGCCAGTCAGCGCATCGCCGAGGGGCGTTATGAGGAGCGGGTACAGGTGACCAGCGCCGACGAACTCGGGCAACTGGCCGCGCGTTTCAATCAGATGGCTGCACAGTTGGAGCAGGTCGAGTCGATGCGGCGGCAGTTGATCGGCGATGTGGCCCACGAGCTGCGCACTCCGCTGACAGCCATCAAGGGGTCGATGGAGGGGTTGATCGATGGTGTCTTGCCTGCGGAAGCCGAAACCTATGAGCAGATCCATCGCGAGGCTGACCGCCTCAACCGTCTCGTGGACGACCTGCAAGAATTGAGCCGCGTCGAGTCGGGGGCATATCCGCTGGATGTTCATTCTGTGGATGCTTCAACGCTGATGGGGACGGTGCTCAAGCGGTTGGGCTTTCAGTTCGACGAGAAGGGCGTCACCCTGACCTCCAGCCTGCCTCCGTCTCCATTGCGAATCCGCGCTGATGAAGACCGCATCGTGCAGGTGTTGACCAACTTGGTGGGCAACGCTTTGCATTACACGCCCACAGGCGGCAGTGTGACCGTCTCCGTCGAGGCAGCAGGCGACAAGGCCCAATTCGCGGTGCGGGATACGGGCATTGGCATCCCTGCCGAGCATCTCCCCCGCATCTTCGACCGTTTCTACCGCGTGGATAAATCCCGTTCGCGCGTGCGAGGCGGCTCGGGCATCGGCTTGACCATCGCCAAGCGTCTGGTCGAGGCGCATGGCGGGCAGTTATGGGTGGAGAGCGAAGGCGAGGGAAAAGGCAGCACGTTTTTCTTCACGCTGCCGCTGACGAAATAATCAAAAGCCAATCCGCCCATCCATTGGATGGGCGGATTTTTTGTGCAATGGTTAAGGCGTGATCGGCTTGACGACGCCGACATCGCCAGGCACGCCGATCCCCAGGACATCGAGCGAGGTGCAGGACTGCTTGTCGATGCGTAATAGCACTGTGTCATTGGATAAGCCGTCCACCTGAATGATGGTGTCCTGCTTGTAGGCCGAGTCCACGGTCAACTTCAAGGTAACTTTGTAATTGACGGGCAGGTTGGGTACGCAGGCTTTTTTATCTGGGTGTTCGCGGTCCTCGTCGGCGGCGCGTAACAGGCCGCAGGCGTTGGGCAGGTCCACGGTGCCTGTGTTCTTGAGGATGACATAGGCATTGGTCACCTCGCCCATGCCGTGGGTGAAGTCGAAGCCGGTGTTGCATCCGATGATCTCGATCTGCATGGCTGTCACAGGCACAGGAGTAAATGTAGGCGAGACCGTGTCGGTAACGGGCGGCAGGCTGGGCACGAGCGTGTCAGTAGGGGATGGGACTGGCGTGACCGTGCTGATGGCGGCGGTGGCGGTCAGGCTGGGAATCAAAACGACAGGCGTGGGTGTGAAAATGGATGGCGTGCGCGAGGGGATGGGCGTCCATACGGGGAAAGGCTGCGGAGCCACATTCCATGTGCCGCATCCGCTGAGGAATAGCGCAAGCAAAATTAAAAAAATGAAGGTTCTCATGGGGCATCCTTTTTTCGGCGTTTCGGATGGCTGACAATTCAATTGTATCCCGCCTGGGGCGACTGACAAGGAGTCTTCTCGAAACTCGTGTGCCACCCTATTGAAATTCTTGTCGAATTGTGTAACAATAGCTTTGACCCTGTCGTTGGGTGCCCCCCTCACCCCGCGGCGGGGTCACTTCGTACGGACTCGCTGGATGAAAAAACGGCGGAGTTCCGCCGTTTGATGATTTTCAAGATTTGGAGAACTTCTCGCCCAATTGAGTGTTGGATGGTTCAACCAGGAGTGAACCGTCAGGAAAAACAATTGTCGGAACCGTGCGGTTACCCTGGTTGACCTGGCGGACAAAGTCCGCACCCAGCGGGTCGTGGTCCACGTCCACCAACAGGTAAGAGATTTGATTGCGTTCCAGGAAAGACTTGGCCCGCTTGCAGTCTGGGCACCAATCGACAGAGTACATCACGATTTGTTTGGGTTGCAGCGTGTAAAGGTCGTCAGTCATTTTGCCCTCCCAGGCATGGAGTGAGAGTGATTTTATCCCGACGAAAAAAGGAGAGCGCTTACAACTTCCAAACAATCCCTTCCCGCCGCGAATTTACCCGACACAGATGCGTCCATACTTGAAGATCTTTCCACGGCAGGATAAACTGGCTGTGTACCATACCCAAAGGTGACAGAAGAGGATACACTAAGATCAGTCTGCCCGTGAGCATGGATTGGTTCGGAATAATCTACTCTTTCGATTGCCGGTCTTTTTTCTTCAGGATTTTTCTTATTTTATGAGAATCATACCAGGCCGCGCACCTCATATTGCCCTCGCGGTGAGCGATTCGCCCCGGGTGGATTTTGTCTCCCGCATTTTTGGGGATTCCGGGGGGAGATTTATTATCGCGCAGATTTCCAGCCTTGATTCTCTCATAAAACCCTGTAGCCCGTTGACCTTTGACCTGCTTCTGCTCGACCTGGCTTTCTCCAACGCCCGAGCCTGGTTGTCTGTGCGGGAGGATGGGTGCCCCATTCTTTTATTAGTCAATGCGGACGAAGAAGCCGAGGCACTTACTCTCCTTCAGAGTGAGCGGATTGCAGATTATCTGCTATGGGACGAATCGCAACTTAAGCGGTTACCTTTCACAGTGGAGCGGGCCATTGTTAGATACGAGGCGCAGGGTCAGAACGGGAAACGGAACCAGACACAGGTCCTGCAAGAAGCGGTATACCAGATCGCCGAAGCGGCGGTGATGACCGCATCCCTCGAAGACCTGCTGCCCGAGATCCATCGGATCATCTCCCAGGTGATGCCTGCTGAAAATTTCTACATTGCTCTTTACGACCCTTTGCAGGAGACGTTGAGTTTTCCATATTTTGTCGATGAGCAGGAGACTCTAACTGAAACCACTCTTCCGTTGGGCAGGGGGTTGACGGAATTTGTTTTGAGAAGTGGAAAGTCATTGTTGTGTGCCGATAAGAGCCAGGAACAACTGGCCTTATCTGGCGAGGTGGATGCGGTAGGTCCACCTTCTGCCATCTGGTTGGGCGTGCCGTTGATCGTGGATGGCGCTGCCATTGGTGTGATGGTGGTCCAGCATTATCGCAATTCAACCGCATACGGTGAGGTTGAGCAGCGTATGTTGGAATTTGTTTCGTCACAGGTG
Organism: uncultured Anaerolineales bacterium; assembly: GCA_937928015.1. Classification (GTDB taxonomy): domain Bacteria; phylum Chloroflexota; class Anaerolineae; order Anaerolineales; family Villigracilaceae; genus JACPVF01. Next base: position 1,933 of record CALFXA010000264.1, on the reverse strand, counting down.
GCAATGGTCATTCACCGCAAGCGCATGGTGGATGCCTTACGCGCCAGCGAGACCAGTTTCCGCGGTGTGTTCGAGAATGCCACGGTGGGTCTGGGCCGTACCACGCCAGACGGACACATTCTGCTGGCTAACCCAGCCATGGTTCATATGTTGGGGTTCGAAAGCCTGGAAGACCTGAAAAGGCGGAATCTGTCGAAAGAGGGATATGTTGATCAACACTCACGTGAAGAATTTCTGAACCGTATGGAGCGCGATGGCGAAGTGCAGGGTTTGGAGTCTGCCTGGGTGCGCGTCGATGGTTCGGTCATCTATGTGCGGGAAAGCTCCTGGGCGGTACGCGATGAGGAAGGCCGCATCCTTTATTTTGAATCGGTAGTGGAAAATGTTACGGATCGCCGTCGCGCAGAAATTGCCCTGCAAGACAAGGTCGTGGCGTTGCAGTCATTGGCGGAGATCGACCGTGAAATCCTGGCGGCGAACGATTCACAGTCGATCCTTGACCTTGTGTGCAGGCGCATTGCCGAACTGATCAAAGCGCCAAAATCGGCTATTGTGGCTATGGAAAAATTCAACCGCCGTTTTGTGACGGCTTTCCACGGTTTTGCCAATGGCGAGAACCTGCGGAGCGAATTTAGCACTGCCGTCCATGATGGGATGCTTGAGCACTGGCAGTCTTATGTGGTTAATGATGTATCTAGGGAACAGACCAGATACATGCCATTCCTGCGTGCGAATGAAAACTTGCATGCGTTGGTGGTGGAGCCATTTCAGTTATCGTCCAGCGTGCTCGGCGCGTTGGTGGTGTTCGATACATCGCCCCGTCAATGGTCGGAGGACGATATTCAACTGGTGCGTTTGCTGGCGGGGCAGGCTGCGTTGGCGCTCGAAAAGATGCGACTTTTAACCGAGGCGCGCCGTCGGGCAGATGAGGTTTCCAGTTTGTATCAGGTGGCAGTCGAGATCATGAGTCGCCGTGACCTGAACACCGTCTTGGAGATGATTGTCGACAAGGCGGCTGGTTTCTATCAAGTGTCCAACGCTTTCATTTATCTGTATGACGAGGCTCTCCAGGAGGTGGAGCTTTCGGTGGTTTCAAACCCTGAGATGATGCTTGGGGTGAGGTTGAAACTGGGCGAGGGTATGGCAGGAAAAGTTGCTTCCACTCTCCAGCCTATGACTCTGGAAGATTACAGCCAGTGGGATGGACGTGCCCATGTGTACGATAATCGCCATGTGCTGGCTGTCCTTGAAGTGCCCATGCTCTATGGTGGACACTTGATCGGCATCCTTGGCATTGAGTCCTTAGACATCTCGCGCACATTCGATGATGCCGACCAACTTTCGTTATCTTTGTTGGCGGAGCAGGCAGCCAGCGCCATCTACAATGCGCGTTTGTTCTCTGAGATCGAAGACCGCAACCGCGAATTGAACCGCCTTTCCCACGCGTCCGCAACGCTGTTGGCGGGTGTCTCCAGTGATATTCCTCACTTATGCCGCGATATTGCCACCCTGCTTGCATCTGAATTCCATAACTCCCATTGCAGCATCTGGTTGATCAAGGACGATGACTTGTCTCTGGAGCGGGCGGGAGTTTCCGGTCCGTATGTGGATGTGATCAGGGCTGCCCTGCTGACCACGAAAGGCCCAGGCCTGATTGCAAAGGCCATTCGCACAAGGGCCTTTATCAATGTGGGAGATGTTCGCGGTTACGAGGATTATATCGAAGGTTGGGAGGACGCCGCGTCGGAACTGGTGGTGCCCCTCCGTTCCGGAGATCGCATTCTGGGCGCCATCGATTTGCAAAACCAGTCTCTGAATGCCTATAGCGATGATGACATCCGCTTAATAGAATTAATCGCCTCACAAGCTGCGTTGATGGTTGAGCATGTTCGTCTAGATCGGAAGAGCACACGTCTGAACTCCAGTCACGAGT
>CALFXA010000263.1 GCA_937928015.1 uncultured Anaerolineales bacterium | reverse complement strand
CCCAAACTGAGCGCCGACGGCCGCTTTCCGCCCATCCCCGCCTTCGGCACCCACGACGAGAAACGTATCCTGTTTGCGAAACAGTACGCCGAGAAGATCGGCCTGCCCAAGGACGCGCTCGAATTCCAGATGCTGTACGGCATCCGCCGTGACCTGCAAGAAAATTTAGCGAAGGAGGGGTATCCCGTGCGTGTGTACGTCCCGTACGGCACACACTGGTATCCGTACTTCATGCGCCGCATGGCCGAGCGCCCCGCCAATTTGTGGTTCATTATTTCGAATTTCTTTAGAAAGTAATTTCAAGGTGACTGCCATCTGCAAGATGACCGTCACCTTTTTAATAACGGCAAAGCAGCGCAGGATACACTCTTGCGCTGCTTTTTTATGGTAAAACAGGCACATGGCTGAATTTCCGCTTGCTCTTGTGACGGGGGCCGCGCACCGATTGGGCAGGGCCTTCGCCCTATCTTTGGCGCGCCAGGGATATGCCGTCCTGCTTCATTATCACCAGGGGATGCAGGACGCCTACGACACGGCCGAGGAAATCCGCGCTTTGGACCGCCCCGTTTTCCTCCAACCCGCCGACCTGACCCAGCCCGAAGAGATTGCGGCCTTGTTCGGCTTGATTGATGATCTCCCGCACCCGCTCAAGGTGTTGGTCAATTCTGCGGCGGTGATGGAGCGCGCCGATGTCCCGTCGCTGACCGTCGAGGCCTGGGATGCAACCCTCGACCTGAACCTGCGCGCACCCTTCCTGTTGGCCCAAGCCGCCGCCCAGCGCATGACCGAGGGTGGACTGATTGTCAATGTGACGGATGTCGCCGCGCAGAAATCCTGGTCGGCCTTCCCCGCCTACACGGTCAGCAAGGCCGCCCTCGAGTCGCTGACCAGGGTTCTGGCGCGCTCGCTCGCGCCGACGATCCGCGTCAACGCCATCGCGCCTGGGTTGGTCCTGCACTCGGACGTGGTTACGAGCGAGCAGTGGGACACCCTGGTTGCGCGCCTGCCGATGAAACGCGCCGCCAGCCTGGACGAGGTCACCGCTGCACTGGCGTATCTGCTCCAAAATGAATACGTCACAGGTCAGACTCTGGTCGTGGACGGGGGCTATTCGCTGATTTGATTTACAATCAGACCCTAAGGGTTTGTAAACCTTTAGGGTCTTTGTTTAATGATGTGACAGATTGCCCAAGGAGAGAATTTTATGTCCGAGACCGCTGAACTGGTTGAGAAATTGAAATCGGAAGGTGAGCGCATGGTTGCCTTCTTTTCAACCTTGAATGACGACCAATGGCAGGCCGAGGTGTATACCGAAGGCACGACCTGGACCATCCGCAACGTGTTATCGCATTACGTCACCTCCGAGCGCGGACTGGTCAGGCTCTTCGAGCAGATTCGCCAGGGCGGGGGCGGCGTCACCGACGAATTTTCCATCGACCGTTACAACGCATCCCAGCAGGAGAAGACCCGCGAGTTGACTCCCGCCGAACTGCTTGCGCAGTACAAAGCCGTCCGCGCGGAGTCGATCACCTGGGTGCGGGGACTGAAAGACGAGGAACTGGAGATTCAGGGCCGCCATCCCTTTCTGGGACAGACGGTCATCCGCGAGATGGTCAGGATGTTGTACATGCACAATCAATTGCATTACCGCGATGTGAAACGGGCTTTGAAGGTTTAACCACGAAGGGCACAAAGGTCGGACCTTGCGATTGATCTTTGTTTATCCCCGTTCATCCTGGTGAATTTATGAAACTCCCTCCCTTTAAACTCGAACGCTACTTTGCCAAATACGAATTCAGTACCGAGTACCTGCTGTGCTCCTCGGATTGTGAAGCCATGTCCATCGCGGATCTGCTCGCCCTCGACCCAGGCGCGGAGGAGCGCTTCCAGCAGACCTGGCTGGGCTACACTGAATCGCAAGGCGACCCGAAGCTGCGTCAGGCCATCTGCGAATTGTACGAGACCATCCAGCCCGAGCAGGTGCTGGTCCATACAGGCGCGGAGGAGGCCATCTTCCTCTTCATGCATGCAGTGCTGGAGCGCGGCGACCATATCATCGTCCACTCGCCAGGCTATCAATCGCTGGCGGAGATCGCCCGCGCCATCGGCTGTGACGTCAGCCCGTGGATGGCACGCGAGGAGAACGGTTGGGCACTCGACCTCGACGAGCTGCGTCACCTGATGCGCACCAACACCAAAGCCATCGTGGTCAACACGCCGCACAACCCGACGGGTTATCTCATGCCGCGCGCGGACTTCGAGGCGCTCAACCGCTTTGCGCAGGAAAACAACCTGTTGCTCTTCTCGGACGAGGTCTATCGCGAGTCGGAGTATGACGCCTCCCTGCGCCTGCCCGCCGCCTGTGACCTGGGTCCGCATGCCGTGTCGCTGGGCGTGACCTCCAAGACCTATGGGCTGGCGGGATTGCGCATCGGCTGGATCGCCACGCAGAATCAGGACGTGTATCAGCGCATGGCTGCGCTCAAGGATTACACCACCATCTGCAACTCGGCGCCCAGTGAATTTCTGGCGGAGTTGGCATTGTGCCATCGCGAGAAGCTGATCGAGCGCAACCTGGGCATCATCCGTACCAACCTAGCCGTCGTCGATGACCTTTTCGCCCGCCACGCGGACCTCTTCCGCTGGGTTCGCCCACAGGCGGGTTCAATGGGCTTCCCTCGCCTCGTCAAAGGTGACGTGGAAGACTTCTGTGACCGTCTCGTGCGCGAAGCGGGCGTGTTGCTCTTGCCAGGCTCCGTCTATGACGACCGCCACAACCATTTCCGCCTCGGCCTGGGTCGTAAGAATCTGCCCGAGGCCGTCGCCAGACTGGAAACGTTTCTCAAGGTTTAGATCGCCCTTCGACTGTGGCTTCGCAATAAACGCTCAGCCTCCGCTCAGGGCGAATCGCCACTTACAAATAACCAATTCCCAATTCCTATGACCCTCCTTCGCCTCACCCGCCCCCTCTACCTCGCTTTCGCCGCGTTGACCTACGTTCTCGGCGTCAGCCTGGCCAATTACCTTGCCATTCCCTTCAGCCCCATTGCTTTTTGGATGGGACTGATCGGCGTGATCCTGACCCAGGCAGCCTTTTCGCTGTTGGCCGAAGTCTTCCGCCCGAATAGCGACCCGTTCCAGCCCGAAGAGACCTTTGTCCAGCGCAAGTCCCTGCGCGACTCGATGTTATATCTTTCCGTCGGGGCATTGGCTGTGCTGGCTGTGATCTGTTTTGCGCTGTACAGCCAGGGACGCCTCTCGCCGCAGGCCTTCCTCTTCTTGGGGTTGTCGCTGCTCTTGGTCCTGCTGTATGGCGTTCCGCCCATGCGGCTGGTCGCCCGCGGATTTGGGGAAACGGTCCTCGCCATCCAACTGGGATTTGTTTTCCCGTCGTTGGGCTTCCTCCTGCAAGCGGGGGAGTTGCACCGCCTGCTGGGGCTGGTCACTTTCCCGCTGACCGCCCTCGGCCTGGCCTGCCTGATTGTGCTCAGTTTCCCCACCTTCGCGCAGGACCGCAAATACGGCCGCCGCACCCTGTTGGTTTCCATCGGTTGGGAGCGGGCCATCCCCCTACATAACATCCTGTCGCTGGCGGCTTACTTTCTCTTCCTGGCGGCGGTCTTCTTCAACTTCTCGTTTTCGCTTATCTGGCCCGCCCTGCTGACTTTGCCCTTTGCTCTCCTGCAAATCTACCTGTTGCGTAACATCGCCCAAGGCGGCAAGCCTGCCTGGACGCCGCTGACCGTCAATGCCATTGCGATCTATGGGCTGACGGTCTATTTCCTCATTTGGACCTTTTGGCTGAGGTGACATGCCTGAATTCCTGACCCTGCTTCCGCCTGAGGAAGCCCGCGCCCTGTTGCTCTCTCGCCTTTCCGCCCCCTTGCCTGATTCCGTTTTGGTGGACGTTTCCTCGTCCCTGGGCCGCGTCTGCGCCGAGGACGTGCGCGCCCCACATCCGTTGCCTGAATTCCCACGCTCCACCGTGGACGGCTTCGCCGTCCGCGCGCGCGATACCTTCGGCGCCAGTGACTCGCTGCCTGCTTACCTGTCTCTGATCGGCGAGGTGCCGATGGGCGGCGCGCCGCAATTCGAAGTCGGGGCGGGGCAGTGCGCGATCCTCCACACAGGCGGCATGCTGCCTCCAGGCGCGGACGCAGTGGTGATGCTCGAATACACCCAACATGCGCGTGAAGGCGAGATGGAAATCCAGCGCGCCGTGGCGGCGGGGGAGAACGTCATCCGTGTGGGCGAGGATGTGGCCGCTGAAACGGTCATCCTGCCCAAGGGGCGGAGGATGCGTCCTGCTGAGGTGGGCGGACTCATGGCGCTGGGAATCCTCTCTTTGCGCGTAACCAAATCCCCGAGAGTCGGTCTGCTCTCGACAGGCGACGAGGTGGTGGACCCATCCCAGACACCGCGGCCTGGCCAGGTGCGCGACATCAACTCCTACACGCTCTCGGCGCTGATCGTACGGGCGGGTGGGGAGCCGATCCGTTATGGAATCGTCGGCGACCGCTTCGAGGCGCTGGAGGCGGCGGCGCGCAAGGCGCTGGCCGAATGCGACGCGGTCCTCATCACGGCGGGGTCGTCGGCTTCGACGCGCGATATGACCGCCGATGTCATCTCAAAGTTGGGGGAGCCTGGCGTGCTGGTGCATGGCATCAACACCAAGCCAGGCAAGCCCACCATCCTGGGGGCGTGCGGCGGCAAGGCGGTCATCGGCCTGCCTGGCAACCCCGTCAGCGCGCTGGTCAATGGCTATCTGTTTGTCGTGCCCGTCATCGAGAGGCTGCTGGGCGAGACGCCCAAACCGCAGACCAGCGTCCGCGCGCGGCTGACGGTCAACCTGCCCTCCCAGGCGGGCCGCGAGGATTGGTGGCCTGTGAAGTTGATTCCTCGGGAATCGGGAGTCGGGGAATGGGATGCGGAACCCATCTTCGGCAAGAGTAATCTGATCTTCAACTTGGTCCAGGCTGATGGCTTGCTGCGTATCTCCCCCGATGCCACGGGTCTTTCGGCGGGTGAATTGGTGGATGTGGTGCTGTTGTAATTAATCCCACTGATGACCGCAGTAGCGACAGGTGTACTTATGCTTTGGGCTGGACTCTGCGTCTGGCCCTTTGCGTTTCTTGCGCCAATTTTCGATCAGAGACTCGAACCAGTCCAGATAGAACAGGAGGAAGCCTGCTACATATCCGCCCACGATGAAGATTTGGAAAATCGGTTGATGGGTGTAGGGCTGCATCCAGCCGAAAAGGAAAATTGCTTCCTTCTGGCTCGGATGTTCGGCCGCCATGCTGACCATTCCAAGGAAGGTTCCCAAGACTGCATAGGCAAACAACCCCAGAGCAAAGATGATCTTGAGGAACTCCCCGAAACTCCTGGGGCGCAGGGAAATCACACTTTCCCCACAGGCGGGGCAGGTGGGCGGCTGATAGGGTTTTGCGTTACCGAACATGGTCAGACCTGGATTGGGCCGATCCAGGTCTCTGCAAAGGCCAGGAAGGCGCTGCTGGAAAATTTTCCATCCTCTGACTGGACGACTACCTCTCCTGTTATTTCCTCTTCATTGACTCGAATGTGGCCAAAGCGGCAGGGACAAATGGCCGTGTTCAGGTCGAAGGTCTGTTCGCCCGCAGGAAAATTGGGCCATAGGATCTGCTTTCGTTCCAGCGGATTACGCCATTCGATCTCCACTTTTGTCTCTGCGGTCTGACAGGTCACCGTATAACGCTCCCCATCGTAGACATGCGCGCATCTTGCGTCGATGTATGCCAGCTCCCCGACAGGTACGTTCTGAAATTCAGGAAAATGCCGAGTCAATTCCATGACCAGCACTTCGGCAAGACTCCGATTGTCGGTGAAGATACCGCCGTGCCCTAACTGAGCGGATTCGGCCAGCCACAGTACCAGGGCGTGTCCGATCCCGTGAGGACTATCGGTGCAAAGCCAATAGCTGACGACGGCGGCCGCTTGCTCTGTCCCTGGAGTGTACAGGGTCAGGCCAGGATTTTCACCGCAAAAGAAAACAGGACGTTTCACTTCGGTCAAGGTTACCTCTTTGTGTCAGGATATACCCGGCGGGCTGATGGAGACAATCCCCTTTAGCGGGTGGAATGTCCGTTCCATTCATTTATTTCCGCCTTGCCCACGGTCTCATTATCATCATTGTATACAAACCTGGCGTCGATGCTCTTTCCTTGAAGGATGAGCGGCAGCCAGTAATGCGCATCGTCCCACATGCCTTCGAAGGGCAGCGCATCCACCTTGCTCCACACGGGACGCATCTCGTCGCTTTCCTGCGGGTCACCCGTCCACTCTTGCACCAGAAAGACGTGGACGATCTGATCCCAGTTTGGCTTGGACGGAAACAGAAAGGTCAATCGGCCAATGGGACACAATTCACTGGTGGAGATTTTGATCCCCGCTTCCTCTTCCAACTCGCGAACGGCGGCCGCTTCGACAGTTTCGCTCGCTTCCACTTTCCCGCCAAAGCCCGCATATTTGCCCGCGCCGAAGCCTGTCTTTTTCAAACCCAGGAGGACTTCGGTGGGTGGATTTCCACGTACGAGAAAACATAAGGTTCGGTCGTTCATGTTCCTTTTTCTTCCATTATTATGATTTTTCAGGCTTCTTATAAAACAAATCCAATCCGTTCAATAACTTTGAGAACATCTTATTGAACGCGCCTTCATCCTTCCAACCTGAGAAATCGAGGATGTTGTATTCCATGATCTGCTCCATAACTCGTGCAGGCCAAGGAGCAGACTTCCAACTATCGTCCAACATTACGGGACACAAAATATCTCGTTTCATTTCCTTTTCTAACTCTCTCGCTTTGCGGACTTCATGCTGGACCCAGTCACTCTTAAGAGAGTTTTTTGAAAGAACTACAAGAACTGTCGGATTTTGCCGAATGGCACGGTCAATTTGTGTTTCCATACGGCCTGCGACCATATCATGAATATCACGCCAGAAGCGGATTCCTTTTGTCTTTAATGCAGAATCTAGCCGATCTACAAAGGGGCGATCAGCATGTGAATATGAAATGAACAAAGGCGATATTTGAATGGCTTGTGTCGCGCGTAGATCGTAGATACGATATTGTATGTTGGTAATTTCATCAAGAGATAGATCGGGATTGTATAATTTTGCCATCTCTATTTCCCAATCGAAAAAACCACAATTTCTAAGAAAGTCTTCATGAATGTGCCCTCTGGATGAAATGAGAGTATCTTCTCCTATTGTCGAACGTCTAGTTTGTATAGTTTTTTCTAGGTTCAAGACTTGGCTGAGATCCACGTTTGCAAAAAAAGTATGATAAATCCAGGCTCCTGAGAAGTCTGCACCTTTTAATTCTGTGTACAGAAAAATTGCTCTTCCTAAATCCGCTTCATGAAGAATAGCTCCACTTAAATTAACATTTGTAAGATTAGCCTGCCTGAAATCGGCTCTGTAAAGATTGACCCTTTTAAGATTTGATTCCCTGAGATATGTGGCTCCAAAATCCGCATTTTTGAGAGTTGCTCCTCTAAAATCGGCTGCATAAAGATCTGCTCTCTGGAAATCAACTCCTGAAAGCTTGGCTTTTCTGAAATCAGTATAGTTAAGATTGGCCCGAGATAGTATGGCTTGAGTCAGGTTGACCCCTGTGAGGTTCGCATCCATAAGATTTATATGTGCAAGATTGGCTCCTGCAAGATCTGCTTTTGTAAGGTCAATTTCGAGCTCACTATTTTCTTTTCGCCATTTATTCCAAACTTCTACGCCTTGTTTCAAAATCTCAAGTTGCTCTTGATTTGCCATACTGAAGTTCCTGTTTTGCCCTTGGCTTTGTAATGTGAGTTAAGCATACTGGAAAAGAATTTTTGCGGCAAGAGTTGTATTGCTTTCAAAAGTCAAAAATATCAAACAGCCTGAGCCCCATCAGGGTGGTCAGGCTGTTTGGTCAAAATTAGCTCAGAATTTTTATGGCTTGAGGCTTTGTGCGCACCGAAAGCCGACCCCCACACCGATCGTGCTGGGCTCCTGCGGGAAAAGTCGGGCGGATGTCCTCTCGCCGCCGCAGAAATAGTAGGCACAATCCCATTCATCCCCACGAACGACTTTCTTGTCTCCCGTGTCTGGCCCAAAGGGGTTGGAACTTGGGGAATTCTGGTAATACTTCTCGTTGTACCAGTCATGCACCCATTCCGCTGCGTTGCCCGCCATGTCGAACAGTCCGTAGAAACTGGCTCCTGCCGGATAGGAGCCGACCTCGGTTGTGTCCCCGACATAGTTGTTGATGTTGGTCAATGTCTTGTCTGGGGTGTTATTGCCCCAGGGGTAGGTGCGGTTATCGGTCCCTTTGGCTGCGTTTTCCCATTCTGCTTCCGTGGGGAGTCGACGGTCGGCCCAGGAACAGTAGGCATCCGCGCCGAACCATGACACCATCACGACGGGATGATTTTCGTACCCTGGTGCGACGGAGAATTGCGTTCCATCCCAGGTGATGCGATCGGTCCATTTGTCGGTGCAGGTGGAGCACGTCAGAAGGTAGAGTGTGTCATCGCCCGATTTCACAGATTTCATGAAGTCGTCGGGTGTGATCGTGAACTGAGTCATCTTGTCGTTGAGGAATTTCGCAAACATCTGGTTGGTCACTTCGGTCTTGTCGATCCAGTAGGCATCCAATGTGACCTGGTGAGCGGGCCGTTCGTCCGCGTATAACTTGCTCCCCATGGTGAACTCGCCCGCTGGGATGAAGACCATCTCCATGCCGTCTTTTTCAGAGATCATGGTCGAGCCTAAGGACGGGGTCGGTGTGGGAATGGGAGTGCTGGTCGGTTCTGGCGTGCTGGTGGCAGTCGGGGGAATGGGGGTGTTGGTCGGCGGTAACAGGGTGGCTGTCGGCGGCGTCAAGGGGGAGGATGCTCCACAGGCGGTCAACAAAAATGCGAACATGATCAGGATTGCCAGGGCTGCCTTTTTTGTATCCATCTCTGCTCCTTTTCGAAAACGGCGCCGACAAAATGCAACACCTATACTATACGTCGGCCATTTTTCTTTTACAACGAGCAAAATTCGAAAACTCTTTTATTCATCCAGTATAATAATTTCCCCTCCCACATCCCAAGGAACCCGACATGTCCTTCCACAACAAAATCGACGAATGGATCCAGGAAGCCGAGGCTCGCCCTGAGTCCGCGCTGACGATCGTCAAGCTGGTCGCCAAGCGTCTGCGCGAACTGACCGAGCGCAACGAGGCCCTGCTGGCGGAGAACATCGCTTTGGAGAACGGCACGCGCGTCGAGGAATACCGCAAACGCATCGCCCACCTGGAGTATCAACTGGACCTGCTCAAGCGGCGCTTCAACGCCGACGAGGACGACCTGCGCGTCGAGGTCGCGGCCCGAACAGGAGAGACGTCCACTACCACCAGCCTGCTGGTCTACAACGCGCACGGCAAATTCTTCCGCGTCGAGTTGAGCGATGAGATGAGCGAGATCGGCCGCATCCAGGGTGGGCCCTCGGCCGAGATGGAGCCGCCGCGCTTCCTGGCGGTCCCTTCGAATGGCGAGGTGTTGTTGCTGTTCAGTTCGGGGCGCGTCAGCACCTATGCAGTGAGCAACCTGCCGCGTGCCGAAGCGGGCGGCGCGTGGGCCTGGGAGCAGGCGTCCATGCCCGACGAGCCGCGCGCGGGCGAGACCCTGTCCTGTGTTGCGCCCATCGACGCGCTGCCGCTATCCGATTTCTTCCTGCAAGTCAGCCGCCGCGGCTATGTTAAGAAGACTATGACCTCGATGGTGCAGTCGATCCTCAGCAACCATTATCTGGGCAAGGGCGCCATGCAAAAATCGGACCAGCCCTTCGACCTAACCCTGACCCGCAAAACGGACCGCTTTGCCTTCGTTACCTACGAGGGCCATCTGCTCGGCCTGGATGTGGATGACCTGTCGTACACGGTCGAGGGACGCATCCGCCTGACCGCCACCGATTACGTGGTCGGCTCGTTTCTGCTACGTCCCGACGAGTCGCTGTTGTGCGTGACACAGGCAGGCAAGGTGGTCACGCGCGAAGCGGGCGATATAGAGATTTCCAAGTCGGCACAAACCAAGGGACAGGTACTCATCCCGCCTTCGCGTCTGGGACAAGGCGTGCGCTTCATGGGCGCAGTCGCGGCGCGGGATGCCGACCGAATCGCCGTGCTCGACGCCGAGGGTTGGATTCGGCTCCATAGGGCGGAATCCCTGCGAGGGGCGGGGGCGGTCGAGGCTCAGGGGCTGGTCCTGTCCATCGGGCGGATT
>CALFXA010000262.1 GCA_937928015.1 uncultured Anaerolineales bacterium | reverse complement strand
TTGCAATTCCGCCGCGCGCGTCTTTGCACCATCGAGCGACTTGAGCAGGTCCGCGCTGGGAAGCAGGGCGCTGGCATCCGTCAACTTGGGCGACCAGAAAGCCTGGCTGAGGATGGGTCCTTGCAAGAGGCCATATTGCCAATCACCCACGTTGATTGGGCCATTGAAATAGAATTTAACCGTCACGTCGTCCACGGCTTCGGCGTGGTCCAGCCGCTCGGGGTTGTACGCAGAGCGCCAGTCCAGGCCGAGGCGGAAGGCCAGCGCGGCGTTGGCAGTGAAGGCCACGTCCTGCGCGGTGAGCGGAGCGCCGTCGCTCCAGCGCAAGCCGGCCTGCAGTTTCACAGTCGCAGACAGCAGGTCCCCATCCTGGCCGATGGCCGAGGGCAGACCGTCTGCGACATAGGCCTCAAACTCGCGCGCAGGGATTGAGAGTCGGTACAGGCGCGGATATTCGTCCGAGTGGAGGGCGGAATTGGCATAACTTGCACCTGCCTCGTCGAAGCGAGCCCAGGCATTGACGTCCGTCGGCTGGCCAACCAGCCCAAAACGGATCGCGTCCGCGTGGATGGGAGGGGCAGCGGTGGTAGGATTCCATGCCTGGGGGGCGGGAGCGGTTGGGGAAACGGAGACAGGCGCAGGTCCAGAACAGGAGGCCAGCAACAGCATCCCCAACAGGGCGATTAGAAGCGGACGTCGCATTTAGTTGCCGCAGGCCGTCCCGTAATCGAAGGCCTCGATATTCCACAACGGGCTGGCCGACGGGTCGAGGTCGAAGTGGCACAGGTCGGGACGGGAGGCGGCCACGCGCAGGCGGTAGTAGAGCGGGATGGCGGGCAGGTCCGAGGCGAAAAGCAGTTGCGTCTGACGATAGGCTTCGGTGTAGGAGGCGTCGTCGGGCAGGGACGCGCGCGCGGTGGCGCAGGCCGCGTCGAAGGCAGGGTTGGAATAACCCGTGACGTTGGTGCCGATCCACTGGTTCTTGGCATTGGGGATCTGCGAGGTGGTGAACCAATCGCAGGGCGGCTCGATGCTGTTGACGCCCATGGCGTATTCGATCAAGTCGAAGCGGCGGCCGAAGAGCAAGCCCTCGGGCCCGGCGGAGTACAGGTCGTTCTGCGAGAAATACTGGACGTTGAGTCCGATGCCGCACTGAGCCAGCGACTGGCTGAGGATATCCACCACCTGGCGACGCTGGGTGGCCGTAGTGGTGTAGTAGTTGAGCACCAACGGCGTACTGACCGGCACACCCTTGACCGTGAAGGCCTGCAACGGCGTGGCGGGATTGTTATCGCTGTCGCGCCAGCCGGCTTCATCGAGCAGGGCCCGCCCGGCAGTCGGGTCGAAAGTGTAGGCCTGAACCGCATCGTTGTAGAGCGGATGGTCGGTGGGCAGGTAAGTGTTGGGGACGGTGGTCAGGCCAAAGAGGACGGTGTCCACCACCTTCTGGCGGTCGGTGCAATAGGCGATGGCCTGGCGTGTGCGCAGGTCCGAGAGGATGTCGGGGCGGTCCTTGGCATAGAGGGTGTCATAGCCGTCATCGTAGGTGGCGGGGACGATACCCAAGCCCAGCCATTCGATGGTCATGCCTGGGGCGAAGTAAGCCTTGAGTTGTCCACTGGACTGCATCTGCTGAAGCAGGGCAGCCTGTCCGTCGAGGCGCACGGTGGGGTCGAGCACGTCACAACGACCCGCTGCCAGTTCGGAGATGGCCGAGTTCGGGTCGGCAATGAAGCGGAAGGTGAGCGTGTCGAACTTGGGATAGCCCTCGCCCGCCAAAAAGTAGTTGGGATTCTTCGTCAGCGTGATGTGATCGGCGGGCAGCCATTCCTGGAGGATGTACGGTCCCCAGCCCATCGGCGTGCGCGAGGACAGGTCGGTGGTCTGCAGGGCCGACGGGCTGAACTGACTCCACATATGCTTGGGAGCCGGCGCCCAGAAATTGGTGAAGTAGGTCGAGTCGACGAAACCCGGGATACCCCACCACACCACGGTGTTGGCGTCGGCGGATTCGTAGGTCTGGGTGCGGTCGAGGACATAGGTCGAGCCGACCGCGGAGGCGTCCGAGGCCAGGCTGAAGGCGTAGACCGAATCGTCGGCGGTGACAGGCGTACCGTCCGACCAGGTCAGGTCGGGGCGCATGCGGAAGGTCACCACCATCTGGTCGAGGCTGAGCGGGGTGGCACCGTTATAGTTGATCACACAGTCGCTGGAGCGGCAGCCGGCCGGGCGCACCATCGTGCCGTTTGCCAGGGTCACGAGGTTTCCGTCGGCATCCACGATCTGACTGCCCGCGCTGACCGGCACCGCATTGATCTGCGCGTCGCCGTTCGACAGGCTGGGCAATTGAGTCAGGATCACGGGCTGGTAGTCATAACCCACCATGTCAATCGGCCCGTCATACACCGCAGAGAGCACGCTGCGCGCCGCAGCGTTCGGCCCGCCGAAGGGATAGAGTGTGTTGGGCTCCTCGCCCAGGCAGACGGTCAGCGTGCGCGGCGCGGGGACGGCAGTTTCCGTGGGGGAAAGGGTGGGGGCAAGCGTCGGCACGGGAGTCGATCCGCCGTTGTTGGCGGGGAGTCCGCAGGCCGAAAGGGTCAGGGTCAAGATCAGGACGATAAACAGGCTAATTCTGGGTTTCATTGGCACGTTCCTTTTTAGCAATGTGTCCCCATTATACAATCAAGCCGCCCGGTCGGGCGGCTCGCGGTCAACGGGGTGACTTTTTGGGGAAGAGGATGAGGAGCAGAACCAGCCCCAACAGGAGGACTCCGCCGAGTACGACCGGCCACGACACCTGGATTCCCCCGCCGACGGCGGGTTCCGTGACCGTCGGCGTGGATGTCGCCTCGGGCGCCGCCACCTGCACCTGCGCTGCATTGGATTCGTTCAACTCGGCGCGGCCGTCCCACAATCCGTTCTGCCGCAGGATGAAGGCCGTTACCGACCAGGCCTCCTCATCGGTCAGGCTGCCCGGCTTCCAGAACGGCATCGCCCCGCGGATGTACCCGTATAGCACGGCGGCGTTTGAGAACTTTTGCAAGGTTCCCTTCCCAATCACGGCCGGGATGCTGTGCGGAAGTTTGAAGCCGTTGTCATAAGGGCGCTCGCCGTGACAGCCCGAGTTCCAGCAGTTGCGGTCTTCGGGCGGGTAGGCGTCGCGGAATTCATCGGTCAGGCCCTGACCCAAATCTCCGTGACAGGGCAGGCACGAGAGCCAGTAAACCTGTGAGCCGCGATCCGCCTGGGTGGGAGAGGCAGGCAGGGTCGGCTCGGCCAGGCGGTCGCGCGTGGGAGTAACCTGCACCCGCGGACCAGCTCGCCCATTATCGAAGAATAGCCCTGCAAAAAGCAGGGCTATTCCAATCGGGATCAGGGTAAGGCGGGAAAGTACCCGGGTCTGCACAGGCCTAGGTCTTGCCGCGCATGCGCGGGTCAAGCACATCGCGCAGGGCGTCGCCGATCAGGTTCCAGCCCATCACGAATAGCACGAGGAAGAAGCCCGGCCAGGCGATGATGTACCAGTAGGTATTGAGGCTGGTGATCCAGTTGCGGGCAAAGGACAGCAACTGGCCCCAGTCCGCATACCCGATCTCCACGCCCACGCCCAGGAATGACAGGCCGGCGAAGCTCAGGACTACGTCGCCAATGGCCATCGAGGCCAGGATCAAGGTCGGGAAGATAGCATTAGGCAGGATGTGCTGGAAGAGGATGCGGCTGTCCTGCACGCCCACCACACGGGCAGCCAGGATGTAGTCGCGCTCACGCACTGAGAGGATATCAGCGCGGATGAAGCGGGAGTAACCCATCCAGCCGAAGGCGATCAACGCCACCATGACCGGGACGGTACTCTTACCGATCAGCGGGGTGAGGATGGCGGCCAGGATCAGGGCGGCCAGCACACCCGGCAGAATGGACAACACGTCCACGATACGCATCATAATCATGTCCACCCAGCCGCCGTAATAGGCCGCAACGGAACCATACACGATGCCGAGCAGGAGCGTGGAGATGGTGACGATCAGGCCCGCATAGAAGGCCGTGCGCGTGCCCCAGATGATGCCGTAGAAGATGTCGTACTGACCTTCGGAGGTGCCGAAGAT
Source organism: uncultured Anaerolineales bacterium (assembly GCA_937928015.1). Lineage (GTDB taxonomy): Bacteria > Chloroflexota > Anaerolineae > Anaerolineales > Villigracilaceae > JACPVF01. Next base: position 27,398 of record CALFXA010000262.1, on the reverse strand, counting down.
GTGGGTCCATTTCTCCTGGCCGGTGATGGCGAACCAGAAAGGTTTGTCCGGCTCGTTGCGTTTCCACTCGGTGCCCATCGGCTGGGGATCGGACTTGAAGCCGTCACGCGGAATGGAATAAGGATCCTTGCTGACCGGCGGGACGATGAGCGGGGCGAAGATCGCGATCAACACGAAGAACAGAACCAGGGAGAAACCGGCGATGGAAGCCGGAGTTTTCATCAAGCCTTGCACGATGCGATAATTCTCGGGGCCGAGGAAGCGCTCCACGCGGCCGATCTTCCGCACGGGAATGGCATCGCGCAATAAGGTGTTATCGCCAGAGGGGACAGTTTGAGCCATGGGAAACTCCTTTTTATGACAGGCGGACGCGCGGGTCCACGAGAGCGTAGAGAATATCCACCACCAGGGCGGCCACGATGAGGATGAACCCATCGAAGAGGGCGAAACCAAGCATGGCCACCACGTCGAGGCTGGTGGCGGCACGCACGGCGGCAGATCCGATGCCCGGGTAGTTGAACACGGTCTCGGTAATCACCGCGCCTGCCAGCAGACCAACTACACTGAAGCCAGCCAGGGTCACCACCGGGAGCATGGCATTCGGCTGGGCATGCTTGTAGATCACGTCACGTTCGGGCAGGCCCTTGGCGCGGGCGGTGGTGACGTATTCCATGCGCAGGGTTTCGAGCATGGAGCCGCGCGTCACGCGCAGGAAAGTGGCCCAGTTGATGTAAGACAGGGTCAGGATGGGCATGACCAGATGGCGCAGGGCATCCAGGAAGATGTCGAAGCGTCCATTCAGCAGGGCGTCAAAGGTGATCAGGGTGGTGTAACGATGAAAAGCGGCGGATTCGACGATCTTGGAAAATTCATCTGAGAGGCGCCCGGGTGGGAACCATTGTAGATTGGCGTAGAAGATCATCAGCATCAGCAGGCCGAACACGAAGGTGGGGAAGGAAGTGCCCACAATGCTGAAAATACGCGCAGCCTGATCAATGAAACCATTGTGATGGACGGCCGCTTGCACGCCCAGCCAGATTCCCACCAACACCACCGGGGCCACTGCCCAGATGGTCAATTCGAGAGTGGCCGGGAAGCGGCGCTGGATCAACTCCACCACGGGCTGGGAAGCGGAGCGGGAATACCCAAAATTGCCGAAGAGAATGCCGCCTTCACGGGCGCCGGTTTCATTGTTCACCTTGCCCACCAACCAGTTCCAATATTGGACATAGATGGGTTTGTCCAGGTCATATTTGGCAATCAGCGCCGGGATAGCCTTCTCGTTCTTGGGGAAATCGCGCATATAAAGGGCCAGTCGTTCCACAGGCTGAAGAAAGCTCAGCATGCCAAAAATCAGGACGGTGACGCCGAAGAGCAGGAGCGGCACCAGCAGGAGACGACGGATGATGTAATTGATCATTGACAACCTCTTTTCGTGAGGAGTTGAATTCCGATTTCCGTGGCGGGAATGACCTGGGTCCGTTCCCACCAAGCAAGCCGTAATTCGTCGGCTTCTGGGGAAATCCGGGGGCCTGTTTCCAGACCCCCGGAAATTTACTTGCGATCCGGCTTAGTCTTTGTAGATGGTGTAGTAGTAGTTGCCGGGGAAGATCGGGTTCAGGATCACGCCCTGGACCCAGCGCTGCGAGAAGCCGTGGCTGGTGGTAACTTCCAGCGGGAGAGCAACAGCCAGGTCATAGTACAACTGGTTGGCTTCCTTGTAGATCTCGGCGCGCTTGGCGGGGTCGGTCTCGGCCACGCCGCGGTTCAGGATGTCCTTGAACTGGGCCTTGACATCATCGGGCAGGCTCTGGCGGCCACCGTACGTACCAGTGGTGTACGGCTGATACCAGTTGTGCGGGTCGTGGATGTCTTCGAGCCAGCCACCGGTCATGATCGGGATCTGCTTGGCACGCTGGGCGCGCAGGTAAGCGGGCCACGGCAGGCCGAGGGTCTCGACCACGAACAGTTCATTGATCTCGGACAGGCTGCCAGCCAGAATCTCGGCGATGGTCTGGCGGGTGTTGTTGCCCTGGTTGAAGGACATCTGGACGCGGAAACCGGTGGTCCAAACATCGCCTTCGGGATCCTCACCAGCGGGGATGCCATCCTTGTCGACGTCGGCCAGCTTGAATTCTTCGGTGGCCTTGTCGAGGTCGTAGCTGTAGTGCGGGGTGTCCTGGAAGAAGCCGGGCATGCCGGGCAGGGTCAGTTGATAGGACTGAACCGCTTCGCCGCTGAACACGTCGTTGAGCAGGGTATCGAAATCAAAGGCGTACGAGAAGCCCTTGCGGATGTGCTCATCGCTGAAGAAGTCAGAGGGGATGCCATTGCCGTCGAGTTTGCCGGAGCCGATGTAGGGGTTCGGGCTTTCCTCGGAGGTGGCAATGTTCCAGTTGTAGAGCAGCACGTCCATGCTGATGCCGGGGCGGCCGAGGCGGGCCAGGAAGGGTCCACCATTGCCGGTCTCGCCAGCGGCGCAGGCCGTGAACTTGGCGGCGCCAAGAGCGCCGGCGTCATAGCCGCAGACTTCCTGGATGGGGCCGTAGGTGTTGGCGGCCGCATCGTAGACCTGGAAGGCACCCACGAGTTCGTCCATCTGGGAGCGGTTGGCCGAAGGCACAATGGTCAGGTCGGCATCGCCAGCCTGCATCATGGAGAAGCGGGTGCCCCACTCGGGGACCTGCTTGAGAACCACGCGCTCGAGCTTGGCGGGTTCGCGCCAGTAGCCATCGAAACGGGCAAGGTCGATCTCTTCGCCGTTGGCAAACTTCTCAAGGGTGAAGGGGCCGGTGCCGTTGGCAATGGTGCTGAACGGATCGTCAGCGGAGGTCATGCCGTAGAAGTCCTGCCAGGTATCGCAGGAGCCATCCCAGCCGCCCTTCTCGACCACCCAGGATTTGCTCATGACAGAGCCCCAGGTCTGGGCGATGGTGGCGAGGAACGGACCCCAAGGCTGAGCCAGGGTCATGGTGACGGTGCCGGCGGCATCATCAGCGACGATCGCGGCCTGGACCTTTTCGCAGGCGGCCTTGAGCGCGGCGGGATCGTTGGCCTTCAGGGCTTCGCGGTCATCCGCGGAGGCGCCTTCATCGACGATCATGGTGATGTCGTCATTGCCAACGCCGAAGAAGGGCTCTGCCAGCAGCCACTGCGGGGAGGAATAGCCACCCTGCAGGAGGCCGCGCTGGAAGGAATAAGCCACGTCGGAGGCGGTCAGGTCCTGACCCTCATGGAACTTCACGCCGGAGCGGATCTTGAAGGTGTAGACGGTGCCGTCAGCGGAGACAGTCGGCATTTCCTCGGCGAGCATGGGGACGAACTTGTCGGTGGCTTCACCATCGTAGAAGACGAGGGTTTCGTAGACGTTCTGGATGATCTCAGCCGAAGCGGTGTCATAGGCCAGAGCCGGGTCGAGGGTGTCGATACCGACTTCGGATTCAGCTACGACAAAGGTCGTGGGGTCCTTCGAAGTGAAGGCCGCGGGCTGAGTGGAGGGTTCGGTCGCCACGGTGGTGTTATCGTTGGCGGGGGGAGCGGCGGGCTCGGTAGCCGGGGCGGGGGTGGTCCCGCAGGCCGCGAGAAGCATGCTGGCGACGACCAGCAGGCTCATCAAAGCAAACAGTTTACGCATCTTTCTTCTCCTCACGTTCTAGTAAGTGGGTTTGGATACAACGAACGTACAAACACGGTCAGTTTTTTCCTTCCGAGAGCCATCACCTCCTTTCGATGGTTCATCCAACAAAAAACACTATTTGACCAAGTGACAGGCCACAAAATGGCCTGGTTTCACCTCACGGAATTCAGGGCGCGACTCGGCACAAAGGCTCTGCGCAATCGGGCAGCGCGTGCGGAACCGGCAGCCCGAGGGCGGGTTAGCCGGCGAAGGCACATCACCCTCAAGGATGGTGCGCTTGCGCTGGGCATCCAGCAGCGGGTCTGGGATCGGCACGGCGGAGAGCAGCGCCTGAGTGTAGGGGTGCAGCGGGGAGCTATAAAGCTCGTCCCGATCGGTCAACTCCACGATCACACCCAGATACATCACGGCCACGCGCTTGCTGATATGACGCACCATCGACAGGTCGTGTGCGATAAACAGATAGGTCAGGTTGAACTGTTCCTGCAATTCTTCGAGCAGGTTTACCACCTGGGCCTGGATCGACACGTCCAAGGCGGAGATGGGTTCGTCGCAGATAATAAAGGAAGGCTGCAAGGCCAGGGCGCGGGCCACACCCACGCGCTGACGCTGGCCGCCGGAAAATTCATGCGGATACCGGGTGGAAAAAGCCGGGTTCAGGCCCACCAATTCGAGCAGATGCTTGACACGCTCTTCGATCTCCTTGCCAGTGGCCACGTTGTGGACCATGAGCGGCTCGCCCACGATCTGTTCCACGGTCATACGCGGGTTGAGGCTGGCATACGGGTCCTGGAAGATCATCTGCATTTTGCGGCGCATACGGCGCATTTCCTCGCCATGCAGGGTGACCAGGTCTGCGCCTTCGAAGTGAATCTGTCCCTCGGTCGGTTTATACAGCTGAAGGATGGTGCGTCCGGTAGTGGATTTGCCGCAGCCGGATTCGCCCACCAGACCGAGGGTCTCACCGCGATGTACATCGAAACTGATCCCGTCCACCGCCCGCACCGCGCCGACCTGGCGCTGGAATACGCCGCGGTAGATGGGGAAATGCATTTTGAGGTCTTCTACTTTGAGAAGGACGTCTGCGTTGTTGTTACTCATGAGCGGGGCCTCCCGGTCTTGGTATCCACCCAGCAGGCGACGCGGTGTTCGGGGGCAACCGGCTCAAGCAGGGGATTTTCGTTCCAGCAGCGCTCCATGGCCCACTTGCAGCGCGGAGCGAACGGACAGGCGGTCGGTTTGTTGTAGAGCACGGGCGGCGCACCTTCGATGGAAAACAGGCGGGTGCGTTCCTTTTCGTCCACACGCGGCAGGCTGCCGAGCAGACCGATGGTGTAGGGATGTGTGGGATTGGCGTACAGTTCCTTGACCTCGGATTCCTCGATAATGAAGCCACCGTACATGACCACCACGCGGTGGGCCAGACCAGCCACCACACCGAGGTCGTGCGTGATCCAGATGATGGACATGCCGATCTCGTCGCGCAGGCGCTTGACCAAGTCGGTAATCTGGGCTTGGATGGTCACGTCGAGCGCGGTGGTAGGCTCATCCGCGATCAGGATCTGCGGGCTGCACGAAAGCGCCATGGCGATCATCACGCGCTGGCGCATGCCACCCGAGTATTGGTGAGGATAGTCCTTGAGGCGTTCACTGGCATTCGGGATTCCCACCATGCTGAGCAGTTCCGCCGCACGCTCCTGGGCCTGTTTCTTGGACATGCCGACGTGCAACATGAGCGGTTCCTCCAACTGCTTTCCGATGGTAAGCACCGGATTCAGGGAGGTCATCGGGTCCTGAAAGATCATACCGATCTGTCCGCCGCGCACATGGCGGATCTCTTCGGTTGTCATTTGAAGAAGGTCTTGTCCAAAAAATAACGCTTTCCCCGCAACAATCTTTCCGGGAGGAGTCGGGATGAGGCGCAGCATGGAGTGCATGGTCACACTCTTGCCACAACCACTTTCACCGACCACGCCGAGGGTTTCACCCTCCTTGAGAGTAAAGGAGACCCCGTTCACCGCGTGAACAACCCCGTCCGGGGTTTTAAACGTGGTTTCTAGCCCTTGCACATCGAGTAGGAGATCGGGCATCCGCGTATTCCTTTGCTGGAATAAATTTTTAGATGCGATACCTGCGTACCGTCACCTTACAAAGCAGGCGAATTATACCTAATTCTACCCGAGCGTCAACGCCAGTACAAGCGTAGGCATGTCGTAGGGAGAACGTCGGGTAAAAAACAGTTCTGGAGTAGGGTTTTGAGTAGCACCAGAGTACTAGTGAATCCAGCACGGACGCCCCCATCGAAGGAAGGGCGGGTATGAGATCGAGGCGGGCAACTTTTCGATTGACAAGCGCATTTCCAGTCAGTAGAATACATTCAGTTCATATTTTTTCGAAGGAGTGTTGCGATGCTCAAGGAATTCAAGGATTTTGTCATGCGCGGGAACGTGCTCGACCTGGCCGTGGCGGTAATCATCGGCGGGGCGTTCGGAAAGATCGTTGCGTCTCTCGTCAACGACATCCTCATGCCGCTGATCGGCGTCCTGCTGCAAGGCGTGAACTTCTCGACCCTGGCCTGGACGGTCGGCGGGGCCTCCGTCAACTACGGCCTGTTCATTCAAGCCATCGTGGATTTCCTGATCGTGGCCTTCGTCATCTTCCTGATCGTCAAGTCGGCCAACTCGATGAAGAAACCGGCTCCCGCGGCGGCTCCTGCGGCCCCAACCACCAAGGAATGTCCGCACTGCTACTCCACCATCCACATCAAAGCCACGCGCTGCCCGAACTGTACTTCCGAACTCTAAGAACAAAACTCACACAAAGAAGAGAGTAGTCGGTACAATAGGCCGACTACTCTCTTCTTGTTTTCACCCCAAACTCATGATTGATTTCCTCGACAAACTCAACCCTCAACAACGACAGGCCGTCTCGGCCGGGAGCGGACCCGTTTTAGTGGTGGCAGGCCCGGGCTCCGGGAAGACGCGCGTACTGACCCAACGCGTGGCCTACCTGATCGCAGCCGAAGGCGTCCGCCCGTGGCAAATCCTGGCTGTGACGTTCACCAACAAGGCGGCGCGCGAAATGCAGACGCGTGTGGAAGCCACGCTCGGCGAGCAGGCCACCGAAGGCATGATGCTGGGCACCTTCCACTCGATCTGCGCCCGCCTGCTGCGCCGTGAAGCGGACCTGCTGCCCGTGGCGAACAATTTCGTCATCTTCGATGCCGACGACCAGGAGCGCGTCGTCAAGGGCGTCATCAAGGAATTCAACCTCAACGATAAGTTGTACCGCGCCGCGGCTATCCACGCTGCAATCTCCAAGGCCAAGAACGACCTGATCGGCCCGGGGGATTATCCGCTCAACACTTATCGCGACGAGGTGGTCAAACGCGTGTACGTCGAGTATCAGAAGCGGCTGGTATCCAGCAACGCCGTGGACTTCGACGACCTGTTGGTATACACGGCCAAGCTGCTGGAAGACAATCCCAGCGTACGCGAGAAATACGCGCGCCGCTTCATCCACGTTCTGGTGGACGAGTTCCAGGATACCAACCTGGCGCAGTATGCGTTGGTCAAGCATTTGTCTTCGGCTCATCGCAACATCTTCTGCGTGGGCGACCCCGACCAGTCGGTGTATCGCTGGCGCGGCGCGGACTATCGCAACGTGCGCCGTTTCGAAGAGGACTTCCCCGACGCGCAAGTCATCATGCTCGAACAGAATTATCGCTCGCGGCAGAACATCCTCGACGCCGCCACCGGCGTAATCGACCGCGCCCAGAACCGCCGCAGGAAGCGTCTGTTCAGCGACCGCGGCGCGGGCGAGAAGGTCTTCTTCTACGAAGCGCCCGACGATTACGCCGAGGCATCCTTCGTGGTGGACTCCATCGCACAATTGGTCGCCAGCGGACAGTTCGAGCCGGGCGAGTGCGCGGTGATGTATCGCACCAATGCCATGTCGCGTCTGTTGGAAGAGGCCTTCCTGCAAGCGCAGCTTCCTTATCGGCTGGTCGGCGCCCAACGATTCTATGGCCGCCGCGAAGTCAAGGATATGATCGCCTTTCTGCGCCTGGTCCACAACCCGCGCGACGAAGCCAGCCTCGACCGCGTCATCAACGTCCCGCCGCGCGGCATCGGCGAGAAGACGCTCACCACACTGCACCTCGTCGCCCGCCAGGCGGACACCAGCGCAGGTGCCGTGTTGATGGATCTGGCACGCGGATCGAATTCCCCGTTCTGGGCCTCCTTCACGGGCCGTGCAGCCCTGCCGCTGGCGGACTTTGGCTCGATGCTATCCAACTGGTGCGCTTCCGCGCCCGCGCTGACTGTGGGCGAGTTGTTCGACCGCATCGCCGCCGACATCAATTACAAGAACTACATCGAGGACGACGGCAGCGAGGAAAGCCAGGAACGCTGGGAGAACGTGCTCGAATTGCGCCGCCTGGCGTTGGAATCTTCCACGCGCACGCTCGAAGAGTTCCTCGAAAACGTGGCGCTCGTCGCCGACCAGGACACCATCAGCGACGCCAACGCGCCCACACTGCTCACGCTGCACGCCGCCAAGGGACTCGAGTTCGGCGCGGTCTTCCTCGTCGGCCTGGACGATGGCATCCTGCCGCACAGCCGCTCCTTTGACGAACCCGAAGCAATGGAGGAGGAACGCCGCCTCTTCTATGTGGGCATCACGCGCGCCAAGGACCGCCTCTACATCTTGCGCGCCATCCAACGCGGCGGGCGTGGCATGGCCGAAGAGACCTACCCCTCGCGCTTCCTGGATGACATCCCCGCCGACTTGATCGCCGGCAAGACGCGCACGGGACGCAGCCTGCGCGGGTCCATGCCCGAGACGAAATGGGAGCGGCCGTCCGCCCCGAAGCCTGCTCCCGTTACCGAGACGAAGTTCCGCGCCGGGATGCGCATCAAGCACCCGATCTGGGACGAGGGCATCATCCTCAACAGCCGCATCCAGGATGGCGACGAGATCGTGGACGTGGTCTTCGAGTCGGTCGGCATTAAACGGCTGGCCGTCTCGCTCGCCAACCTGAAGATCCTCTGATGTACATCCGCTTCCTGTTCCTGCTGTATCGCATCTACACCTTCTTCGTCCGCCCGGTGGGGACCGGGGTGCGGGTGATGCTGATCCAGAATGGACAGGTGCTGCTGGTGCGTCACACCTATCTCGAAGGCTGGTACATGCCCGGCGGCGGAATCAAACGCGACGAGACGACCGAGGAGGCCGCCCGCCGCGAGGCCCGCGAAGAAGTCGGCGCGGAGTTGGGAGAGGTCCGCCTGCTGGGCGTCTATTCCAACTTCGAGATGAATCGCAGCGACCACAACGTGGTCTTCCTGTGTACTGATTTTCGAGCGGATCGCACCCACGACAGCGAGATTGCCGAGGTGCGATTCTTTCCTTTAACGTCCCTGCCTGCGGACTTGCAGCCCGGTCATCGCCGCCGCATCGAAGAATATACGTCAGGGATGACGAGTCCCGCGTTCGGGCGCTGGTAAACAATGAGGTGACATGAACTGGAAACTGCTCTGGGACATCTTCATCATCTTCAGCCGCGTGGCACTGTTCTCCTGGGGCGGGGGTCCCGCCTCGATGGGGCTGATGCAGCGTGAGGTCGTGACGGCGGGCTGGGTCACGCCTGAAGAGTTTGCGGATTCACTTGCCATCGGCAACGCGTTGCCCGGACCGATCGCGCCGCAGGTCTCCGCGTATATCGGCTATAAAATGGCGGGCCTGCCTGGGGCCCTCTCTGCGGTGACCGGCACCGTCCTGCCGACCACGCTGTTGATGCTGGTCATGATCGTATTCTTCTTCGGGATCAAGGACAGCCCGAAGGTCCAAGCCATGCTCAAGGCGGTGCGTCCCGTGGTGGTCGGCCTGCTTTTGTGGACGGCGTATATCATGGCCTTCTCAGTCTTCAACGTCAGCAAGGTCGGCTGGATGCAGGGACTGGCCTCCAACGCAGACAAGGTGCTGATCGCCCTGGCCGCCTTCGCCCTGTTGACCCTGACCGAGATCAACCCGGTCTGGCTGGTGCTGGCGGGCGCAATTCTGGGTCTTATTGTTTATCGCTGAAAGGAGCGACCATGCAATACGTCAACCTTGGGAAGACCGGCATGAAAGTCTCGCGCCTGTGTCTGGGCATGATGAGTTACGGCAGCAAGAAGTGGCGCGAGTGGATTCTGAATGAAGACGAGGCCCTGCCCTTCGTCCAACGCGCGTGGGAAGCAGGCATCAACTTCTTCGATACGGCGGATGTCTATTCGCTGGGTGAAAGTGAACGCATCCTCGGCAGCCTGCTGCGCAAGTTGAACGTCCGCCGTGAGGACGTGGTCGTCGCCACCAAGGTCTTCAACCCGATGGGAGACGGCCCCAACGAGCGCGGCAACTCACGCAAGCACATCCTTGACTCAATCGACGCCTCGCTGCGCCGCCTGCAAATGGATTACGTGGACCTGTACCAGATCCACCGCTGGGACTACGAGACGCCCATTGAGGAGACGCTCGAAGCGCTCAACGATGTCGTCCGCGCGGGCAAGGCCCGCTATATCGGCGCTTCGTCCATGTTCGCCTGGCAATTGATGAAGTCTCTGTCCATCTCGGATGCACGCGGCTACGCCCGCTTCGTCTCGATGCAGGGACATTACAACCTGGCCTACCGCGAAGAGGAACGCGAGATGATTCCGCTCTGCCTTGATCAGGGTCTGGGTCTGATTCCGTGGAGCCCGATGGCGCGCGGATTCTTCGCCGGCAACCGCCAACGTCCGGGCGAAGGCGAGACCGTCCGCTCGAAGAACGACTTATACGCTGACCAACTTTATTTCCGTGAGGGCGATTTCGTCGTGCTCGACCGCGTGCTAGAAGTAGCCAAAGCCCGTGGCGTGAGCGGATCGCAGGTGGCGTTGGCCTGGATGCTGAACAAGCCGCACATCACGTCCCCGATCATTGGTGCCACGAAGATGAAGCATCTGGACGAGGCCATCGCCGCGCTCGACATCCAACTGGATGCGGATGAAATCAAACGGCTGGAAGAACCCTATCAGCCGCATCCCGTGCTGGGACATTCATAACAGACCGACAACAGACCGTGGACGGTGGTCAAGGATTGTAAGCACGTGTACAGTCCAGGGCCGCTGTCCATTGTCTTTAAGTTGGTACAATTGGCGCGTATCCTCGTCTACGGAGAATCCCTTTGACCGAAACCCTCAAGATCTTCATCCCGATGGCTGGTTGGGGCACGCGCATGCGTCCGCATACATGGAGCAAGCCCAAACCGCTGGTCAGCGTGGCTGGAAAAACTTCACTCGAACACGTGCTGGACATGTTCAAGACCGTGCCCGATCCTCAGAACGTGGAATACATCTTCATTCTTGGGCCGTTCCTCGGCGAGATGCAGGTCCCGGCCTTCATCAAGGAAAACTACCCTGACATGAAGGCGCACTTCGTGGTGCAGCACGAGATGAAGGGACAGAGCCATGCCTTGTGGCTGGCGCGCGAACACATGCACGGACCCATGATCGTGTGCTTTTCCGACACGCTCATGGAAACGGACTTCTCCTTCCTCGCCCGGGAGACCGCCAACGGCGTGGCCTGGGTGATGCCCGTGCCCGATCCGCGACGGTTCGGGGTGGCGGATGTCGGCGCTGACGGCTGGGTGACGCGCTTCATCGAGAAGCCGCAGTCGATGGACAACAACCTTGTGGTGGTTGGGTGTTATTACTTCCAGAAATCCGAGAACCTGCTGGCCGCCATCGAGGACCAGATGCAGCGCGGATTGACCTTCAAGGGCGAATACTTCCTGACCGACACCATCACGCTGATGATCGGCTCGGGCGCGAAGGTCCGCACGGAGCGCATCTCGTCCTGGCTGGACACCGGCACCATCGACGCTACGCTGGACACGAACCGCATCCTGCTGGAGCGGGGAGCGGGCAACGACTCCGAAATTGGGACCCGGCCCACGGTCAAGATAATTCCGCCGGTCTTCATCCACCCGAGCGCGGAGGTGAGCGAGGCCGTCATCGGGCCGCACGTCTCCATCGGCGCGAACTGCATCGTGCGTCAGGCCGTCATCAGCGACAGCATCATCGAACCCGATACTCGCCTCGAACGCACCGCCCTGACCCATTCGCTGATCGGCCGCAATTGCGTGGTGGAGGGTCAGCCCAACCCCGCCGAGGCCGCGCGGCTGAACATCGGCGATAACAGCAGTGTCATCTCAGGGTAGGGATATTTTTCCCTACCTTTTTTTCATCGAACTTGATACAGTATGGACATCGTGGAATGCCGCTCGGACAGTGAATACGCTGAACGCCCGCTTTCTCTGATCTGGGAAGGGCGGCGCTACGAAATCGCCGAGATCCTGGCGCGCTGGCGCGGCCCGGGCGAAAAGGGCTTCCGCGTCAAGACCGCCGACGGACAGGCGTTCGAACTGACCTACCGGGAGATTGCCGACGAATGGCAAATCCAACCCATCCAAGGATCATAATGGAGGTTCCATGCAGGAAGTGACCAACGTGCAACGACTCTCGAAACGGGTGGCCGGGCTCAAGCCCAGCGGCATCCGCAAGTTCTTCGACATTGCCGCGACGATGAAGGACGTCATCTCGCTGGGCATCGGCGAACCCGATTTCACCACGCCCAAGCCGATCCTCGATGCGGGCATCCGCTCGCTGCAGAACGGCGAGACGCACTACACCTCGAACTGGGGCAAGATGGAATTGCGCCAGGCCATCGCCGACAACCTGCAAAAGCTGTACGGCGTGACGTATGACCCCGCCACCGAAGTGGTCGCCACGGTCGGCGTTTCGGAGGCGCTTTACCTGACCTTCACCGCCATCCTCGACCCCGGCGACGAGGTCATCATCCCGACCCCGTGCTTCGTCTCGTACCAGGCGGAGGTCATCCTCTCGGGCGGCGTGCCGGTGGAAGTGCCCGCGCGTCTGGAGAACCAGTTCATGGTCGACCCGGATGACATCCGCAAGGCCATCACGCAGCACACCAAATGCATTTTTATCGGTTATCCCTCCAACCCGACCGGGGCCGTCGCCACGCGCGAGGTGATGCTCGAAATCGCCAAGATCGCCGAAGAGCGCGACCTGCTGGTGGTCTCGGACGAGATCTACGACCGCCTGGTCTACGACTTCGACCACGTCTGCTTCCCCGCGCTGGGCGAAAGCCTCAAACGCCGCACCGTGCTGTTGGGCGGCTTCTCGAAGGATTACGCCATGACCGGCTGGCGCATCGGCTATGCCTGCGGCCCCGCCGACATCATCCAGGGGCTGGTGCGCGTGCACCAGTACACCATCATGTCCGCGCCGACCACTGCGCAGGACGCCGCGCTCGAAGCCTTGAAGAACGGCAACTCCTACGTGGAGGAGATGGTGACCGAGTACAACCGCCGCCGCAAACTGCTCGTAGCGGGACTCAACCGCCTGGGCCTGACCACCTTCGAGCCGCGCGGCGCCTTCTACACCTTCCCGAACATCCGTGCCTCGGGCATGGACGACGAGACCTTCGCCGAAGCCCTGCTAAAAGAGGAAGGCGTGGCCGTCGTCCCGGGCAATGCCTTCGGTCCCGGCGGAGACGGGTTCGTGAGAGCCTGCTACGCCACCGAATATAGCAAGATCGAAGAAGCCCTGCACCGCATGGAAAGGTTCATGAGCAGGCACGGTTAGAATGAAAGCGGGCATGGTGACATGCCCGCTTTTGATTTAACATCATGTCCGCGACGGACAAACTCGCAGGATCAACGGGAGATGCCCAGTCACATGAACCTGTATTTGAATATCCTCCATTGGAGAAATCATGCATAGATCGAATCTGCTCTTCCCGTTTTTGGCATTGACTCTGCTCCTGGCATCCTGTCAACCCGCCACTCCACCCCCGCCGTTGACTATCTCCGCTGGAACGGAGTTCACTCTCGCCCCGGGCCAATCCGCGATCCTTGCAGATGCAGGGTTGACCCTCACGCTTATCGCAGTCTCGAACGATGCACGCTGCCCGAGCAAGATCGAATGCGCCGCCAGCGGCCCCGTCACATTGACCGTGTCCACGCAAAAGGGATCAGGCGAGGCAGTCGAGTTCACCCTCCAAACCTTCACCAGCAACAACGGTCTGGCTCCCACGATGGAGTTCGAGGGCATTCAGGATCGTGTCATGTTCGAAGGGTATCAGGTCAAGATCACCAGCGTCTTGCCGTATCCCGCAAAATTCATGTCCGAGATCAAGGCATCGGACTATCGCGTCGGTTTTCTCATTTCCCTGGAGTGAGCCCTGGCCTGTTCAGACATTTGTTGTATAATGGGGCCGTTTATGACCAGGCCATTCCGCCCCACCAAGCCCAAGGAACCGACCGTGAGGTTGGATTTCCGAATTTCCCCGAAGCATTGTCCCTGAGACCTGACAGATACCTGTCAGGTCTTTTCTTAATATGCCCCCTCCACTCAGTGATTAACGGGACTCAAGACTCGTCCCGCTCCGTCAAACAAATTCAGTTCCAAAGGAGAGAAAGCAATGCCCACTTCATCCACCAACCCGCATCTGCCGTTCGGCGAGAACAAGAACGCCCAGTGGTACGGCAAGGACGTCATTTCCGTCAAACAGTTCAAACGCGAGGACCTCGAATACGTCTTCGGCGTGGCGCACGAAATGCGCGGGATGGTCGAGCGCATCGGCACCTTCGACCTGCTCAAAGGCAAGATCCTGGCCAACCTGTTCTACGAACCATCTACGCGCACCTCGTCCTCGTTCACAGCGGCCATGGAACGCTTGGGTGGCTCGGTCATCCCGATCAACGAAGTGAAGTACTCCTCCGTGTCGAAGGGCGAGAGCCTGCCCGACACCATCCGCACGCTGGAATGCTACGCGGACGTGATCGTGCTGCGCCATCCTGAGACGGGCTCCGCCGCCATTGCGGCCAAGGCCGCGCGCAAACCCGTCATCAACGCGGGCGACGGCGTGGGCGAACATCCCACCCAGGCCCTGCTCGACACCTTCACCATCTTCGAGGAACTCGGCGTGGGCCGCATTGACGGACTGACCATCACCATGCTGGGCGACCTGAAATACGGGCGCACCGTCCACTCCCTGGCGCGCCTGCTTTCCTTATATGATGTCAAGATCAACTATGTTGCGCCTGAAATTTTGCGCATGCCCAAGGAAGTGATGGACGAGGTCGCGGCCAAGGGCATCCCACAGGCCGAGTACTCTACGCTGGATGAGGTCCTGCCGCAGACCGACGTACTGTACGTCACGCGCGTGCAGAAGGAACGCTTCGAAGACCCTGCCGACTACGAAAAGGTCAAGGGCGCGTATGTGATCGATCCCGAGGTGATGAAAGCCGCCAAACAGGATATGATCGTAATGCACCCGCTGCCGCGCGTCGGCGAGATCAGCCCCGACTTCGACGACGATCCCCGCGCCGCCTACTTCCGCCAGATGGAATACGGCCTGTACGTCCGCATGGCGCTGCTGGCGATGGTGCTCGGAAAAGCCTGAGTTTACAAGTTGAAAGGTTGACAGGTTGGAAGGTCAAACCTGTCAACCTTGAGACCTTCAAACTTTCAAACTGGAGAGTCATGGAATCCTTCTTCACCTTTCTCGAAAAACGCGTCGACGATTGCTCCTCGCTGCTGTGCGTGGGACTCGACCCGCACGTCTCCGACCTGAAAGCGCCCACCGCCGAAGCCGCACTGGACTTCTGCCTGCATCTCGTCAAACAGACTGCGCCCTACGCCGCGGCCTTCAAGCCCAATGCCGCCTTCTTCGAGGTCTTCGGCGCGGATGGCTGGGCCGCCCTCAAGCAGGTCATCGAAGCGGTGCAGGCAGAATCGAATCGGCTCGGCTCGCTAATCCCCGTCATCCTGGACGCCAAACGTGGCGACATCGCCTCAACCGCGGAAGCCTACGCCAAATCCGCGTTCGAAAGCCTGGGTGCGCACTGCATCACGCTCAGCCCGTACCTCGGCAAGGACTCCATCGACCCGTTCTTGCAAAATTCGGAGAAGGGTGTGTTCCTGCTATGCAAGACGTCGAATGCGGGGAGCGGCGATTTGCAGGATGTGATGGTGGTCGATGGTCCACGGTCGATTCCGCTGTATGTCCACGTTGCGCATCTCGCCCAATCCTGGAATACCAAGAACAACATCGGCCTGGTGGTCGGCGCCACACATCTGGACGCCATGCAGCGCGTCCGCGAGGCGGCACCCAACCTGTGGTTCCTCGCGCCCGGCGTCGGCGCACAGGGCGGAGAGTTGGAGTCCACGCTGAAGGCGGGTCTGCGCAAGGACGGCAAGGGTGTCCTGCTGCCCATCTCGCGGGCCATCTCGCGCAGCGACAATCCGCGCAAGACGGTTTTAGAGTTGCGCGACTCGATGCTAGAAATTCGGTCTTCGATCTCCATAAACCGTTAACAGGAGTCACCATGACGGACCAATCATCCACTCCCAATTACGCCTTAGCCGACAGCCTGCTCGAAGCGGGCTGCATCAAGTTCGGCGAGTTCACCCTCAAGTCTGGACTCAAGTCGCCGATCTACATCGACCTCCGACAGATCATCACTTATCCCAGCCTGCTGGCGGATATCGCGCAGGCATATCTGCCGCTGCTTTCCCGCCTCCAATTCTCGCGCATCGCGGGTCTGCCTTACGCCGCCATTCCGATTGCCACCGCCATCTCCCTGGCGGGCGGCTACCCGATGATCTATCCGCGCAAGGAAGCCAAGGCGTACGGCACCAAGGCCGAGATCGAAGGCGAGTTCCACGCGGGCGAGACAGTGGTCGTGATCGATGACCTGGCTACCACGGGCGGCAGCAAGTTCGAAGCCATCGAGAAGCTGACAGGCGTCGGTCTGGTCGTGAAGGATGTCGTCGTGCTCGTGGACCGTCAGTCGGGCGCGAAGGAATCGCTGGAACAGGCGGGCTATTCCCTGCACGCGGTGTTGACCATCTCGGACATGCTGGCGTATTGGGAATCGACGGGCAAGGTCGACAAGGGAAAGATCACCGCCACGCGCGAATTTCTCGCCAGCAGCCGTTAACTAATGTCCCACCATATTTTTGTTCCCACAACAGGTCCAGAGGCCTGGCAACAACTTCTTGCCGAACCTGACAGACAATGGCGCAGCGGCTACTCCGCGCGGACCTTGGCTCATTGTTGGGAAAGTGCGGATGGTTTTCCGCCCGAAGTACAGAAAGCCTTTGTCTGTTCGGGCCTTCCAGAATTCGGACAGCTTGAACTTTTACTGGCGTTTCCTGAGCACAAAGTGTACATGCCACCGATGAACAGCCACCCATCGCAAAACGATCTGTTTGTTCTGGCCAGGGATGGCAATCGGGAGCTTGTCAGCATCATGGTAGAAGGGAAGGTTTCCGAATCCTTTGACCGAACCGTGGGTGAATGGAATCCATCCGAGACCAGGGGCAAAGCACTTCGTTTTGAGTTCCTACAGAATCTATTGGGCTTACAGGAAATTCCATCTCATATCCGTTACCAATTACTGCATCGCTCTGCATCCGCAATCCTGGAAGCGCAACGATTCAATGCCGCAAGTGCAATCATGCTGGTTCATTCCTTCAGCCCCACGGCGGCCTGGCTGGAGGATTATCAGGCATTTGCCGCATTGCTCGGTGTCCATGCCGAAGAGGGAACACTTCATTTCATCAAAGAAGTGGGGAACATTCGTTTCTTCCTCGCCTGGGCAAAAGGGAGTCCAGAGTTTTTAGGAAAATGACCATGATCAACATTACCCCGTGCAAGGATCGCATCGAAGAACTGGTCCAGTTCGTCACCCGTCTTAACAGTGATGGGACTCATCATATCGGCTTCTTCGGCGATGGAGAAGAGGACGTACGCGCCTCATTGGCGGAGTGTGTCATCCCAATTGACGAGGGCTTTCTGCTGGCGTATGAGGATGACGCATTGGTCGGCGTCTTCGGCGTGGATGCCGACCTCGAGGTCGACCGCGCCTGGTTGCATGGTCCGCTCGTCGAACACTCAGATTGGCACACGCTGGCAGATGAACTGTATCGCCAGGCATTGACCCTGATCCCCGCCGGCATCCACAGCTTCGACCTGTTCAGCGACATCCAAAACACCCGTCTCGACGAATTCGCCGCGCGGCATGGATTCCCGCAGCATTCCGAAGATGCAGTCATGACCTTGATGCGTGGCAACTACAAGCCTCACGCAAACAGGGGAACCAAGGTCATCCCTTATGAAGAGTCCTTCTTCGCGGACTTCGAACACCTGCACAATGCTGTCTTCCCTGGCACATACTTCACCGCCCGCCAGATCGTGGACCGCATCAACGAGACTCATCAACTTCTGCTGGCCGTGGATGGAGACCGCCTGCTTGGCTACCATTTTGGAAAGATCGATCTTGCAGCCGAGTCGGGCTATGTGGACTTCATCGGCACCGACGAATCAGCCCGTGGGCGCGGCATCGGCGCGGATCTGCTGACCACAGGCCTGGACTGGATGTTTTCCGCGCCCAGTACACAAAAGGTCAGCCTGACCGTCAATGCAGACAACCAGATCGCGCGCGGCTTGTATGCTAAGTTCGGCTTTGTCACCGAACGCGTGCTGCGCGGGTATCGAAAAAAAGTGAAATAACCATTTTCTTTGATAAACTATCCCGCACCAACAATTTGAAACAAGGCAAACAGACCGCTGATGTACGACTCCATTCGTTCCCTCCTCTTTCGGCTCGACCCCGAGCAAGCCCACGAACTGACCCTGCGCGCCATCAGCCTGGCGGGACGCGTGCGCCCCGTCGGCTGGCTGCTTTCTCAGATATTCAAGGCGCCCGACAAACCCGTCGAGGTCTTCGGGCTGCGCTTCAGGAATCCCGTGGGGCTGGCGGCTGGCTACGACAAGGACGGCGTCGCCATCCACGGGTTGGATACGCTCGGCTTCGGTCACATCGAGATCGGCACGGTCACGCCGCTGCCGCAAAGCGGAAACCCCAAACCGCGCGTCTTCCGCCTGGTGGAGGATGAAGCCGTCATCAACCGCATGGGATTTCCCAGCCGCGGCACCGAGTTTGTGCAAACCCAGCTCGACCCCGACCTGCATGTCGGCTTCGTCGAGCGGACCTTCGGCTTTCGCCCGCGCTTTTATGTGGCATACCGTCGGCCCACGGCGGCGGTGTTGGGCGTGAACCTCGGCAAGAACAAGAACACCCCCAACGAGCAGGCCGTCTACGATTACATCTCGCTGCTGCAAAACTACGCGCGCCTGGCGGGCTACCTAACCATCAACGTCAGTTCGCCCAACACGGTGGGACTGCGCCAGTTGCAGGGACGCGAAGCGCTCGAGTCGCTGCTGACCCATCTGCACGAACAACGATTGCTGGAACAAACACGTTGGGAAAAGCGACTCCCGCTTTTGGTCAAGCTCGCACCTGATCTCAGCGCAGGGGAGTTGGACGATGCCCTGGACGTGATCCTGCGCACGCACATGGACGGCGTCATCGTCACCAACACGACTCTGGCCCGCGAGGGATTGCGCTCCAGTCAGGGCGGCGAAAGCGGTGGCTTAAGCGGAGCCCCGCTCAGGGTCCGCAGTGAAGAGGTGCTGGCGCAGGTCGTCAAACGGCTGGACGGCCGCCTGTCCGTCGTCAGCGTGGGCGGGATTATGAGTCCAGACGACGCAAAACGCCGCCTCGGCATGGGGGCGGCGCTGGTGCAGGTCTACACAGGCCTGATCTATCGCGGACCTGGGTTGGTGAAGGAGATCATCAAAGCTCTGTAGTCATGTCGTTGTTACGGCATGTACAAGCCACCCGTCGACTCCATCCAATCGGCGATGCGCTCGACGGCAGCAGGGATGCCGTTATCCGAGATATCCACTTCCAGCACGGGCAGCAGCGACTCGCGCACCAGGCGGCGCATCAATTCCTGCTGCTCGATGAACACATCTAGGTTGTCGTACTGCGAGGGATTGCCCGACACCTTGAGCCGCTCCTCGCGCGCCGCTGCAAAAGATTCGGGCGAACGCGTCAGCAGCACCATCCGAAAATTGAGCGGGACCAGGCGTTCCTCCAACCAGCGGAAATCATAATCCTTGTGATAGGTCTGCAACTGATACGCGCGCGTGGAGATGTGGAAGCGGTCCACGATCCACGAGTAATAGCGCTGCAACTCGAACATGCGCGCCCAGGTGGCGTAGGTCTCCATCGCCAGCGACTCTTCCTGCGGCTCGAAGTTGATCGGTCCGCGCCCCCAGGGGAAATTGGTGAATGTGCACCATTCCGCCGAGATGAGAGGCGAATGATAGCGATATTTGCGCGGTCCCACGATGCGCGGATGCTCGTTGAGCTCGAACGCGATCTCGGTCTTGAACGTCAGGCGCGTGCCTTCCAGGATGATTTTAGGGGTGAGTTTGGACATGGTTCGATTATAAATCCAATAGTTTTGACCAGAAATTCATCTTTTCCGCCTTCTTCACGGTTTCTGCCCAGATTCTCTAATGAACTTCTGATGTGCATTTGAAAGGGTCAAGCGGGCATTGTATGGTATATTGCGGGAATACAGGTAAACCCTATGGATGACAGAATCACAATTATCGAAGGTCCGCCGCCCGTGTTCGAACTTTCCCAGGACGGCTGGGCGCTCGGCCTGAACGAAGGGCCGCAACTATCCGTCCCCGCGCTGACCCGCCTGCGCACCTTCAATGGTCCTGCGCTGGTGGAGCGCTGTTATCGCGCCTGGCACAACCAGATGCCCATTCACCTGCATTACCGCAACGATCTCGGCCTCGAACAGACCGCCCCCATCCTCGCCGCCCGCAACGTCGAAACCGAAGACGGACACGTCCTGCTCTTGTGGGTGTATCTCGACCAGGAAAAGGTCGAATACGAGTTCTACACCGACGAGGACGACTCCGACGAGAACGACACCGAGCTGTAACCCCCACTCCTCTTTCTTCTGTCACGGAAGAAGGAGGAGATTTTTTTATTAACGGACCCGCCCATGCCCCCTCTTCTCCCTGATTTAAAAGCCTCCGTCCTGACCCTGACCCTCAACCGCCCCGAGCGGGCCAACGCCTTCAACGCGGATCTCATTGCCGAGTTGCTCAATGCCCTGCGCGAGGCGGCCAGGAATCCCGAGGTGCGCGTCATCGTGCTGACGGGTGCAGGCCGCGTCTTCAGTGCAGGTCAGGACATCGAAGAGATGCGCGCGGGTGGAGAGTCGCTCTCATACCTGGAGCATCTGCACGCCACCTACAATCCGTTGGTGCTGATGCTGCGTCAGATCGAGAAGCCAGTCATTGCGGCGGTCAACGGTCCCTGTGCGGGCGCCTCGCTGGGAGTCGCCCTGGCCTGTGACCTGCGCATCGCGGCTGAGACGGCCAACTTCGTGGTCGGATTCAACGGCATCGCCCTCGCCCCCGATTCGGGCGTCTCGCTGCTACTGCCCGCGCTGATCGGCCTGGGCCGCGCCGCCGAATTCACCTTCTCGAATACGCCCATCCCCGCACAAAAAGCCCTGGAGTGGGGCATGGTCAACCGCGTGGTCCCCGCCGAAGCCCTCAGCGTGGAAACAGCCAAAGTCGCGGGGATGCTGGCCCAGGGTCCGGTGGGGGCGTATGGCCTGACCAAGCGCGCTTTCAACAAGGCCATGCTTCCCAACCTGGAAGAAGTCCTCGAATATGAGGGCCAGGTCCAGGAAGTGGCAGGTCACAACCCCGAGCACAAGGAGGGCGTGGCCGCCTTTTTGGAGAAGCGCAGACCAAAGTATGGTGACTTCTCGTGAGATTCATCACGACTATCCCTCTAATTTAGTGGATTTTTGTCATATTGACTTTGCCCTCTATATCGGTTAATCTTAGGCCAGTTGTCTGACAGGTACTACGGCTATGAACCTCTGGCAGTACATACTCTGAAATAAAAGCGGGCACCCGTACCGGGCTGCCCGCTTATATTTTGTCACAATCCAAACCTATCTCTTATAGGAGAAACCATGTCCGGACCAATCAATGCCTTTGAAATGGCACAGAAGCAGTTCGACGGGGTTGCCAAGCAGTTGAATCTCGACCCTGGCATCGCCGAAGTACTGCGCTGGCCAATGCGGGAGTATTCCTTCCGCATCCCCGTTCGCATGGATGACGGCTCCCTGCGCGTCTTCCAGGGCTATCGCGTTCAGCACAATGACGCCCGCGGCCCCAACAAGGGCGGCATCCGCTTCCACCCGGCTGAGACGATGGACACCGTCCGCGCGCTCGCCACGTGGATGACCTGGAAATGCGCCGTGGCCGACATCCCGCTGGGCGGCGGCAAGGGCGGCATCATCGTGGACCCCTCCACGCTGACCGTCAACGAGAAGGAAGAACTGTGCCGCGGTTGGGTGCGCTCCATGTGGAAGAACATCGGCCCGCGCAACGACGTGCCGGCTCCGGACGTTGGCACCACCCCCCAGATGATGGGCTGGATGATGGATGAGTACTCCCGCCTGGTCGGTCAATACACCCCCGGCGTATTCACCGGCAAGCCTCTCGGCGGCGGCGGATCCCTTGGCCGCACCGAAGCCACCGGCTACGGCGTGATCTACACCGTGCGCGAAGCCATGAAGCACCTCAAGATGGACTCGACCAAGTCCGTCGCGGCCATCGAAGGTTTCGGCAACGTGGCCCAGTATGCGGCCATCGGCTTCGTGGAAATGCTGGGCGGCAAGGTCGCCTGCGTCTCCTGCTACGACCGCCATGCCAAGAAGTCCTTCACCTACAGCCACAAGAACGGCGTCGATCCCAAGTTCCTGCTCACCATCGTGGATGAGTACGGCACCATCGACCAGAAGAAAGCCGAAGCGGCCGGTTACAAGGTCGAAGACGGCGATGCCTGGATCACCTACGAAGCCGATGTGTTGATCCCTGCAGCCATCGAAGGCCACGTCAATGCGGACACCATCAAGAAGATGTCCAGCCGCGTGCGCATCGTGGCCGAAGGCGCCAACGGCCCCACCACCCCCGAGGCCGACGAATTCTTCAAGGCCAATAAGATCTTCAACATCCCCGACTTCCTGTGCAACGCCGGCGGCGTGACCACCTCCTACTTCGAGTCGGTGCAGAACGACATGAACTTCTACTGGCCGAAGGAAGAAGTGCTCGAGAAGCTCGACCAGAAGATGACCTCCGCTTTCCACGGCGTGCTCGAAATGAGCGAGAAGGAAGGCGTCTACATGCGCGATGCGGCTTACATGGTCGCCATCTCGCGTGTGGTCAAGGCCATGGAACTGCGCGGCTGGTTGACTGGCAACGCCTAGTTTCAACATCAGACTGTAAGCAAACGGACGCGTCCAAATGGACGCGTCCGTTTTTTTATTTTTTCTGGACCGTGAGCCTGATCCCGTTATCGATGCGCTTCGAGGCAAAGCACGCCTTGGGCGCCCACCTCCGCTGCATGGACGGTGCCTGCGGGCAGGTCGAGGCGGTCGCCCGCTTTGAGCGTGTGCCACGCACCGAGTTCGATCAATTGAAAGGTGATCGATCCGCGCACCACATAGATGACCTTGTTGTAGTCATGCGTGTGCGGGGTGTAGACCTCATACGGGGCGTTGGACCAGGCATACGCCGAGAGTCCCTCCTCCGCCAGCAGACGCCGAAGCGCCGCCTCAGACGGAGTCGAGTCCAGGGTCCAGGGGGTGACGCGCAGTTCGGTCATTGTATCTGCTGCTGGACGAATTCGGTCGGGTAGCCCGCCGCGATCCACGGGTTGAGTCCGCCGAGCAGGGCGTACACGCGGGTAAATCCCATTTGGTACAGGAGGAGCGCCGCACCGGCGCTCGTGTGCTCGTTCGTTCAGGTGCAGTAGGTGATGATCAACGCGTCGTGGTCGGTATCGGCCAGACGGGTGGAAAATTGGTCAGAAGGAATATCCAGCGCTCCCGCGATGTGGACCAGGTTGTAATTGTCTGTGCCGCGCACATCGATGAAGATGGCGGTCTTGGCGCCGAAGGCGGCCTTGGCATCTTCAATCGTGATGCGCGGCACGGTCTCCGCCGAGACAGGCATGACGAAGACGGTGGCGGTCGCCACGGCTGTTCCTGTGGGCTGACTGGACGACTCGTTGGGGTACGGATTCGGATACGCGCCCCCCCCACAGGCTGCAAGCGCCAACACCAACAGCGCAATCACCAGGGCGCGCAAAATGACTCGGTTCATGGACTAGATCTCGCAGTAGCGCTCGATGCGCTTGCCGATGATGGCCAGGCTGTCGTCCCAGAACTTGCGCGTGCGGATGTCGATACCGAAGCGGTCGGCCAGATCGGCAGCGGAGGCTTCGCCGGTGGAGGCCAACAGATTCTTGTAATCTGCCACGAACTCGGGTCCGCGCTGCTGGTAGATGGCGTACAGGCCGGTGGCAAAGAGCAGGCCGAAGGCGTAGGGATAGTTGTAGAAAGCCAGGACGGGCGAGTAGTAGTGAGGCTTCCAGGTCCACATGAATTTCTGGAGTTGGGCCCCGTCCAGGCCGTCGCCGTAGGTGGCCTTCTGGGCGCGTTCCATGATCTCGTTCAACTCGTCGGCGGTCAGGTCGGCATTGGCGCGGCGCTCGAAGACTTCCTTCTCGAACAGGAAGCGCGAGTAGATGTCCACGATGACCTGGGCGGCGCCGCTGATCTGCGACTCGAGCACAGCCAGTTCCTCCTGCGGGTCGGTGACCTGCTTGAGGACGGCTTCGGTGACGATGGTTTCGCACATGATGGAGGCGGTCTCGGCCAGGGTCATGGGCGTGACCTGTTGCATGACGGTCTTGCCCGCCTGATAGGCACACTCATTGTGGAAGGCATGTCCCAGCTCGTGGGCCACGGTGCTGACCTGGTCGAACGAGCCGTCGAAGTTGCACAGGATGCGGCTTTCCTTCAAAGCCTGGAGTTCGGTGCAGTACGCGCCGCCACGCTTGCCGTCGCGCTGTTCGGCGTCGATCCAGCGGTTGTCGAAGGCGCGTTTGGCGAAGGCCGCCAGGTCGGGCGAGAACTGGCCGAAGTTCTCGATGATGAAATCACGGGCTTCCTCGAAGGAATAGACCTTGTCGGTCTTGCCCATCGGGGCGAAGATATCCCACCAGGCCAGGCGTTCCTTGCCGAGCTTGCCGGCCTTGCTCTTGAAATACTTGCGGAACATCGGGAAGGACCCTTCCATGGCGCTCATCATCGCTTCGAGCGTGGCACGGTCGATGCGGGCGGCGTCGAGGGAGGAGTGCAGGGCGTCCTCGCGTCCGCGGCGTTTGTTGAGGGCGATGGTCTCGCCCTTGACGCCGTTCATGCAGGCGGCCAATACTTCCTTGACGCTCTCCCAGGCCTTGTTCTCGGCCTCGTAGCCGCGGCGGCGGACTTCGGCGTCGGGGTGCGAGCGCAGGTTGATCAGGGCGGGCGTGGGCATCTTCTCGATCTTGCCGTCCAGTTCGAAATCGACGCTCAACTGGGAGGTGACGGTCCCTTGCAGTTTGCCGAAGGCGCTGCCACCGCTCAGGCTCAGTTCGGCGGCCAGGGCCTCTTCGGCTTCGCTCATCAAGTACTTGCTCTGGTCGGCATTCTCCTTGATGATGAAGGCGTGCGCCACGGCGGTCGGGTTCAACGCGATGATCTTGTCCAGCGAAGGGGTCAGCTTGCTCAACCAGCCCTTGAAGCGGACGAAGACCTGGCGCAGCGGGAGATAAGCCTGCTCGAACTCGGACTCGGCCTTCAGGGCCACGGCGTCGCGGGAGTTGGTGTCCACGTGGCAGGAGATGTACGGGCCGAGGGTATAGGCCAGGGTCTGGATGGCGTTGAGGCGGTCCACCACTTCACCCAGCAGGGCTGCCAGTTTCTTTGCGGAGGTCTTGGGGGTGGTGGCGGCAATCTGTTCGTCGAAGAAAGTTCCGAGGTCGGCGATCTGACGCTTGAAATCCTCGAAAGCGGCTTTGAATTCGGTCGATTCCAGGGAGGGATAGGCATTGGTCATATCCCAGCGCGGGGCAGAAAGGGTCATGGAAGTCTCCTTTTGGTAGGGTACGCCAAGTATACCCGCTGATTCGTTGACTCGCTGGCACGCCGAATCGTCATCGCATTCGCTTGCCATCTCTCCCCAAACCCTCTACAATTAAGTTAACCTGGAGGTTGCTAATGAAACAAGATCGGTTCTTAATAGGTATTCTGATCGGCATCTCTGTTCTGGTGCTGGCGGCGTTGGGATTGTTTTTCACCCGTCACAACAGCCAGGAATACCTGCCGGCGGATACGCCGGAGGCGGTCGCCTTCAACTACGTTCTGGCCGTGACCGAGCGGGACTACGAAAAAGCCTACGGCTACCTGGCCGACCTCGACCACAAACCCACCTACGACGAGTTCCGCCAATCCTTCTTCAAGGGGGAAGTCTCGCCAAATGACGTCGCCGTGGATGTCGGCGAGGCAACTGTCCACGACGACGAGGCCAGCGTGGAATTGAACCTGCTGTACTCGGCCGGCGACCCGTTCTCCCCGGGTTACACCAGCCTGGAATATGCCCTGCTGGTCAGGCAGGGGAACGAGTGGAAAATCTCATCCATGCCGTACATGTTCTGGAGCTACAACTGGTACCAGCCGACGATCAAGCCTTAAGGAATGTCCATGAAAACCATTCGACGTCTTTACTTCTACGCGGTCGCACTCATCAGCCTGGAGATCGTCCTGTGGGGCGGCATCGGTCTGCTGCGCAGCATCGTGAATCAACGCGCTGTAGGCGGCGCGACGGCGCTGGCTCAGGCCCTGGCGCTCATCCTGGTGGGCGTGCCGATCTTCCTCTTCCACTGGCTATGGGCGCAGCGCAGCGCCTCCCGCGATGAGGAGGAAAGGGACGCCAGTCTGCGCGCCATCTTCCTTTATGCCGTGATGATCGGCACGCTGGTGCCCGTGACCCAGAATCTGCTGGCGCTGATCAACCGTGTGTTGTTGGGTGGGATGGGGCTTTCGGTGAGTCGCGCCATCGTGGGCGGAGGCCAATCATGGTCCGACAACCTGATCGCCATCCTCGTCAACCTGATCGTGGCCGCCTATTTCTGGAACGTCCTACGCGGCGAGTGGAGGTCCCAGCCCGGGCGCGAAAACTTCGCCGACGTCCGCCGTCTGTACCGCTACCTGTGGGTGCTGTACGGCCTGTTGATGATGGTCTTCGGCGCGCAGCAACTTCTGCGATTCGTCTTTTACATCCCCACCGACACGCTGGGGGGATTGGGGCGAGAAACCCTCGTGAACGGACTCGCGCTCCTGTTGGTGGGTACGCCCATCTGGGTCTACACCTGGAGAATCTGCCAGAACGCCCTGACAGATTCCGCCGAACAAGGCTCGACCCTGCGCCTGGTGGTGCTCTACCTGCTGGCCCTCGGCGGCGTGATCAGCGTGCTGACGGCGGGCGGCAACCTGCTGTATTCCGTAATCGAGCGTCTGCTGGGAGATGCCACCGCCTGGTCCGATTTTATCCAGCGCATCGGCGGGCCGATCTCGGTCGGCGTGCCACTGGCGGTGGTGTGGGCCTACTTCGGCCGCTGGCGCGATCGTCACGTCGAGGCGGTCAGCGCGGGCGTGCAGCGCGAGGCGCTCAAACGGCCGCATGCCTACATCCTGTCGCTGATCGGGCTGGTAACCGCCTTCATCGGCGTGACCATGCTCATCAGCGTAATCATCGACCTGCTGGTGGGCAGTCAATACCTGGCCAGTGACTTCATGCGTCAACGCGTGTCCGCGGCGCTGGCCACCCTGCTGGTGGGGCTGCCGCTCTGGCTTTCCACCTGGCTTCCCATCAG
>CALFXA010000261.1 GCA_937928015.1 uncultured Anaerolineales bacterium | reverse complement strand
TCGGCACTCCCGACGGCAACGTGGTATTCATGTGGGGCCTCTCGAGCGGGGCCGATGACTTCCAGTACCCCGGGCCGGTCCTGTGCGTGAACGAAGGCGACACGGTCACGGTGGTGTTGCACAACACCCTGAACCGCGGCATCTCGCTGATCTTCCCGGGCCAGGAAAACGTCCTCGCGGACGGCCAGCCTGACGGTCCGGTCTTCAACGGGGCCACCCTGGTGTCCCTGGCAAAAGTGGCTGGGGCCAACGGCGGCACGGTGACTTATAGTTTTGTGGCGACGCATCCGGGCACCTTCCTCTATCAGAGCGGTACCGACCCGGCAATCCAGGTCCCGATGGGCTTGTTCGGTGCGATCGTCGTCCGCCCGGCCGGTCATCCTGACTGGGTGTACAACCGCCCCGAGACCGCCTTCAACCCGACCCACGAATACATCGCCCTGCTGTCCGAGATCGACCCGGTCCTCAGCCAGAAAATGGAGGCCGGTCAGCCGTTCAATTCGAAGAATTACCATCCGCGCTATTGGATGATCAACGGGCGCGGCTTCCCCGATACTGTCGCGCCCAACTTCGCTTCCTGGCTGCCGGGCCAGCCTTACGGCGCCCTTGCAATCGTCGAACCCTGGGATGCCTCCCTCAACCCGCTGCCGGCCGTCATCCGCTACTTGAGCGTGGGCAGCGTGGACTATCCCTTCCACCCGCACGGCAACAACGTCCGCATTGTGGGACGCGACGGCATGCCCCTGGAAGGCACCACAGCCGAGGATTTGGCTTACGACAAGTATTCCATTCCCGTCGGCCCCGGCCAGACCTGGGATGCACTCTTCAGTTGGCACGACCCCGAGGCATACAACTCCGCCTCCAACCCGGTCCCCGTCACCTTCCCCAATATCATGGACCTGTTCTTTGGTCCTTTCTTCGGCGGCGCGCCGTACCTGGGCGAGCAGGGCGCCATTCCCGTGGGCACCACCACCCAGAACCAATGCGGCGAGTACTATCACATCGCCCATAACCATGCCCTGTATCAGATTACGTCCTGGGGCGTGCCCATGACTGGCATGATCACTTATACCCGCATCAATCCGCCTGGCGGTTGTCCATAGCAGGCCGCTGAACGATGAGGAGACTTATCATGAAAACAAACGCATACCATCGTTTTCAAACGAGCCTGCTGGCGCTGGGCATGATCCTGGCGGTCTGCTTCGCGGCCATCCGCCCCGAGGCGGCTTACGCCTCCGTGCTGCCTGCCACGACCTGCACGGAAGCCTCGGGC
The DNA here is from genome assembly GCA_937928015.1 of uncultured Anaerolineales bacterium. Taxonomy (GTDB): domain Bacteria; phylum Chloroflexota; class Anaerolineae; order Anaerolineales; family Villigracilaceae; genus JACPVF01. The sequence continues at coordinate 15,132 of CALFXA010000261.1, read as the reverse complement.
ACCCGCACCTGTGACCTGTGGGCCACGGCCGGCACGTTGACCTTGCCGGGCGGGACCAACGTCACGATCTGGGGTTATGCCAGCGACGGACTCAGCCCGGCCGGGTTGCCCGGCCCCACGCTGGTGGCCACCGAGGGCGAGACCCTCGCAATCGTCCTGCACAACGGCTTGAGCGAGGCCACCTCGCTCTCCATCCCGGGCTTCCTCGAATCGGCTGATATGGTCGGCGTGGGCGCAGGCGGGACGAAGACCTACACCTACTCCGGGTTACAGCCTGGCACCTATCTGTACCAGGCCGGGCCGACCGCCAACGGCGAACGCCAGATCGCGATGGGCCTGTACGGGTTGCTGATCGTCCGCCCGAGCGGGGCGCCCCAGCAGGCATACGGTCCCGACTCGGCCTTCGACGATGAGTCGATCCTGGTCATGAGCGAGATCGACCCCGCCCTGAACGCGGCTCCCACCAGTTTCGATCTGCAGGCTTTCAGCCCGAAGTATTTCCTGTTCAACGGTAAGGCGTATCCCGACACGACCCCCATCGACACGGATGCAGGCCGCAAGGTGTTGCTGCGCGTTGCCAACGCGGGTTTGCAGAATCATTCGCTGGGTGTGCTGGGATTGCATTACAGCGTCCTTTCCAGTGATGGCCGCCCGTTTGCCCATCCACACTCCGCCGTGTCTGAGACTCTCAGCGCGGGCCAGACCGCCGACATCCTGGTGCATATCCCTGCGGATGCGCCTTCGGGCATGAAGTACGCCGTCTACGATTCAAACCTGCGTTTGCTCAACAACGGCCAGCCTTTCGGCGGCATGTTGACCTTCCTGTCCATCCCGACCAATCCAACCGGGACGGACACCACCGGCCCCACCTCCACGGGGCTGTCCCTCTCACCCAACCCGAGCAACGGGTCCGTTGCAGTGGCCTTCAGCCTGACGGTCAGCGATATCGACAGCGGCAGCAATAACGTCACCGCGGTAGAGTACTTCATCGACACGGCTGGCGCCGACGGCACGGGCACTCCGATGGACCCGCAGGACGGTACGTTCGACTCGCCCTCCGAGACGGCCATCACCAGCATCATCCCGACCTCGCTGTCGGCGGGCGTGCATACGGTGTACGTCCACGGGCAGGACGCGGCTGGAAACTGGGGCCCGGTCAACACCGTTCAACTGAACCTCGACAAGCAGGGCCCCGCTTCGAGCGGCTTGACCTCCACCCCCAGCCCCAGCAATGGGACGGTCAGCATCGCCTTGAGCGGTTCTGCCAATGACAGCGCCAGCGGCAACAGCAACGTCAACGCCGCAGAATACTTCATCGACGCGGCCGGCGCCGACGGCTCGGGCACGGCGATGTCGCTCAACCAGACCGCCCCGATCGTGTCCATCACGGGCAGCATCCCATCTGCGGTCATGAACACCCTCTCCGAAGGGTATCACACGGTCTTTGTGCATAGCCGCGATGCGCTTGGCAATTGGGGCGCCTTCGCCACCTTGCAGCTATCCGTCGATAAAACGGGACCTGCCGCGGGCTCCATTCTCCTGCGGCCCAATCCCAACAACGGCAGCCTGCCATACACGCCATCCATCCAATCGGTCCGCCTGGATGCGACCTTCACCGAACCCGGCGGCGGTCCGGTGACTTCCAGCGTGAAGAACGCCGAGTTCTTCATCGACACCATCGGCGCGAACGGCACGGGCATCCTCATGACGCCCACCGACGGCTCGTTCAACTCCACCACCGAGACCGGTTACGCCTACATTCCGCTCGTCACCGTGAAGGCGCTCTCGAACGGACCGCACGTGATCAGCATCCACGGCAAGGACGCGGCCGGGAACTGGGGTCCCTTCAGCACGGTGACCCTGGTAATCGACAAGCTCGCACCCACTGTCAGCGGCGTGACCCTGATGCCTGCGATCACCAATAACACGGCAGTGGCGATCAGCGCCTCGGCCAGCGATACGGCCACGGGTAACAATAACGTCAGTGCGGCTGAATACTACATCGATACCACAGTCGCGGCGGGAACTGGCACGCCTATGACCGTGAACGCGGCTTCGCCCACCGTTTCCCTCACCGCCACCCTGTCGACGACAGCCCTCTCGGTTTTGACGGAAGGCACTCACACGATCTACGTCCGTGCCAAGGATATTGCGGGTAACTGGGGCGCCGCCGTCAATGCCAACCTGATCGTCGACCGCACCGGCCCGACCTTCACCGACATTACACTCACACCCAACTCCATCGTGGTCGGCGCCGCCTCGGTCAACCTGACCGTGAACGGCTCCTCCGACGGGGCCGCAGGCAGCGGCGTGACGGGCGGCGAGTACTGGTTCGGCGCCACCGATATCGCGGCTGGCACCGGCACGGCCTTCAGCGGCACCAGCGCCGTCATCCCGACCAACTCGCTGGCAGTTGGAACCTACACCGTGCGCGTCCGCATGCGCGATGCTGCGGGGAACTGGAGCAGCGGTGTGGGCGGTGTCCGCACGGCCACGCTGACCATCATCCCGCCTCCGCCTTTGCTGTACTTCTCCACCTTCGGAAACAGTAATCCGCCCGGCGTGAGTGGAACGGCTGACGATGCCGACATCTACTACTTCAATGGGTCCGCCTTCAGTCGCGTCATTGACTCCAGTGGAACGGGCAGCCTGCTTGGCCTCTCAAGCTTTGCCAATGTGGACGGTTTCGACCGCGTGGATGCCACTCACTTCTACCTGTCCTTTGCCGATGCGGTGAACATTCCCACCCTGGGTACGGTGCAGGATGAAGACGTGGTGTACTACAACGCCGGGACCTGGTCACTGTTCTTTGACGGCAGCGTCAACAGTGTGGGTGCCACCGACCTGGACGCCATCAGCATTGTGGGCGGGACCCTGTACTTCTCGACCGATAACACGCTGGTCCCGCCGGGCTCGGGCGGCTCGGGCGATGACGCGGACATCTACCGCTGGAACGGCGGTAGCTCGTACACGCGCATCTTCGACGCCTCGGCTCTGGGCTGGTCCACGGCCAATGTGGATGGCTTCGCCCGCGTGGACGCGACTCACTTCTACGTCTCTTACAGCGTGGACACGACCGTCCCCGGCCTGGGGACGGTGCAAGACGAGGATGTGCTGTACTACAACAATGGCGTGTGGACCGTGTACTTTGACGGTACCGGCTACGGCCTGACCAGCGGCAACCTCGACATCGACGCCTTCGACCTGCCATAGCATGACATGTCCGGGCGGGAGGGTTACAGGACCCTCCCGCCCGGCGAGGAGAGTCCTTATGAAACCCAAATTCATTTCGTGGATTGCCATCGGCTTAATCCTGGTGACAGGCTGGCTTCACTTCATCACGGCCGCAAGTGAAGCCAGCGAAGCCTTTTATATGGGCTGGCTATTCATCCTCAATTTTCTGGCCAGCCTCGTCTCGGCGGTGGGAATCTTCCGCCACAGGTTGTGGTGGGGGTGGGGATTGGGCGTCCTCGTGGCGGCTGGATCCATCCTGGGCTACATCTTGAGCCGAACGATGGGCATGCCCGGCATGGAGGTCGAAGAATGGGCCGACCCCATCGGAATCCCGGCCATGATCGTGGAAGGCGCATTCCTGGCTCTGTTCTTTCTGGTGAAACCCTGGCAGACAGATCTGGCGGGCTTCTTCAAGACCGCCAAGTCTCCGCAAGTGGCCATCCTGGCCATGATGTTGACGGTGATGATGTTCAGCTTGGTCTCGTACCAGGTGGGTGCGCGGAGCAATTCCCACGGGGGCCATCCGCTACCCGACACCATCCTCACCGAGCAGGCGCTCGAAGAACAGTACGGCATCAAACTGGAATTGGTGGCCCTGACTGCCGCGGGTGGATTGGTGGATGTGCGTTATCGCGTGCTCGACCCCGATAAGGCCGCTCAGCTTGTGTCCGACGGCGGCATCATGCCCATGCTGCATGTGGACGATACCGATTTTGTCCTCGTGCCCGACGCGCACATGCGCACCCAGAAACTCGTCAAGGGCCGCATGTACTTTGCGCTGATTCCCAACTCGCAGAACGCGGTCAAACGTGGCACACCCGTCACCGTGGCGTTTGGCGACGTGGCCGTGCAGCCCGTCGCCACCCGTTGACGCGGCCTCAGGATGCAACCATGAAACCCAGGCTGGCCCTCCTGCTCGTCGTGCTGATTCTGTTCGGCTCGACGTTTCCCGCCTTTGCGCAGGCTGAACATTCTCCTCAAGGGTGGGTGATGCTGCCTGCCCGCGCCGACAAGATTGCCCCTGCCGTGCAGGCCCGCCTTGACTCGCTCCAGACGGGCGAGTTGACCACGGTCATCGTTCAGATGCGCCAGCAAGCCATCCTTGTCGATGGGGCGGGGCAGAATCGCGAAGAGCGCCTTGCCAACGTAATCGATGCGCTTCATCGAACCGCCGACCAGACCCAGGGTCCGATGAGCAGGTTCTTGCAGATGCGCGCCACGCAGGAGGGACAATCTTTCACGTCCTTCTGGATCTTCAACGGCTTTTCGGTCACCGCCGATGCGCGTACCATCCAGGGGCTGGCAAATTTATCCGACGTGTATGTTATCCTCCCCGATACCATCGATGTGGTCCCCGCCTCCCTGCCGCCCACGGTGGGTACTCCCGAGGCGGGCCTGACCCTCGTCAACGCGCCATCGCTTTGGGACCTCGGCTATACGGGGCAGGGGGTGGTGGTCGGGTCGCTGGACAGCGGCGTGGACCTCTCTCATCCCGACCTGGTGAATCGCTGGCGCGGCGGGACCAACAGCTGGTACGACCCCTTCGGCCAGCATCCCGCCTCTCCCGTCGACAAAAGTGGACACGGCACGGCTACGATGGGCGTGATGGTCGGCGGCGACGCGGGGGGAACCTCCATCGGCGTGGCGCCCGGGGCCCAGTGGATCGCCGCCCGCATCTTCAATGACGCGGGTCAGTCCACCGCCACTGCCATCCACCTGAGTTACCAGTGGATGCTCGACCCAGACGGCGACTCGTCCACCGCCGACACGCCGCAGGTGGTCAATAATTCCTGGACCTTTGCCACCCCGGGCTGTAACCTCGACTTCGAGCCCGACCTGCAGGCCCTGCGTGCGGCGGGCATCCTGCCCGTCTTTGCGGCGGGCAACAGTGGCCCGCCTGACTCCACCAGCCTTAGCCCGGCCAACAACCCGTCGGCGTTGGCGGTGGGGGCGATCAATTCCAGCAGCCTCATCTACGGCCTGAGCAGTCGCGGGCCCTCCGATTGCGGCGGTTCCACCGAGGTCTTCCCCGACCTGGTCGCGCCGGGTGTGAATGTCAACTCGACCGACCTAGGCGGTTTCTACGCCACCTCGTCGGGCACATCCCTGTCCGCGCCGCATGTCTCGGGCGGGCTGGCCCTGTTGCTCTCGGCCTATCCCAACCTCACCGCTTCTCAACAGGATGTGGCCCTGCGCTCTTCCGCCTTTGATCTCGGATCGTCGGGTCCCGATAACACCTATGGCAACGGCCGCCTGGACCTCCTGGCTGCCTACACCTGGCTGGCAAATCCGCCCACCGACACGCCCATCCCTCCGACCGCCACGGCCTCTACAACCCCCACACCGACCTCCACTCCCACCTTTACCCCGACCCCAACCGCCACGGCCACGATGACCGCCACCCCGACAGCCACGTATACTCCCACGAATACGCCCACACTCACCCCGGGGACGCCCGCCAAAGGGGCGCTGTATTTCTCGACCTACGGAAACACGAATCCGCCCGGTGTGAGTGGAACGGCCGACGATGCCGACATCTACTACACCAACGGGTCCGCCTTCAGCCGCGTCATCGACTCCAGTGGAACGGGCAGTTTGCTCGGTTTGCCGGGCGCCGCCAACGTAGACGGCTTCGACCGCGTGGACGCCACGCATTTTTATCTATCCTTCAATGGCAACGTGACCGTGCCGACGTTGGGCACGGTGCAGGATGAGGACGTGGTGTACTACAACGCCGGGACCTGGTCACTGTTCTTCGACGGCAGCGCCAACGGCGTAGGCGCCACCGACCTGGACGCCATCAGCATCGTGAGCGGGACGCTGTACTTCTCGACCGATAACACGCTGGTTCCGCCGGGATCGGGAGGCTCAGGCGACGACGCGGACGTCTACCGCTGGAATGGCGGCAGCTCGTACACACGCATCTTCGACGCCTCGGTCCTGGGCTGGTCCACGGCCAATGTGGACGGTTTCGTCCGCGTGGACGCGACTCACTTCTATGTCTCCTACAGCGTGGATACGTCCGTCCCCGGCCTGGGCATCGTGCAGGATGAGGACGTGCTGTACTACAACAACAGCGTATGGAGCATGTACTTGGACGGCACATCCCCCGGCCTGACCAGCAGTAGTCTCGATATCGATGCATTCGATGTGCAGTAGTGAACATGGAATCAAAAAGGCGGTGTGAGGGCCGCCTTTTTGATTTGAGTATATTTATCGAGGTCCTAGGAATTTGTCACCGTTGAAATGGATCATGTGGGATGGCATTTCTGCAATCCAAACCTCTGTTTCCCACGCAATCTCGTTCGAAAATTTCTTGAAAGTTGCAAAATCCAAAAAGGCTGTGACATAAATTCTGTATGCGGTGCATTGTTTGAGAAGTTTCTCCATTTCCACATGGCGCTTTGGTGAAACAGGGCCATGAGATGTTACTGCCTCGATTAAATAAAGCCAGTTCTTCTCTTCATCGTACAGAATAATATCGGCTAACTTTCCATGCTCCGATGCAGGAATATGAAGCTTTACGAGTAAATCCTGTTCAAAAACAATAGTCTTTTTCGCTGTATCGCCTAAGTAAAGAAGTTTTGCGCCTGGAGCAAAGCGTGGACCAAATTCAGACACAATAGCTGATTGAAGTTCGTTGTGCTTACCAGGCGACAGTTTATAAGTGATTCCATCTGTTACCCGCAAAGGGATTTTGTTTTGTTCTCTGCTTTTTTGATAGAGTTCAAAGAGTCTGCCTTGCTTCTCAAGAAATAATTTTTGTTTTTTATCCCATGTAGAGGAACCATAAGTGCGTATTACATCGAGAGCAAGATCAGTCAACATGTAATTGTTCAGTCCACTGTTAGTTGGGCGTGTTGGGTCGTCTGCATTTTGAATGACGATGCCAGCTTGTTCAAATTGATGTAATACCTTGCGCCGAATTGTCTCGCGGCTGTTTTCGGCATATTCGCGGCCATACCGTTGCTTGATTTCAATCAAAATATCATGTACGCGTAGCATGGGGTTACTTGCATTTTTCCATGCACTTCTTTCTGATAACTGCGCTAACGCCAGTAATGTCAAGGCGGAGATTTCATTTTTCTGGGCAGATGGTAAGCCAAGTGCATCCAAAATTTCCTGAGCTTGTTCGATTTTTCCCATACTAATCCTTGTCTCCTGAATCATTGGAAATTCTTCGGCAAGCAAATTCTCGTGCCAAAGCGTGGAAAAGATAATTCTGTCAATCTGTTCGGCTGTTGGATGGCTGATGTCTTCTATTTTCTTACCAATTTCGGTAATGACTTCCAACGGTGGTAGTGGTAATGTGCGAATTTCTGCAGCATTGATTTGGGTATTCCCATTCACGATACGAACATATCGATCCATGATTGCGCTATTTAAAATTGCAACCATTCCCATCGTTTCATATTTCAAAAAGGCACCTTTCTTCTTGGATATGACATTCAGGTGATTTTCGAAACCAATCTGCGCATATTCAAATTGTTCTCCTAGGAATGGTGCTGCAACCAGACGGCGACGGTCTTCTTTTGCGCTAAAACGCCGTAGCAGCACATAATTTGAGCATGGAACCAGCAGGGATGGGTCATTTGCCAGAAGCGCTTGAGGCTTGTTGAAGTGGTCGAGCGGGAATTCTACTTGATAGGGTTTTACGTTTTGCATCCACAACAACGGAACCACCCCATTCTCTTTTTGAGGAAGTTCTCGCAACAATGGCTTGGCGCGAAAGGGCACAACCCTTCCTGTTGAGATTTGCAATCCATACTTTTCAAGAGATCCACCCCATCGATCAACCGCATCTAAAATCTGTTCATCCAGAATGCCTGTTGGGAGGCGAAAATAGAACAGCCCATTATAGTCGCTCAGGAAATAATTAAAAGAGACCCGTCGCGAAATGGCTTCATTCAATTCGGTCTCATTGCTGGATGTTGAAATATTGACATTGCCTGCCCGATAACTATTTTCTCGGTGGGATGACTTTTCGAAGGAGAAAATCACGTTTTCCTGCAGGACTTCATCGCTTTTGAAAATATCATTGCGAGACTGGAATAAATGCACCGCCAGTGGTAGTACGTCTTTTAGTAGATCACGACGAAATTCAGAGAAATATGTACCTGAGCAGAAACTGCGTGGAACGATAAAACAGGCTTTTCCTTGCGGCACAAGCAGTTTGGCAGACAATGCCATGAAGAGCGTGTAAATGTTCGTATGCCCGTTAAGCCGTCCAGATACGGCTTTAACACGGGGATCTTCTGTATTGAGTTTGAAATAAGGAGGATTGCTAACCACAAAATCGAACGAATTGTGTCGTGTCTCACCTGGACCAAACAGGGAGGGCTGCTTGTCTGGCAAACAGGCGAGGATAAAGTCTTCCTGAAACACCTTCCAGTGAAGTCGTATTCCGTGTTTTGCTGCCTTCTGACTGGTAAGTTCAAAGACCTGTTTGCTCAACTCGGCAAGCTCTTTGTCTGTTTCGTATGCACTGACAGAAATTTCGAGCGGATTTTTTTCGGCAATTAATCGTTCGATGACTGCACAAACCAAGATGCCCGAACCACAGGCTGGATCAAGCAGGGATGCGCCATTTTTAATTTGTCCTAGTTTTGTTGCCATATAGTGGGCAACAGTGGGTGGTGTAAGAAATTGACCATAATCCCTGAGGGTGTTAGTTTCCCGTTCCTCAAGGATATGCTTGCCTTGTTCATAGCTGTAGGTTACTAAATCGTCAATTTCCATTGTTGAAATTATACCCGCCTATGATTACAACGCATTCTATTTACTCTTCTTGTGGTTTGCCTTTCCCTTCGTCATACGACGATATGGGGGCATATCCACCACGTGGACCTGGCTTTTGGCCGCGTCCAGGATCTTGTTCCACAGCCCGGGGTAGTTGACCGCGAAGGCGTCGGGCTTGAGCGTGGAAGTGATGACGGTCGGCAGGTGGGCGTAGTAGCGGTGGTTGAGCACTTGGTAGAGTTTGTCCTCGGCCCACACGGAGCTGGCGCCGCTCTCCTTCAGGTCGTCGAGGATCAGCAGGGGGGTGGATTTGATCTCGTGGAAACGGCGATCAAATGAAACGTCCGATTTGGGGCTGAAGGTCTGGCGCAGGTAGTCGAGCAGGTCGCCCACTTCCACCAGGATGGCCTGCCCGCCCAGGTCGATGCGGTAGTTCCCGATGGCCGCCGCCAGATGGGTCTTTCCGCAGAAGGATCCGCCCAACAGCACCAGCCAACCCTCGGGCTCCTCGGCGAACGTGATGGCAGCGTTGACCGCCTTGCGCAGGGTCTTCAAATCCTCCTGCGTCACCTTGACGCGCTGGATCTCTTTTTCTTTATATTTGTTCCCGAATTTGTCCTGCTTCTCGGCGATGACGGTGGTGACGTTCTCCTTGCCGAGTTCATCCTCGCGCGTCTCGAAGGTCTTGAAGGTCATGGCCTTCATCTCGGGCAGTGAGAGCATCGAGATGCCCGGGTTGCTGGTTTCGGTGGGGCGGCGGAAGTCGGGTGCGGTGATGCGGATGTGGTGCACGAATTCCTCGTCCTGCAAGCGCGAGCGAATGCGGCTCTCGATCTCGTCCAGCATCAGGTTGGTGGTGATGACCGTCGGCAGTTTGTTGATGTAGCGGTAGTTCATGATCTGGAACAATTTTTCCTGCGCCCAGCCCGTAGCGTTCTGGGTGCCGAAATCGTCCAGCACGAGTAAATCCGCGTTGCGGACCTCCTCGAAGCGGGCCTCGAAGGTGGTCTCGGGATCATTATAGGAAAAGCGCAGGGTGTCGAGCAAGTCGGGCACGGTGATGAAGAGCGTGGGCCTGCCCATCGAGACGGCAAAGTTGGCGATGGCCGCTGCCAGATGGGTCTTGCCGCAGCCATATCCGCCTTCCAAGAGCAGCCAGCCCTTGGGCGTGCGCGCAAAATCCTCCGCGTTGTCGCGGGTGACTTGCAGGTTGTGCGCGTCCTGCGGCGTCATGAATTTGGCGTTCTTGTTGCCGCGGATTTCGAAATTCTCGAAGGTCAGGTGGCTCAGACGGTCGAGGCGGCTCAGTTCGAACAGACGATTTCGTGCGCCCTCGGCCACATCCGCGCTGCGACACACGCAAGACTCCAGCCGTCCAAAGCGCGGATCGCCCACAGGCACGTCATAGCGCACATAGCCAACACCGCCGCAATGCGGACAGTTCGGGTCACCCAGCGTCGTCTTCTCGTTTGAGGTACTCGGCGAACTCGCCGTCGGTGTATCGCCCGACATCCTGGCCAGCGTCTTGTCGATTCTTTCTTTCATCTTTCCCTTTGTCCTTCCACCGTCTTAAAATCGCTTCGATATATTTCCAACTGCGTGCATTGCGCGCCACCGCGATCTCGAACGCCTCGGCAAACCACGGCTGAGGATATTCACGTTCGGCCTCGCGCAGCATGTCCGCGATCAACGGGGTCAATGCGCCGATGTTCTCTTCATATAGCTGAAAAACATTCGAGTGCTCGACGGGCGGCATATGCTGAATTTGACTTGGATCGACCCTGCCGCTTTGGATGGCCTCCGCCGCCATGCGTCCGCGCGGACTGTTGAGCAGGATGAAGGTCCCTACCTCGGTCTGGACCCGCAGCAGGGTCCCGCGTGAGACGGCTTTGTCCACGCCCGCGGCGAATCCACCGAACTCCTCCATCCGCAAAAAACGGACCTGCCCCTCCTGGTGCTCGATGCGCCACAGGGCGTGCAGGCTGGCCTTCAACTCGTCCAGGTCGTCGATCTCCGCCAGCAATTCGCGGAAGAGCGTATCGGGCATGGACGTGAAGGTTTCGGTGGAGTTAAAGCCGTCGAAGGGTGTCATGGTAGATGCCATTGCGAGCAGAGCAATGACGTGACCTTACGTATCGAAGGTTACATGCTTGGTGGCTGCGTTCTCGAACTTGGTCAGCGCGCCGCGGAAGATTAACTCCACGCTGCCGACGGGTCCGTTGCGGTGCTTGGCCACCATGATCTCGGCCACGTTCTGCTTGGTCGTGTCCTTCTCGTATTGGTCGGGACGATAAATGAACATGACGATGTCGGCGTCCTGTTCGAGCGAGCCTGACTCGCGCAAGTCGGAGAGCACGGGGCGTTTGTCGGTGCGCTGCTCGACGGCGCGGCTCAACTGGGCAGCGGTCAGCACGGGGACGTTCAGTTCGCGGGCCAGGATCTTGAGGTTGCGCGAGATGTACGAGACTTCCTGCACGCGGTTGTCGTTGCGCGTGTCGCCGCCCATCAACTGCAAATAGTCGATGATGACCAGGTCGAGGCCGTATTCCATGTGCAGGCGGCGACACTTGGTACGCAGCGCCAGCGGAGTGATGGCGGGCGTATCGTCGAGGAAGAGCTTGGTGTCGGAGAAGACTTCGATGGCGTGGGTGAAAAGCGGCCACTCGGCCTCAGTCAGCTTGCCCGAGCGCAGACGCTGTGAGTCGATGCCCGTCTCCTGCGAGATGAGACGCTGCACCACCTGCTCATTGGACATTTCCAGCGAGAAGATGGCCACATGCTTTTTGTGGGTGAGGGCGGCGTTCTTCGCCATCGAAAGCAGCAGGCCTGTCTTGCCCTGACCTGGGCGGCCCGCGATGATGATTAAGTCGGACTGGTTCAGACCGTTCAACATGCGGTCCAAGTCGATGAAACCCGTTGGCACGCCCATGATGTCCTCGGGGCGCTTGGCCAGGTCGTCGATGCGGTCATAGTAATCGCTGAGGACTTCGCGGATGGGCTGGATATCGTGCTTGAGGCGTCGCTCGCTGACGTTGAAGATGGCCTTCTCGGCCTCGTCCATGACCGTGTCAACCACGGATTTCTCGTCGTAGGCCAGCGCGGCGATCTGGTTGGCCGCGTTGATCATCTTGCGGCGGATAGAGTGACCCTCGACGATGCGGCCATAGGATTCGGCGTTGAGCGAAGATGGCACCTGATTGACCAGCGAGGTCAGGTAGGCGGGGCCGCCGATCTCGCCCAGTTGGTTGACGCGGTCCATTTCCTCGCTGACGGTCAGCAGGTCGATGGGGATGCGCTGCTCGTGCAGGCGCGTAAACGCCTCCCAGATCCATTTGTGGCGGTGGATGTAGAAATCGTCCGCGCTGAGGAACTGGGCGACGTCGTAATAGACTTCGGGATTAATCAGCACCGCCCCTACGACGGCTTCTTCGGCTTCCCGACTATGCGGTATGCTCGGGGCGGCGGGGGCGGTGGATTCTTCCTGGGGTAAATAATCAGTCATTTGACGGGGTCAATTCGGGGTCGGGGGTGGCGGCTCGTCGCTGGGTTTATCTTTGTCGTCCAGTTTGTCGAGGTCCAGTTTATCGAGGAAGTCCTCGAAGATGGACAGGCGGCTGCCCGAAACCTCGGGCGCGGGGCCGCTGGGCTTGGTCTCGGCGGGTGGGGGGGTGTTGGGCAGATCCTGTTCAGGGACGATGCCTGCCGATTCCATCACACTCGGGTGGACCAGGATCGGGACATGGGCGCGGACGGCCAGGGCAATGGCATCGGACGGGCGCGAGTCGATGTTGACCTCGCGGCCATCCACTTCGGCGACGATGTTTCCGTAGAATACGTCATTGTTCAAGTTGACGATCTCGACGCGGCGGATGCGTGCGTTGAAGGCGACAAAAACACTCTTGAGCAGGTCATGGGTGAGCGGGCGGCTCATTTCGATTTCCTGCAAGGCAACGGTAATGGCTTCGGCTTCGTACGGCCCGACCCAGATGGGCAGGTAGCGGTCCGCGTCGGTCTGCCTGAGCACGACCACGCGCTGCGGCGACATCAGGCTGACGCGAACACTATCAATGGCGACTTCAATCATGTCTGACATAACGGCTCCAAGTATCTTATTTTAGCATATCCCAGGGGCGGGCAAGTGAGAATGGGCGAAAAGTCCGATGAACCTCTTATGAAGAGAAAACTCGATTTGCAAAATTTCGATAATGCGACTATAATGCCCCTCGCTCAATCGGGGCGTGGCGCAGCCCGGCTAGCGCGCTTGCATGGGGTGCAAGAGGTCGGAGGTTCAAATCCTCTCGCCCCGACAGCAAACCCCCGATTCGCACCCTGGCGTGCGAATCGGGGAACATACTTTCAAGCCCCTGAGAGAGGCAAGATGCGTTTTTTACCGACTTGGTCGGTGATCGCATCTTGCCTTTTTCATTACCTTGGAGGTAGCATGAGACAGCCACAGTTAAAGCACATTCATATCGTCCGCCTCGGTCGGCTGCTGGATATGATGTACCGCCCGCCTGAGATCGCTGAAGAGATTGGGGTAACCAGCGACACGATCTACAGATCGTATCTGCCTGCAGGCCTGCCACACACGCGGGATGAGGATGGCAGCATCTGGATCCACGGTCCAGACTTCGCAGCCTGGGCGCGCGAAACAGTCTCGAAACGGAAACAAAAGCGGGCTGGCTTGCCAGATGGTTATGCATGGTGCCTGAAATGTGGTCAGCCTGTCGAGATGAAATCCCCCAAGATCATCAGCGCAAATCGCTATCTGGAATTATTGCAGGCCAAGTGCCCGCAGTGCCACAAAACGATCAATCGGGCGCGGGCGCGCCAGGGAGGGGAGAAGTGATCAATCGTCAGAACTGGCTCGACGTGCGCGCCTATCTGCTCCATATCGAACGTGAGCGCCAATGCGATCCCGAGACGGTCAAACGCACTCGCACGCACCTGCGCCACCTGCTCGAATGGGCCGATGAGACTCTGCTGACCAATGCACGCGGCATCGACCCAACCTACCCCATCTACATGCTGACAGCCCGCTCGGATGGCCAGGATAAGTCCCTTGCGCCCGCCTCGATCACGCGTGCCCTGTCTGTAGCCCGTCAGTTCTTCGCTTTCGCACGCGCTGAATGGCCGCACAACTACAAGCCCATCACCGAATCGTGGATATCCAGTCTGCAGCCGCCGCGCCACATTCGCAACCCCGCACTGCTGCCTGTGCGTAAATTCTGGACTCTGGAGGATGTCCGCAAGATCGCCAGCGTTTCTACAGCAACGCTGCGCGAAGAGCGCGGGAAGGTAGCCGTGTGCATGTTGTTTCTTTCGGGCATGCGTGCGGACGCCCTGGCCAGTATGCCGATCTCCTGCGTGGACCTGGAGCGCAACGAGATCCACCAATTGCCCGAGGCGGGCGTGCGCACGAAAAACAGGAAGGCCGCTATCACCTATCTACTCGACATCCCCGACCTGTTCGACGTGGTCCGCAGTTGGGATAGTCGTCTGCGAGCCATGCCCATGCAGTCGCTTTGGTACAGCACGGTCAGCCGCGACGGCATGACTCTGACTTCCACCACCAAGCCGCACCATAAACGCGCCACCGTCATTGCGCGCGACGTGCAGATGATCTGCGAGCTGGCAGGTGTCTCATATCTCTCGCCGCACAAACTGCGTCACGGCCACGTGGTGCATGCCCTCAAGCAGGCCCGCAATATGGCGGACCTCAAGGGCATATCCCAAAACGTCATGCACTCGTCGGTCGTGATCACGGACCAGGTCTATGGACAGTTCGCGGGCGATGACGTGAGAAACATCATCGCCAACCTCGGGACCAAATCCGAGATTGGCGAAATGGAGAAGCTGCTGGAGTTGTTGAGGAAGGCCAAGGGCCAGGGGCTGATCTAATCCACTCTCGCTTCGAGTGCTTCCGCCTTCAGCCACAAATCACTGTCTTCGGCGGGTGTCCCTGTAAACCCTTTAGGTTTCCAGATACCCATATTTCCAATGCCGTGCGGTAGGTCGTTCAGGCCTTCCCGTCCACACCAGACTCGATGGACCAACCAGGGAGTGTTGGTGTGATTGATTACCGTTGGATCCAGAATAGCGTCATGCGGGATCCCCTCGATGCGCACCCAGTTGCCGTAGTGCTCGACCACACTCACC
>CALFXA010000260.1 GCA_937928015.1 uncultured Anaerolineales bacterium | reverse complement strand
AGATATCCACTCGTGACTGGAGTTCAGACGTGTGCTCTTCCGATCTGGCGGCGGACATCATGAAGATCGCCATGTTGAAGATGCCCGACGCGCTGGCGAAGGCCAAACTCCGCGGACGGATGCTCCTGCAGGTGCACGACGAACTCGTGCTGGAATGTCCCAAAGAAGAGATCGAGCAGACCGCCCGTGTGGTGCAGGAGACCATGTCCTCGGCGTATCCGCTCAGCATCCCGCTCTCGACCGAGGCGCGCTACGGCCCTCGCTGGGGCGAGATGACGGTACTGTAAGTCGAATTGGCAATTCGAGATACTAAAGATAAAATATCCCTGTCGTATTTGCACCCTTTGAAGAAACGGTAGACAAACGGTATGCCTGGACGAGAAGACGTTTTTCAGAAAGCCATGAATGAGGGCCACTCGGCCGCCTGGGACCAGGAGTGGGACAAGGCCATCACTTCCTACCGCAAGGCGTTGGAGGAGTTCCCCGATCAGCCCAAGGCGCTCAACAGCCTGGGGCTGGCGCTCTATCAGGTGGGGCAGTTCGAAGAGGCGCTGCAGACGTATCAATACGTTGCCAAGCTCTCGCCCAACGACCCTGTCCCGTTCGAGAAGGTGGCTCAACTCTCCGAGCGCCTCGGCGACTTGAGGATGGCTGTCGAAGCGGCCATGCGCGCCGCCGACCTGTACCTCAGTCAGCGCGACGTGGATAAGGCCCTCGAAAACTGGGTGCGTGTCACCACGCTCAACCCCGAGCAGGCCGCCGCCCATTCTCGCCTGGCGCTCGTCCACGAAAGACTGGGCCATACTCAGCAGGCGGTCACCGAATACCTGGCTATTGCCAGCATCTTCCAGCGCGCGGGCAACGCCGAGAAGACGCAGGAGATGGTGGACAAGGCCCTGCAACTGATGCCTGCCAACCCCGAGGCGCGTCAGGCGCAGACCCTGCTCAAGACGGGACAATTGCTCCCCAAGCCGGTGCGGACCAAGGGTGGTACGGGACCCATTCGCATGGCGCAGGTCAAGCAGTTGCAGAAACCCAAACAGGCGGAATCAGGCCTGGACCCGATTGCGGAGGCGCGCCAAAAGGCGTTGTCTCAACTGGCAGAGATCCTCTTCGAATACTCGGACGAGAGTCCCGCCGCCTCGCAGGAGCGCCGCGGACTGGCCGCCATCATGCGCGGCACGGGACAACTCTCGATGCAGAGCGCCGAGCAGACCAAGGTGGTGCTGCACCTCGGCCTGGCCATCGACGCCCTCTCCCGCAACCAGGACGCGCAGGCCGCCGAAGAGTTGGATCGCGCTCTCGAAGCGGGATTCAGTCACCCGTCGCTGTACTTCGTGCTGGGCCTGTTGCGCTCCAAGGGTGACCGTCTCGAAAGCGCCCAGCGGCATCTCCAGCACGCCGTCAAGCATAACGATTACAACCTGGCGTCCCGCCTGTTGCAGGGACAGATTCTCAATCGCAAAGGCCAGATGAAGGAAGCCTCACTCGAATATCTGGAGGCGTTGCGCCTGGCCGATGCGATGGTGGTTCCTGCCGACCAGGCCGACGAGGTCCGCCAGCTATATGAGCCGTTGATCGAGACCCAGCAAAATCAGACCGACGAAGAGGCCTGTCGCCGTCTGTGCGACAACGTCAATGGGCTGCTGGCCCGCCCGGACTGGCGCGACCAGTTGCACCGGTCACGCGAGCAGATGCCCAAGCAGGAGGGCGGCCTGATGCCCATCGCCGAGGTGCTGCTCCAGGCCCAGTCGAGCCAGGTGCTCGAGTCGATCAACCGCGTGCATCAACTGGCACGCATGGGATTCCTGCGGCCCGCCATGGCCGAGGCTTTCGACGCCGTCCAGCACGCGCCGACCTATCTGCCGCTCCACACCCTGATCGGCGACTTGCTGATTCAGGAGGGACGCCCGCAGGATGCCATCGTCAAGTTCAGCGTGGTGGCACATGCCTATGGGGTGCGCGGCGAGGTGGGCCAGGCCACCAAACTGCTGCGGCGCGTCATCCAGCTCGCGCCAATGGACCTCTCCGCCCGAACGCGTCTCATCGACCAGCTCGTGGCGCGCGGCATGGTGGACGACGCCATCAACGAATACCTTGAGCTAGCCGACATCCACTACCGCCTGGCCGAACTGGACCTGGCCCGCAAGACCTACACCACCGCCCTGCGTGTGGTCCAGCAATCGAACGCGGACCGTGCCTGGAATGTTCACATCCTGCAGCGCATGGCCGACATCGACATGCAGCGTCTGAACTGGAAACAGGCCCTGCGCGTCTTCGAGCAGATCCGCACCCTGCGCCCCGATGACGCCAACATTCGCAAGAACCTGGTGGAACTCAACCTACGCATGGGTCTGGATCAGCAGGCCATGACTGAGTTGGAAGGCTACATCACCTATCTCGAAAGCAAACATCAGACCGAGCCCATGCTCAAGTTCCTTGAGGAATTGGTGGCCGAGTACGACGACCAGCCCTTGCTGCGACGCGCCTGGGCCGAGCAACTCCACCGTGCGGGCCGCACCGACGAGGCCGTCGCGCAACTGGACCTGCTCGGTGAGACCTTCCTCGGCGTGGGCAAGAAGCGCGAGGCCATGGAGGTCATCCAGAAGATCATCCTGATGAATCCCGCCAACGTGGAAGACTACCGCGCGCTGCTGGCGCAGGTTCAGCAAGGAAACCCATAAAGATAAAGGTCCCCGGTCAACGGGGACTTTTCATTTTCTTCTCACTAAACTGCGTATAATCCGTTTGGTCCAACACGAATCAACGGAGAAAAACATGCCCAAAACCCAGAACCGAGCCGTGATGACCTGGCTCTTTCTTTTTGCCTTTTCGGTGGCCTTCCTGGTGGTGTGGGGCGGCTATACCCGCCTGACGCGCTCCGGCCTGTCGATCACCGAGTGGAATCCGATCAGCGGGGCGCTGCCGCCGCTCAGCCAGCAGGCCTGGCAGGATGAGTTCCTCAAGTACCAGCAGACGCCCGAGTTCATTCAAGTCAATTCGAGCATGACGCTCGACGAATACAAATTCATTTTCTTCATCGAGTGGTTCCACCGTTTGCTGGCGCGCCTGATCGGCTTGATCTATGCCATCCCTGTATTCTTCTTCCTCTTCACCAAACGCATTCCGTGGAAAGAGTTCGGGATATATTTCTTCATGGGGATGCTGTTCATCACGCAGGCCTTTGCAGGATGGTTCATGGTCGCCAGTGGATTGGAGAGCCGCCCCGCGGTGAGTCACTACCTGCTGACGGTTCACCTCTTCCTGGCGCTGACCCTGCTTGGCTCCAGCTTCTGGACGGCGATCGGCCACCTGCGCGGATTCCCGCAAGGCCGCGCGAAATTCTCCCTGCCGTGGAAATTGGCGGTTGCGTCGCTGATCCTTCTGCTGATTCAGATCGCCTGGGGCGGCTTCACGGCGGGACTGAAGGCGGGTCATGTCTCCAATACCTGGCCGCTGATGTTCGGTCAGCTTATCCCGAAGGGACTGCTCAGTGCGGTCCAGCCGTGGGCCCTGAATTTGGTCGAGACACCGCAGACAGTGGCATTCGTCCATCGCTGGTTTGCCTTTGCGGTACTGGTCATGGCGTTGTGGGCTTACTTCGCAGCAGGCAAGGCGCAGGCCGAGGTGCAGAAGTCTGCCCTTGTGTTGGTAGGGCTGATTGTCGTACAGATTCTATTCGGTATCAGTGTGGTGCTTTTCAATGTGCAGATCGGCATTGCTTTGTTTCATCAGGCCACGGCCATCCTGCTGTTCCTTTCCACCCTATACTTCATCCACGCCGCGCGGCGTGCGGAAATGGTCTCTTGAGGTAAAGTTCAGCGGCGGATGAAAATCCGCCGCTGATTTTTTTAGTTTCCGGATTGGCATCCGCTGACGGGGTTGCACACGATGGGCGCCACGGGGCAGGTTAGCGGTGCGGGCGGGACGCGTCGGTACACCTGCGCCTTTCCATTCTCGTCCAACAGGAAGATGACTAACGCATCCATGTAGAAATTCCCGGGTGTCGCCTCTGCACCTGCGCAGCCTATCACGATTGCGTCCGCGCCATTGGGGAAAGTCGAGACCCTTCGCTTGGGCAGGAGGACGCCCAGATTGTTGTCTGATGTGAGCAAGCGGAAAGCCAGGCGCGGATAAGGCAGGGTGCGATACGGATAGGCGTTGTCGGGTTCGCCTTTTTCCTTGTTGTAATAACGCGGATAGAGGACGCGCCCATACGACACCATTGCGGTGGGCTGCTGCATGAACTCGTCCAGTTGGGCGGCGGTGAAGTCCGCTTTTTGGAACAGGCCTGATTCTTCCAGCGAGGCCAGCGCAGCGGTTCGGTTTTCTTCGGTATATCGAGGCGGATACAACGCCTCGGTCCAGGTGGGGCTGAGGCCGATCACAGCGAACAGACCGAGGATGCCCGCCACCCTCCAGGGCGCGGATGCGGGCCAGCGGAACTCGTCCACGGGCAGGGCGGGCAGGGACCCCTCGACGGGAAGTCCGCGGGTGAAGGCGGCGCGGACCCAGATCACAATCTCGACCAGGCCGAGCAGATAATACACCAGCACAACCCAGTCCACGGGGACGACGTAGCGTCCGCCCGAGGTGCGTCCGAGGGTGTTGGAGAGGTGGTAGGCGAGGAACATCAGCAGTGGGACCAGACCCGCCAGGCGCGCCCGCTTCCAGGCCATGCCTACGCCGAAGGACAGGATTCCGAGTTGTATCAGGAGGAAGGCCGCTTCGGGCGCGGGGAAGGTTCGGTCCCAGGTGCGGTCCCAGTAAGGATAGGCACCCTTGAGCAGGGTCCGCAAGTCGTACCATTGGGGCGAGGCAGGCAGGCACAGAAAGGACGTCAGCAGGTTGTTGGTCATGCCCTGCACGATGAGATCAGGCCCGAGCGGGGCGATTTCGGTGCGAGGCATTGGCGCCAAAGACGCGGTCTTGGACAGCCCGGGTTCGTTGAATTGGCTCTGGTATCGTACCCGCAACACTTCGCGAATCTTGACGTAATACATCTCCAGGATGGAAGTGTTGCTCGAAAGGCCCCACGGGTACAGGCTGGCGACGAGCATCGCACCCAGGATGACCGTCAGCCCAAAGGCGGTGCGGAGTCTGCGCCGATAGAGAATCCACAGGAGTAAAAGGATCGGCCCGAGGGCGAATAGAGCGTTGGTGCGCGTAAGAGACAGCAGTGCCACGAGTCCGCCCGCCCAGAAGACATAGAGGCGATTCTCGGTCGGGCGTTTAAGCCATTTGACGGTCAGCCAGGTGAGCAGGGCCATGCCCAACGCGGTGGGGAAGTCGGTGAGGAATTGCTTGGGGCTGGCCAGGTCGGTGAAGGCGGCACTGTAAATTCCGTTGACCCCGCGCATCGTCATCAGGATTGCCAGCCCGAGTCCCAGCGGACGGCCTGAGAGTTCTTTGCCGATCAGGTATACGAACATGACGAAGGCGGCCAGCAAGGCGGCTTGCAGGTTGGCCACGTCCACGTAATTCTGACCGGCCAGCATGTGCAGAAACACCAGAACCTGCATGTAAAGCGGACGCTCGAACGGGACATGCCCGAACAGTCCCTCGCCGATCAATAGATACTGGCTGCCCATGTCGAATAAGGACGCATCCGAGAAGGGATAGTATTCCTGGTTGGGAGCGTAGGGACCCGGGTTGAAGTAGCTGGGCGGGGTCGGTTTGAGGACCCAAAACAGGGCGGCCAGAATCCAGATAACGGCGGGCAGCCACAAGTCCAGGCGTTTGATGCGGGTGAGCTTCGGCTCGGCCCAGGCGAAGGTCAGCGCCGCCAACAGTGCCAACAGGATCTGCCATCCCAGCACGGGCACGCCTGCCGCGTAGCGGTATTCTGGGTATTGGACAGATATTCCCTTGTATGCGACCCACAGTCCCAGCGATGCGATGATCATGGCGGCCGTCAGGAGCAATGCCGTTTTGCGCGAACGGAATGCCTGCTTCGCGCTCTCGGGCTGGTACTCGAAATGGGCCAGCAGGGTCAGCAGCAGGAGTAATCCGCTGAAGAAGACCAGCCAGACGGTGAGCGGACTGAGCCGTTCGATATAGGCTTGCGCCCTTTGGAAGCGATATGCGGGGATACAAGCAAACATCGCACTGAGTGCGAAAAATCCAAGGCTGAACCTGCGCATCCCTCGGGTGGAGATCAGTGCCCGGCACGCCTCGGCCCAGGCGGGATTCCGCCAAACCAGGAATCCGAAGAGCAGCAGCGCGAGTCCCGTCAGCGTTGAAGTGGAACACACGATCCACGCCTCGTTCGAGAGGCCGCGCAAGAATCTGCCAGGGTCAGAGGCGGCGGACGCCATCGCGTACGCGGCGAACAACAACCAAGTCCCCGCCACCAGCCCCGAGAGGGACAGGACGACGCGGGGTTGTTTCCAGGGGGAATTCGCAGAAGGGGAGAGGGTCATGAGTTAGGGCTTTTTCGTCCCGACCACTTTTTCGGGACTGAGTAAAGCGCCGAGCAGGCTGACCCCAAGTTTAATCAGCATGACGAAATAATAAAAGGGATGGAACCAGAACGGGTAGTCGCGCATCAGGTTCTTGCGGTAGTAAAGATAGTAGGAACGATGCCACTGATAGATGGCAAAGTAGGGACGCTTGCGCGAACCGCCGCGTCCGCCGAGATGGATGATGCGCGGCTCGGGAACATAATAAACCTTCCAGCCCGCTTTGCGTGCAGTGAAGCAATAATCGGCATCCTCTTGATAGGCGAAGTAACGCTCGTCGAGCACCCCGATCTGATCGATGACCTCGCGCCGAATCATCATGCACGAGCCCGAGACCGCTTTGACCTCGTTGACCACCTCATTGTCGAGATAGGTCATCAAATAACCCGAGAAACGCGGGTCCTTGGGGAACAGCCGCGACAGGCCGAGGAAATAGGCGAAGACTTCGCCCGGCCGCGCCTCGCCGCGTCGGCATTGATATTGAAGCGAGCCATCGCTGTTGAGCACGCGCGGCGAGGCAATGCCCGCCTGCGGGTTGGCCTCCATGAGATCGAGCAGCAACTCCAGCGCATTGTTGTCCAGCGTGGCATCGGGGTTGAGCAGCACGTGGTAGCGCGCCTGCCCAGCCTGCAATCCCTGATTGACCGCCTTCCCGTAACCGACATTCTCGCTGTTGCGAATCAACTGCACCTGCGGGAAGTGCTCTGCGATGGCTTCGGGCGTTCCGTCCTCAGAGGCGTTATCGACCACGACCACATGCATGTCGAGGTGTGTTTTCGCAAACAGCGACTCAAGACATGCCAGGACCTTGTCCCGTCCCTCCAATGTGACGATACAGACGCTGAGTTCCTTCACGAGACACCTTTGGCCTTGAGGTATTTTTTACGTTCACGGGATGTGAGCAGGGGAGCCAGCCAGTTTCGTTCCATCGCCGCATGGATGTCGCCCACTTTTCCTGGACCCTGGGCCTGCTTCCGTTTTCGCAGCATGGATGGCAGCCCGCGCAGTGCGTGCCACTTGGCGCGCAGGATCACGCGTCCGCGGCCCTGGGCAGCGAAGTACAGGATGAAGATCAGGTTCATAGCGAGATGCAAGGGTAGGTACAGCCAGAACAACGGCGCGGGCATATCCTTGAAGAAGGTCCACACCAGATTGCGATGTCCGTGATAGACGGCAAAGTCGCTGGCTTTGCCCGAACTGGCCGAGCCGATGTGATGCACAACCGCCTGTGGGATCATCATGCAGTCCAACCCTCGCAGGCGCAGGCGGAAACCCAGGTCCACATCTTCGTGATAGGCGAAATAATCTTCGTCGAAGCCGCCCACGGCGAGGAAGTCCGCGCGCGGGAATAGTGCGGTCGCCCCACAAGCGCTGAACACGCGGAAGGGTCCACTGGCTTCATAAACGGGATAATTGTAATGTCCGCGCCAGCCCAATCCACTGACATGATATACGTCGCCTTCGCCGTCGAGCAGGGTGGGCAGGTCCGCCTGGACCTGGCGCGAGGCGTACACACATCGATTTCCAAAACGGGTAATCGCCTGGGCGAGCGTACCCAGCCAGTCAGGCGCGGGGAAGGCGTCAGTGTTTAGCAGGGCAACCCAGGGTCCACGGGCGATTTGTACGCCCATATTGTTTGCGACGGAAAAGCCATAGTTGCTCCCCAATTCTCTGATCCGAAATTTCAAACGCGGATACTTCTCGATGATGTCATTCAGCGAACCATCGGTCGAGCCATTGTCGATGATGACCACCTCAAAGTCGCGAAAGGTTTGCTCGTCCAGGCTGTCGAGGCAACGCGATAAATATTTTCCACTGTTCCACGAGACCAGGATGACCGAGAAAAAAGGTTCGGACATCCGCTAAGCGACCTTGCGGTCGAGCCAGATCAGGGCGATAAGCCCAATCAACAGGGCCAGCCCAAACAGCGTGTTTGCCAATAGCGGCGGCTGCGACAAAGCGAGAAAAGCCAGACAGCCCAAGATAATGGCTGCCAGGTGCAGGGTGAAGACCGCGCGCGAGGGTGGGATTCCCAACTTGACCAGACGGTGATAGCTGTGGTCCAGTCCCGCCTCGTGGACAGCTTTGCCGCGTCTCAGGCGCGAGAAAAAAACCAGCGTGGTATCGAAGATGGGCACACCTAGCAACAGGATCGGCACGAACCACGAAGAAGGCTGTGGCAGCCCGGGCGGGGTGTAGGCAATGGCCAGTGCAGCCAACACGAAGCCAAGGAATTGTGCCCCGAGGTCGCCGAGAAAGATCTTCGCAGGGTTTAGGTTGTAATAAATAATGGCAATCGAACTTCCCAACAGTACCGCGCTCAAGTAAGCAAGCGCGTCCTGTCTCGCGTCGAGCGTGACCAGCATGAAGAAGGCCGAGGCGATGCCTGCCAGTCCAGGCGCAAGCCCGTCCATACTGTCCACCAGGTTGAAGGCGTTGGTGATACCGATCATCCAAAACGCGGTCAGCAGCATGTTGGGGATGGACAGGCCTGTGAAGCGAATGTACACGCCCTGCCAGATCAACACGCCCGTGGCCAGCACTTGTCCCAGTAATTTCCAGCGCGCGGAGAGTCGTCTGGCATCATCCCACAGTCCGAAGATGATGATGATGAGCGACGAAAGCAGGATGCCGCGGATCTCGGAGTTGGCAGCGTTGCCACTCGCAAGCACCAAAATAAACAGCACCACGCTGAGCGCGATTCCCCCCGACTTGGGGACGGGAAACTGATGCACCTTGTGCGGCGCACTGTTGGGACGGTCGATCAACTGAAAACGAACGGCGAGTTTGGTGGCTATGGGGACCACCGCCAGGGTGAGCAGGATGGACCAGAGGAGAGGCGGGAAGAGGTCGATGAACATGGCGTTACGGGATTTTTATTTTACCATTACAAGAACTTAACCAATACCGCCCCTGAGACAGGGCGGTTTCAGAGTTTGTTGGAATTTAGAAGTATGGAAATGCCCCTGGAATTTCCAGGGGCATTCGTGGATCTTTGATCTGTTACAGGCCAGCGGACTTCTTCAGAGCTTCAGCCTTGTCGGTACGTTCCCAGGGGAACTCGATGTCGTCGCGGCCGAAGTGACCGTAGGCAGCCGTCTTGCGATAGATCGGCTTGCGCAGGCCCAGGTCACGGATAATGGCACCGGGACGCAGGTCGAAGTGCTCGTTTATCAGCGCAGCAATCTTCTCGTCGGCGATCTTGGCGGTGCCGAAGGTCTCCACGTTGACCGAGAGCGGGTGCGCCACGCCGATAGCATAGGCCACCTGGACCTCAACGCGGTCGGCCAGACCGGCGGCTACCACATTCTTGGCCACATAGCGTGCGGCGTACGCAGCCGAGCGGTCGACCTTCGTCGGGTCCTTGCCCGAGAAGGCGCCGCCGCCGTGACGGCCCATGCCGCCGTAAGTGTCGACGATGATTTTGCGGCCGGTCACGCCCGCATCGCCCATCGGCCCGCCGACCACGAAGCGCCCGGTCGGGTTGACATACACCTTGAGGTCCTTGTCCACGAGGTTCTCGGGCAGGGTCTTCATGATGAGTTCTTCGGTGATGATCTCGGTGATCTCGCTCTGCGAGACCTCGGGCGCGTGCTGGGTGGAGATGAGCACCGTGTCGATGCGCTTGGGCTGGCCCTTGGAATACTCGATGGTGACCTGGCTCTTGGCATCCGGGCGCAACCACTTGATCGCGCCACTCTTGCGCAATTCGCTCTGTTTGCGGGTGAGCTTGTGCGCCAGGTAGATGGGCATCGGCATCAGGGTGGGGGTTTCGTTACAGGCGTAGCCGAACATCATGCCCTGGTCGCCCGCGCCGATGGATTCGACCTCGGCATCGCTTATGTGGTGACCGTCACGGGTCTCAAGCGCCTGGTTGACGCCCATGGCGATGTCGCCCGACTGCTTGGCGATCGCCACCAGCACGCCGCAGGTATTGCCGTCGAAGCCCTTCTCGCTCGAGTCGTAGCCGATCTCGTTCACTGTTTTGCGGACCAGTTCATCGTAGTTGATGTGGGCATTGGTCGTGATCTCACCCAGCAGCATGACGTAACCGGTCTTGGTGGCGGTTTCGCAGGCCACGCGCGAGCGGGGATCCTGTTCGAGACAGGCGTCCAGCACGGCATCCGAGATCTGATCGCAGATCTTGTCGGGGTGGCCTTCCGTCACAGACTCTGACGTGAACATCAGGCTGGGCGAAGTCATGAAGGAATTGCTCATTGTTCTTGTGTCTCCTTTGAAAAGAAATTGCCCTTTCACGTGCTGAAAGGGCAATCAGGCATAACGCATCGCTACCCTCTCATCTCCCAGAACATCCATCTGTCGGAATTGGCACCGTGTTCGACTTTCGCCGACCGGTTGTCGAGGCATCGCAGGGCCGGTCCCTCCGCCTCTCTGGATAAGAGCGCCGTATCAGGGCTATTGATTTGACTTGTGCGTTATACCACAGCAACGAGTGAAGGTCAAATAAAAAGAAGCCGCCAGAGGATTCTGGCGGCTGAAAGGTGATTTCTTTTTTTAAGACTTAGTCCGAAGCGCAGCGGAAGCCGATCTTGGGGGAGAACTCGCCCATGTAGTCTTCCGAATACTTGTCGGTGGCGTTGACGTTCGAGCCGCGGACCGACGCACGATTGGACAGGCGGACGTCCACGAAGGCATCCTGGAAGGTGCCGCCGCGCACCACGCGCTGGAAGTAGGCACTGCGCGCACCGGGGCCGGGCGGATTCATGGTCACGTTTTGGGCATAGTAGTTGCCGTCATAGTAGTCGTGCACCCATTCCGCCACGTTACCCGCCAGGTCCAACACGCCAAAGGGGCTGGCGCCGGCCGGGAAACTGCCTACACGGGTGGTGTCGTTTCCAGCGTAGTAATTGAAGTTACCACGCGAGGAGTCGGGCGCATCATCGCCCCACGGGTAGGTGCGGAGGTCGTTGCCGCGGGCCGCGCGTTCCCATTCGGCCTCGGTCGGCAGGCGGCGTCCCGCCCAGGTGCAGTAGGCGTCGGCCTGCTGCCAGGTGACGTACACCACAGGATAATCGTTGAATTCAGCGTTGTTGAAGTAGGAGTTGCGAGTCTCGGACTTGAAAGACTGGGGCGGGTCACAGACGCCAGCCTGAACGCACAGCATGAACATGGCGTTGGTCACTTCCAGCTTGTCGATCCAGAAGGCCTTCAATGTCACACTGTGGCTGGGCTGCTCGTCGCTGGAAGCCGCGGGGTCGAGACCACCCATGCGGAAGGTTCCATCGGGGACGTAGGCCTGTTGCATGCCGTCAGCTTGAGAAACGCGCGTCTGACCGGCTTCGCCACCGTTCACCACCTCGGCAGGTGCGTTGACCGGGGCGGGGGTGTTGGTCGGGAACGCGGTGGGCAGGGCCATGGCCGTCGGTTGGGCCTGTCCGCCCATTTGGCAGGCCGAGAGGACCAGGGTCAGGGCCACCAGGATCGGGAATACTTTTTTCATCGTGCCTCCTTTTGAAATCTATTGCCAGTATACAAACATGGGACCTTTTTCCTAATCCCCCAAAAGTAATAGACGAGTGAAAAAATGTTACTTTCTGAGACCATATGCCTTATAATCAGTTTGCAAGTTTGAAAAGACGCCTAAAATTTGCCTTTAGGAACAAAAATGCAACCTTTTTCCCCTGCCGACGCCCCCAATGCCATGCGAGTCTTTGTGGTCTGTGACCAGGATGCCACCGCACCCATCTGGGGCTATATCATCCGTCAGAAGGGACTGGTCGCCATCCTCGAGACTTCCATCCAGCGCGCGATGGAGCGCTCGGTGGAGGAAATTCCCGATCTGATCGTGATTGACGTCAACGCCTCGCATGCCCAGCGCATGGAACTGTGCCGCCAGTTCCGCTCCCTGAGCAACAGCCCCATCCTGCTTTTCCTGCCCTCGAACAATGAACTCGAAATTGTGGAAGCCTACCAGAACGGCGTGGACGAGTGTGTGGTCAAACCCATCAGCCCCGCCATCTTCCTGGCCAAGATCATGGCCTGGTCGAAGCGCAGTTGGACCGAGCCGATGACGCCGCGCAACGCGGGCCGCCTGCGTCTCGACCCGTCACACCGCTCCGCGATGGGTGCAGACAGCCAGGAAGTCAAGCTGACCAACCTCGAGTTCCGCCTGCTGCACCTGCTGATGAGCCGCCCGGGCTACGTCTTTCCCGCTGAGGAGATTATCCAGACCGTGTGGGGCGCGGAGGGTGACGTGGTGCTGCTCAAGAACGTGGTCTATCGCCTGCGTAAGAAGCTGGAGGAGGAGGCGGGCGAGAAACGCGTCATCCAGACCTGGCCCGGTGGATACAGTTTTGTGGAGGAATAAATGAACCGCCCGCAGTTTGAACTGCGGGCGGTTTTTTTCTGGACCGTGAGCCTGATTCTGTTTACTGGCTGGATATGCAGCGAAAGCCGATCTTGGATGAACTGCGCCCATACAGGTCGGGGCTGTCGTAGGCGGCATCGGGGTTGGGACCCAGCTCACTGCCGCGATTGGCGATGCGGATGTTGACCCAGGCATCCTGGTACGTCCCGCCGCGGATGACGCGCAGGATCAAGCGCTTGGCTGGCTCGGGTCCCGTCGGGTTGTCGCTGGGGGAGTTCTGATAATAATCTGCGCGGTAGAAATCCTGCACCCACTCGGCTACGTTGCCTGCCATGTCCATCGCACCGAAGGGACTGGCTCCCAGCGGATACGATCCCACGCGGCTGGTGTCACGGATGAGGTTGTTATAGTTGGCGTACAGGGCGGTGGGTGGCTCCTCGCCCCACGGATAGGTGCGCATATCGTCGCCGCGTGCGGCGCGTTCCCACTCGGCCTCGGTCGGCAGGCGGCGGCCCGCCCAGGTGCAATAGGTTTGGGCGTCCGTCCATGTGATGGTGATGACGGGGTAATCCTGAAACTCGGGATTGCCGAAGTAGGCATCGCGCGTGTTGGAATAGGATTTCAAAGGAGGGTTGCACGCGCCCGCCTGCACACACAGGCCGTACATGCCGTTGGTCACCTCGAACTGGTCGATCCAGAACTCATTCAGCGTAACATCGTGGGCGGGCAGTTCATCGTCCTCGGCATGGATGTCGTATCCGCCCATGTGCAAGGTGCCCGCGGGGACGAAGACCTGCGGCATATTGTCTGTGGGGGAGATGCGGGCGGCATAGCCCACAGGTGTGGGGGAGATGGACGGCGCGGGGAAGGTGGCTGTCGGAATCCCTTCGGGCGTGGCGGTGGCTTCGATGACGGGAGCAGGCGCGGCCGTCGAGGGGTAGGGGTCGGCGGGGGCTGAAGCGGACGGGGCAACGGTGGCAGGAGTCGTGCAGGCGGTCAGCACGAGCAGGGACAGGATCAGAATCTTCTTGGACATTTAGGGGCCTGTGAGAAAGTTGAGAGCGTATTGAGCGTCGACGTATCCAGGGCGGATTTCGAGGGCCTTGTTCCAGGCGTCTTTGGCGCCTTTGAAGTCGCCGTTGCGATAGAGCGCCCAGCCGTACCACAGCCAGGTCTCCTCGGACATGTCGGTCACACCGCGCGCGTAATCGGTGAGGGCCAGCAGGTCCTCGTTGCGGTTGGATTGGAAGTAGGCGATGAACGGGCCGAATTGATAGCGGAACATGCGCAGCGGCAGGCCGATGTCACGCGACTTGTCGTAGGCGTTGGCGGCATCGTCGTATTTTTCGAAGTACACCAGGTTGCTGCCGAGATTGAACCAGGCGTAGGAGTCCTGCGGGTCGGCCTCGGTCTCCGCCTGGGCCAGTTCGAGCGCGTGCTGACGGTTGGCGTCGGCGTTCCAATCCGCGCCGAGGATGGAGCTGAGTTCGGGTTCCTCTTGCGCGACGTAGAAGACCATGTAGAGGTTGTTGAAGGCCTTCCAGTCATTTTCGAGCTGCGAATAGGCGACGGTCAGATTCGCGCCGTGATAGGAATCCTGTACGGTGAAGGTTTGCGCCGTATCGTCGTAGCCTGTGAGGAGCAGATAGTGCGCCGCCCACAGATCGTCGTTGGGGCCGAGCGCATCGTTCGGGTCGAGCTTGGTGACACTTTCCACGATGACGGGGTAGTTGGCCGCCAACAGACGTTTGAGCAGCGGGATGTCGCCTGCCACGCGATATTCGATATTGAGCCAGCCGACGTTGTTACGCACATACCAGGCGAGTTCCTCGGGGTTGACGTTGCGGTCTTGCAGCACGGGCTTGATCTGAGCGGCGATGTCGGCCTGGGTGCCTGTCCAGCCGTATATGTGCAGCGCCATCGAGAGCGTGGCGGGACCGCAGTTGTTGGGCGTCTGTTGTTCCCAGTTGGGCGGCGTGAGTTGGACCTGCGCAGGTAACGGAGCAAACGTGGCGGTGGGGGAGGCAAGACTCGTCGGTGTAAGAACAGGTTCGGGCGTGGAGGTAGGGGTGGGGATTCCCTCACCTTGACTCTCTCCCGTCGGGAGTGAGGTCGAGGTCGGCAGTGCCGTCGGCACGGGACCAGGCGGGTTGAATACATTCTTCACGTACAACCCGAACTTTTCCGTCCGCCAATCGACTGCACTTTTTACTTTGGGGATTTGGTAGACCAGCACTGACAATAGGAGAAGTCCCGCCAGTGCCAGGACGATGACTCGTGCTTTTTTCGACATGTGGGCGAGTCTACCATGCCTTGCTGAGAAGGGACTAAGGAATAGGAATGGGACAATAATCCACTGGGTTCACAGAAAAAAAATCACCGAGACACGGAGGAATTAAAAGTTCCACGTTTCCGCGTCTCGGCGGTTGAGAAATTCACCAGCGGTGAGCAGTGACGAATTTGTTAAAAGGCCTGACGAATGAGAATCTGGAAGACGACAGCCAGACAACTGAACGCGCAACAACATAGCAGGATGGCCGCGATGACGACAGTCCAGATGGCGTTTTCGATCTTGTCGCCGATGTTCCAGCCGATGCGGCGGGCAAATTGACGGACATACGGTTCGAGGAAATTCATGGGGCAACTCTGTGTTTGGGATGCGCCATCTTACCGCCGCACCGCTCGTCCCCGAATCCCATCTTGGTCCTAGGACTGATCCTTCTCCGCCTCCCAGGCGCGGACCTGCGCCAGCAGCTCGCTCAGCGGGTTCAGGTCCGCTATGGGCATGGCGAGGTGCTTTTCGGGCGTTTGTCGATACTGAAAGACGCGCGCACCCGCCTGCACCGGGCTGGCGCGGCGGCGGAAGTCACTGCGCGCCACATAGCCTGCCAGCACGATCTCCATGCCGTACACCCACAGGTTGCCCCACTCGTGCCAATGGATGATATGCGTCTCCTTGCGGCGCGGACTATGGATTCCCAGCCGCCCCTCGAACAATTTCGGGATGTGGACCGAGGTCAACGCGAAGAATGGTTCCCGCACGAGGACGCGCGTCTGCGGCGGCAGTTCCACCGTGCAGGACAAGAACTCCCGACCTTCGGCCTGCCCCGCCAACTCGACGGTCATGGCCTCGTCTGATTCGGATTTCAACGTCAGCGGCCCCAGCGGAGTCCACGCCTGCGGTCTGGCCCACGCCTCAGGCAGGACGTGCAGAAAATAAGCGGGCTGAGCAGCCTCCTGTACCTTCTTCAACTCTTCGAGCGAGGACGCAGTCAGCCCAGCCAGGAAGGCGAAGAGATACAGGTCATGGTCGCTGAAGCCTTCCGCCGCGTGATGGTCAGACGGGACCAGCGCAGGCGCGCGCAGCAAGACGCCCGGCGCCTTGCGCATGTCCATGATTTGGGTTCGGTCTTTGATGAGGAAGGAATGCAGGTCACAACGGCGCCCGCCAAGCACCACGTCGTAACGGTCAGGCGCGGTGAATGGCAGTGCGCCGCGCACATCGTATGGGATTCCCTGTTCGTTGAGGTAGCGTCGGAAAGCCAGTTCCACGGCCGCGCCTGCCACCCGTCGGCGCAGGAGATCGAAAAGCGGACCCTCCGTCTGCGGGAGGTGAGGCAGCGAGCGGATGGTGTGGGCGATGCCGCCCTCTGTCAGGTCGGGGGTAAAGGGCAGACGCAACAGGTCGGAAGGAGTCAGCATGAGGGAAAAGAATCAGGGTCGAGGAGCGGGCAGGCGTTTCCTAAGGAACCATCCAAACAAGACAAAGGCCAGCATCTCCAGAATGCGCCAGAAGGTGACGATGGTGACCTGTCCATTATATCCGCCGTAGAAATCGCGGTAGGCTTCCATGCTGTCCATTGGAATGGTCGACCACACCAAGTTGAAGAAGGCCGTGGCAGCAAGCATAAAGACCAATATCAGGTTATGAGTTCTTTCGGTCAGGCTTCCGAGCAGGATGATCTGCGGTATGAAGAGGAAGGTCATAAAACGCGGAAAGTCAGTGCCGCCAAAAAAGCTTAGCAGCAACACCAGTCCCGTGTAGACTGTCAGGAAGCGCCTCCATTCCAAAGACAACGCGCGATACGCAGACTGGACCTGGGGAATCGAGGCAGCAATCCATAAGGGCATCAGGTAGGACAAAAGCGTGTATACGAAGTTGATGTCGCGCGTCAGAATGAAGGGGGCCAACACCCCGCGCAGGACGCCATCGGGGGTGAGGCTGATGAACTGGAAGTCTGCTTCGATGGGCAGGATCAAGCGCGGCAGGCCGAGGGCCAGACCCAGGCCGAGGACGGAGAGTCCCGCTTGAAGGTAAAACTGGCGGCGGTCCGACTCGGTCCGCGCGAAGGAGAAGAGGTAGGCGATCAACGGGATGATCGTGAACTCGCGGAACTGGGACGCGATCAGCGTGACGATCAGCAGCGGCGTAAACCTGCGTTGAGCTGCGAGCCAGGTCGCCAACAGGATGAAGGCGTAGGCCAGGTGATCGGGGCGGTAGACGTCGAACAACAGGAATTTGACGTGGAAGAGCGACAGCCCCGTCACCCCCAGTGTGACCCAGGCGGCTTTGCGTGACCCGGTCAGCCAGCCGATGAAGATGAATATTCCCATCAATTGCAGGAATGCACCGAGATAGGCGATGACCGTGAAGCCGCCCTCGATAGATAGGCCCAAGCCCATCAGCATCCGCACCAGTAGGGGCGTGGCATAACGGTACACAAAGGGACTGGCCAGCAGCGATGTGCTGAGACCGTCTTGCGCCATGGCGATGTAGTAGCGGAAGTCCCATTGGAAGCGGGTGACGTCGATGCGATTGGTCAACGCGTCGATCAGACCGATCAAAACAATGGATAGAATCCCCGCCAGGAGATAGTCGGTTCTTTGCGGAAATGGCTTCTTAATCTTCGCGTTCATGGGGTGCTTCTTTTTGGATGTCTTCGCCTGACTTTGCCTCGCTCTTTTTCAAGTCACGCACTGCAAAATACAAAATGACGAGCGCCAGCCCAACCACCAGGCTGATGTATATTTCCAGCCCGGAGTGCATCACAATCGCTTGGTACAAAATGTAAGCGAACGCAATCAAAAGTACCCCAATGAAAATCCAGCCTAAAACGGGGGATTCTTTCCCCCAGCGCGTATAGACTCTTTTGTACTTCCACCTCGGCTCGTATCGAACCGAATGGCCGTGTCCGTCGCGGCTATGCCAGCGGAGGTGAGTCAGGTAATCTTCTGCATCTGTTGGATCGTTGCCTTTTGACATCGCTCACGATTATAAGGCCCAGACATGCGAGAAAAACGCCCCCCTTACTTATATACCATCCACGGTCAAGGCAGCGGCGTGCGCGTGGGCAGACTGTAATTCACGTCCTGGATGATCAGGTCGGTGAAGTTGACGGTGACGGGTGTGTCGCCCGACGAACTGGCGAACAGGCCGAGGGTGCCGTTGCCGAAGCTGGCGTCGTTGACCGCGAACTGGAATCGGCCGTTCAGGAACAGGCGCAGCTCCGTGCCGACAGCCCACACGCCGATGCGCACCTCGCCCGGCGCACCGATGGGTGCGTCGCCGCTGAGAGTGGGCTCCTGCAAAATCTGTCGGTTGTTGAATCGCACTCGTTCCGCGCCGACCATGCCATTGCAGGTCAACGCGAAGCGGTAATACGCCACCGCATTGGCGCGGACCAGCACCCCGTACGAGTCATCGCCGCGGCACAGGCTGGGACGGGCGGTGACTTCGGCGTAGAAGCTGCCCACGTCGAGGTAGCGGCGCAGGCTGAAGATGTAGTTCTTCGAGGCGGCGGCCAGTGACAGGCGGTTATTTTCCACGCTGGCCGAACCCTGGTCGGATGAGGCCATGTCCCACAAGGTGGCATCAGTGAACGAGTCACGGACGGTGGTGTCGCCCAGGCCGGGCCGCATCTCGGGGGTGGGCGTGAAGGTGGAAAAGGTCTGGGGCACGGTGGTGGGTGAGGGCGGGAACCAGACGCGGGTTGGGGTCTGGACCGGAGTGTCGGTAACCGTCGGTGCCGGGACCTCCACGATGGGCGCTTCCAGCACCGAACAGGCAGAGAGCAGTCCGCCAAGAATCAAGAGAATGAGAAAATGCCGTGTGAAAATCATATCGGTTTGGTGACAATTTACGCGGGGATGCGATGGCAAGGTATTGTACAATAAAGTCGCTCGTCATTCCAGCAGACTGAAGGAGGCACAATGAGTGAAAAACTCGTGCTGATTACCGGAGCTTGTGGTGAGATCGGGCAAGCGCTGGTGCAAAACCTGGCGGAGCGAGGCGGTTTCCGCATCGTGACCTCAGACCTGGCGCCCTTGCCCGACTCGATTCGCAAGATGACGTCTGAGCACGTACAGGGGGATTTGGTTTATAAGGTAAAAACCTTTTATGACTATGATTTCGACGTGATCTTCCACCTGGCGGCTTCGCTCTCGTCGAAGGCCGAGGTGGCCACCGAGGAGGCGCATCGCATCAACGTGGAAGGCACGATGCAGTTGCTGATGCTGGCGGCCTATCGCTCGGAGAAATATAAGAAGGAAGTCAAGTTCTTGTTCCCGAGTTCGATTGCCGCCTACGGCATGAACGACCTGGCCGCCAAAGTTGCGGCGGGCTGCGTGAAGGAGGACGAACACAACACGCCGCACACCATGTACGGATGCAACAAGCTCTATTGCGAAAAGTTGGGGATGTATTACAGCCGCTACTTCGGACAGAAACACCTCGACGACAATCCCCCCTCCATGCTGGATTTTCGCGCCATCCGTTTCCCGGGCCTGATCTCCGCTTTCACCATGCCCAGCGGCGGGACCAGCGATTACGGTCCCGAGATGCTGCATGCCGCCGCCCAAGGCAAACCCTACGCCTGCTTCGTGCGCGAGGACACCAAGATCTCGTTCATGGCCATGCCCGATGCAATCAAGTCGCTGATGGTGCTGACCGAGACTCCGCGCGAGAAACTCTCGCACACGGTCTACAACATCGCCGCCTTCGCATTGACTGCGGGCGAGTTCCGCGACCGTGCCGTGAAAGCCTTCCCCGGTGCGGACATCAGCTTTGCACCCAATCCGCGCCGACAGGGCATCGTCGACTCGTGGCCTGAGGACGTGGACGACTCCCTGGCTCGCGCTGAATGGGGCTGGAAGCCCGACTACGACGTCGATGCCTTCTTCGACGATTATTTCCTGCCTGAGATCCGCAAGAGGTATGGGAAGTAGGAAAACAAAAAGAGGTCGCTATTAGGCGACCTCTTTCCTTATTTGAATTATTTGCGATGAATATCAAGAGTGGCTGCGTTTCTGCCAAAATATAAAGGAAGACATGCCATCAAAAAGATTCCAAGCAGAATGGGCGACATCCATCCTGCCAGAGTTAATAAAACATATATCAGGACAAAAAAACCCAAGGTAAGAAGGAACACTCTTCTTGAAAGAATAGGCTTCAGGAAAAGAAGCGCCACGAGCACGATGGCAGGACTGAGAAAGAGAAGGGCAGGCTGCCAGGCAATCGATGAATGTGGAAACCTAAAAGGTAAAGATGCGAGAAGAAATAGCGCAAAAACAAGAACCGCTAAGGATGCAAAAGAAATAAATTTATAAAGTTTCATGGCTTCTCTATCCTTTCATCCTATACGGTGACAATACAACAATTCGTGCCAATGAAGGCCGTCAGATAGTCATTAACGATTGATTCGCCTCATCCCCACGCCTTGCTGACAAAACATACCAATTGATTCATGCCCTGCTCGATGGGCTCGGTGAGAATGTATTCGTGTCTGGTATGTGCGCCACCGCCCGTGGTCACGCCCAGCACCACGGCAGGGATGCCCTGGCTGAGCGGGATGTTCGCGTCGGTGGAGCCCGAGGTCAAGTTGCTGCCGAGTCCCTGCTGTTCGAGACAGCGCAGTCCAAGTTGGATGAACGGGTGTTGAATGGAAATTTCTCCTGCGGGGCGTTGCCCGATTAGGACGGCTTCCACGCTCACGCCCGAGCGATTGGCCGCCGCGATCAACTGCTCGGCCTGCTCGGTCAGCACGGCCAACGTGTCCGCGTTCTCCGAGCGCAGGTCCAGTTCGAACCAGGCTTCCGCTGCCAGGGTGTTGATCGTCGTCCCGCCCGCGATCACGCCCACGTTCAGGGTGGTACGCGGTGTGACGGGCACGCGCAGCGCGGCGATCTGCGTCACCAGCCGCGCCAGCTCATGGATGGCCGAAGGCTGCCCGAAATCGGACCACGAGTGCCCGCCCGCCGTCCGCGCGGTGACGCGATAGCGACGCACGCCGATGGCGCGATGGTAGACGTGTCCCAGCGCGAGTCCCTCCACGATCAGGTAACCCTGCACCTTTGCGCCAAAACGCTCCACCACCTTGCGCATCCCGCGCAGGTCGCCGAGACCCTCCTCGCCCACGTCCGCCACCAGCCACAGGTCGCCGCCCAACTCGATGTTCCGCTGGCGGATGAGGCGGACAAGTTCGATCAGCGCAGCCACGCCGATGGAGTTATCTCCCAAGCCCG
Source organism: uncultured Anaerolineales bacterium (assembly GCA_937928015.1). Taxonomy (GTDB): domain Bacteria; phylum Chloroflexota; class Anaerolineae; order Anaerolineales; family Villigracilaceae; genus JACPVF01. The sequence goes on along the minus strand of CALFXA010000260.1, from coordinate 3,687 downwards.
GGCCGTAGATCCGATCCCCTTCTTCGCGGACCTCAAGACTGGTCCCGTTTGGAAAGACCGTATCCAGGTGAGCGACCGTCACCAGCGGCGCACCCGATCCGTTTCCCGCCAATCGGCCGTAGACGTTGCCCAACTCATCCTTCGAGACATCGAGCAGACCCTCCTCGATGAACTTGGACTGCACGAAGTCGGCGCGGACGCCCTCTTCGAAGGTCGGCGCAGGGACTTGTTGAATGGCAATGGCAAGATCGAGCAGACGTGCGCGCATTTACACCTCTCTGACCATTTCACGCAGGGCTTGCAGGCGCGCCTCGGTCAACCCGGGCAGCACGTCCATCGGGTAGAACGGACCGCTGCCTTCCAGTTTGAGCGAAGCGGAGATGCTCCCATGCAGGACCGCTTCGAGTGGGTGGAACGTTTTTTGATAGCCCGCCAGGCATCCGCCGCAGAAGGCGCTGCCCACGCCGGTTGGGTCGGCCAGGCGGGCGGGGTAGGCGGGCACCTCCCAGCGGTGATGACCCGCCACATCGTACACCAGTTGACCATACGTGCCGCGCTTGACCACGATCACCTCGCAGCCATACGGGCTGACGGCTTCGATCATCTCCCACAGGTCGTGTGTCTCGCCCCAGAACAGCGCGCGCAGTTCCTCCTCCGAAGGCAGGAAGAGCGTCACGCCTTGCAGGAGTATGCGCAGGTCCTTGAAGCGGGCGGGGGACATGGCCTCGGGCGCAGGGTCCAGGCTGAGGGTGGTGGCCGATCCGCCCTTGAAGGCCGCCACCAACTGGCTCTGGATGGTGAAGTCCATCGGGCAGATGTGGATGGCGCGCGCGTCCATGAACTCGCGAGGGATGTCGCTCACCGAAGGGGAGAGGCCCTCCACGGCCTGGTCGGGCTGGTAGCCCAGCAGCGACTTGGGGAAGGTCATCTCGCGGCGGGCGAAATGGGAGACGGGACTGTTGCGGCTGCGGTGCTCGAAGTCGGTGTAGGCGATGAAGGCCCGCAGGTCCAGGTTTTGTTGCAGCACCTTGATTCCGCGCGTGTCGAAGCCGCGCCTTTGCAGCGCGGCCAGCCAGTGACGGGGCAGGTCCTCGCCTACGCGCGAAAGCAGACCCACGCTGGGGTCCCACACGGCCAGTCCGCCGGCGGCATAAAGCAAATCCCCGCCCGGGGAGTCCAGCAGGGGATGTCCAACAGGGGGGATCAGGTATTCGCGCGCGAAGCGCCCGGCGACAATGAAGGAAGGGTCCATGGCTTTATGGGGCGAGGGAGTGGATTGGGGTTGGGTCATCCCAGCAACGCGGGGGTGACGGGCCTCGTCTGTTGTGGAGTGATGGGGAGGAGGAAGGTGAAGTTGCTGCCGCGTCCGGCCACGCTTTCGGCCCAGATGCGCCCGCCATGCATTTCGATCATGGCCTTGGCCACCGAGAGGCCGAGTCCCATACCGCCGTGGCGGCGGGTGAGGTGCGACTCGACCTGGAAGAATCGCTCGAAGATGCGCGGCAGGTCGGAGGGCGGGATGCCAATGCCATCGTCGATGACCGAGACCTTGATATAGCCGGGCACGGTCTCGGCGGAGATCAAGATGTGCCCGCCCTGATCGGTGAAGGTGACGGCGTTCTTGACCAGGTTGCTGATGGCGATGGCGATCTTGTTTGCGTCGGCTTCCACCAGCAATTCTCCGCCGCTGATGTTGGTACGCAGGGAGACACCCTTTTGCCGCGCCGCTTCGCGGAAGGAGATCGCCACCTCCTCGACCACACGCGCAATCGAGACCTGACGTTGACGGATGCGCGCCAGCCCGGACTGGTAGTTGTCCACACTGGACAGGTCTTCGATGATCTCTTTGAGTTTGGTGGCGTTGCGGATGATTGCGTCGAGCTGCTCGCTGTACTGGCTGCCGACCAGTTCGCGCATGAAGGTGGCATGCCCGAGAATCAACCCGAGCGGGGTGCGGAGTTCGTGCGAAGTGATGGCAATGAAGTCGCTTTTCAGGCGGTCGAGTTCGGCCACCTCATTGTAAGAAGCCTTGATGCGCCGTTCGAGTGTGTCGTTGTGCATGACAGCAGACGCCAGCGCGGCCAGCGTCTCTAGGATTGCAACGTCATCCTCGGTATAATGGGCGTCATCCGCCTTGTTGAGCGCCTCGAAGACCCCCAGCACCTTGTCACGCTGACGCAGCGGGACGGCCAGCAGGGAGCGGGTTTGAAAGCGGCTGGCCTCGTCCACCTTGCGGAAGTGACGCTCGTCCTTGCGGACATCTGAAATGACCAGCGGGGCAGTCTTCTGCGCCACCCATCCCGCCACGCTGGCGTCGACGGGGACGCTGATAGCCAACAGGACGTCGCGGTGATACCAGGGCACGGCGCGGAAGCGCAATTCGTTAGCGTCACGGTCCAGCTCGAGGATCGAAGCGGTCTCGCTGTGAGTGAGTTCCACGGCGGCCGAGACCAGGGCCTGAAGGTAGGCCTCCACATCTTGCGTGGCGACCAGGCTGCGGGTCAGTTCGGCGAGACGCTCGATGTGTGGATTGGGTTCGTCAGGCATATCCGCTCTGAAATCTATCACGGTAAGATTATACATCACGGGCCTATCGGTACTTTGGTTTTGTGATGAAAATCGAATACAATTTCGAAAATCCAAGTCAAGGAGAAGGTATTCATGGCAAACAAAAAGGTACGCGTAGCCATCATCGGGGTTGGGAACTGCGCCTCGTCGCTTGTGCAGGGCGTGCAATTCTATAAAGACGCCCAGGATGACGCTATCATCCCGGGCATCATGCATCCACGTGTGGGCGGTTACCACATCAATGACATCGAGTTCACGATCGGCATTGATGTCAACATCACCAAGGTGGGCAAGGACCTTTCCGAGGCCATCTTCGCCGAACCGAACAATACCTACAAGTTCTCGGATGTGCCGCACCTGAACGTGCCCGTGGTGCGCGGCATGACCCACGACGGCTTGGGCAAGTATCTGTCGCAGGTCATCACCAAGGCGCCCGGCCCCACGGCCGACATCGTCCGTCTGCTGAAAGAGACCAAGACCGATGTGGTGGTCAACTTCCTGCCTGTCGGTTCCGAGATGGCTACCAAGTGGTACGTGGAACAGGCCATCGAGGCGGGTTGCGCCTTCGTCAATGGCATCCCTGTGTTCATCGCCTCGTCCGAATATTGGGCCAAGCGCTTCCGCGATGCGGGACTGCCCATCCTCGGCGACGACATCAAGTCGCAGGTGGGCGCGACCATCGTGCACCGCGTGCTGACCTCGCTCTTCGTGGACCGTGGCGTGCATGTGGACCGCACCTACCAGCTCAATTTCGGCGGCAACACCGACTTCCTCAATATGCTCGAACGTGAGCGCCTGGAAAGCAAGAAGATCTCCAAGACCAACGCGGTCACCTCGATGCTGCCCTACAAGCTCGATGCCGGCGACGTCCATGTGGGCCCGTCGGACCATGTGCCGTGGTTGACCGACCGTAAGTGGTGCTACATCCGCATGGAAGGCACCACCTTCGGCAACGTGCCCCTCAACCTCGAAGCCAAGCTCGAGGTCTGGGACAGCCCCAACTCCGCCGGTGTGATCATCGACGCCGTGCGCTGCGTCAAACTGGCCCGCGACCGCGGTATTGCCGGTCCGTTGTATGCCCCCGCCTCTTATTTCATGAAGACCCCGCCCAGACAGTAT